>JAJRYP010000059.1 GCA_024275695.1 Patescibacteria group bacterium | reverse complement strand
CTTTCTCATTTAATACTTTATCCACAATAACCGCACCTTCTTTACCGGCATTTAAAGCAATTTGGAAAAGTGGAGATTTAAGAGCATTTCGTACAATATGCGCACCTGTAATATCATCGGTATCACCTTTAATTCCTTCAAGAGCTTTTGAAGCTTCAAGAAAGGCAACACCTCCACCCGGAACAATCCCTTCTTCAACAGCGGCTTTTGTAGCTTGAAGCGCATCTTCAATACGGTGTTTTTTTTCTTTGAGTTCAACTTCCGTAGCAGCACCGACTTTAATTACACCAACTCCACCTGCCAGTTTAGCAAGTCGTTCCATCAATTTCTCTTTATCAAATTCCGACGAACTCTTATCAAGCGATACTTTAATTTCGCTAATTCTAGCTTCAATATCTTCTTTGCTTCCTTTACCTTCAATAATTGTACATTTATCTTTGTCGGCCAGCACTTTGTGAGCTTCACCAAGATCGCCCAGATCGGTAGCGTCCAATTTAAGACCAACTTCTTCCGAAATAACGCGCGCACCTGTAAGCGCGGCAATATCCTTAAGCATTTCCTTTCGTCTATCTCCGAACGCGGGAGCCTTGACGGCAAGAACGCTGAATACTCCGCGCAGCTTATTAAGAACGAAAGTAGCGAGTGCTTCCCCTTCAACATCCTCGGCAATAATAACTAACTCTTTTTTCCCGGACTGAACCAACTTTTCAATTAAAGGAAGAACGTCCTGAATAGATGAAATCTTTTTGTCAGTTACGAGAATTTTCGGATTTTCATATTCCGCGGTCATTTGACCGGTATCCGTTACCATATAAGGCGAAATATATCCGTTATCAAACTGCATACCTTTTACGACCTCCTTTTCAAGACCCATTCCTTGAGATTCTTCAACAGTGATAACTCCGTCCGGCCCAACTTCATCCATCATTTCCGCGATAATTGTTCCAACTTCCGAGCTTTGAGCGGAAATTGTAGCAACTTGCGCGATTTTTTCTTTTGAATCTCCAATCTGAGTAGCCACATCCGCAAGCGCATCCGTAACTTTATCAACCGCTTTCATCATCCCTTCCTTAAGTTTCATCGGATTTGCTCCGGCAGTTACGTTCCTGAGTCCTTCCTGAATCATTGCATGCGCAAGAATAGTCGCCGTTGTAGTTCCGTCACCCGCAACATCATTGGTCTTGGTAGCAACTTCGCGAACCAATTGCGCTCCCATATTTTCGTAAGGATCCGGTAATTCAATTTCTTTCGCGATAGTTACTCCGTCGTTTGTAATTGTAGGAGCTCCGTATTTTTTATCAAGAACCACATTTCGTCCCTTTGGACCAAGTGTAATTCGAACTGATTCCGCAAGTTTTGTAACACCCGCGAACAGTTGTTGACGTGCGTCGTCACTAAATGCAACTTGTTTAGCCATGATTAAGTTAGGTTATAGATTAAATTAAGAAAACGGCAGTGCCGCGTTATTTAAGAATTGCAAGAACATCAGATTCATTAAGAACCATAAGTTCTTTTCCATCGACTTTTACTTCCGTAGGACCGTATTTTGTAAATAAAATCGTGTCCCCTTCTTTTACTTCCATTGGAATTCGCTCGTTATCGTCTCCGACTTTTCCCGGACCGACCGCGATTACTTTTCCTTTTTGAGGTTTTTCTTTTGATGCCGTGTCGGGGATAATAATTCCCGATGCGGTAGTTTCCTCTTCAATCGCTTCGACCACGATATGGTCTGATGTAGGTACGATTTTAGCCATAGTTAATATTGTTACATAATAAAATTTAGCACTCCGTATTATAAAGTGCTAAATTTTATAGTCAAGAGAAATTTTATAAAACTATTCAGTCACCGGTAATTCTTCGCATTGCCATGTCCCCTGTCCGCACACACAATCATAGCCCGTAACATCTCCGGATTCATAAACTTCTCCTCCGGAAATACATTGTCCGGTTCCAACATAATCCTCAACATTCAAGCCCGCTTCAATAGATTCGTATGTAACAAAATAACTTGTATCACCCGTTTGCGTATAATCTTCAAGCTCTCCGGCTTCATGTTTCATCATTCGAGTAATCATCTCGGCCATTTGTCCCCTTTTGAACGCCTGATTAAAAGCATAAATATCTAATGGAATAAAGTTATTGTTTGATGCCTCCACAACTGTTGGCTGATACCAAGGCTCTCCTCCTGCATATCCGTAACCAAAACCGATCATCGCGATCTTAAGCGCTTCCACAAAATTAATCTGCTGCGCGGGCTTAAAAGAACCGTCAGCATACCCTTCAACAATTCCTTCCGACTCCGCAAAACAAACATATTTCGCATACCACTGATCAGCCGGGACATCTGTAAAACACTCTTGTCCATCATAAGCATTAAACTCATTTGTATAAGCAGCTTCAACAATAATCTTTAAAAGTTCCGCGCGATTAATTGTTTGGTCGGGTTTGTACGAGCCATCCTCGTAACCTTCAACAATGCCGTTGTTATAAACATACCAAACAGCTTCCTCATATTTATGACCGCCAATATCTCTCATTGCCACGTATTCAACTTCCGATTCGGGAGTCGGATTCGGTTCGGTCGCAGTTGAATTAAAAGGTTTGCTTGTCGGAGTGACAAATGTTTCCCAAATCCAGCCTGTCGATCCATCGGCTCTTTCAATCTTATGCCATCCTTCGGTCAATCCGATTACATGAACAACTTCTCCCGCGGACAACGTCGCTGTCACGGTTGATTCTTGCATACAAGAAACCGTACGCAAATAAACCGCCGATGTTGTTTCAACATTAAAATCAGCGCTCGCGAGCGGTTCATCGGAACAAATATCAGTTGCGGAAGTTGCCGGTGCCACCGCGACAAACATTGTCAAAGCCGTTACGAGCAGTAAAAGCTTTTTCATAAACAAAAGGTTAATAAAAATTTTTTAACAACCTTAGTATACAACGAGAAAACATTATTTTTATTACGGTATCGAATCTCAGCGCGAATCATCATCATTCCAAGAATTGAATATCCGATAAGGCAAGCAACCAGTTTTCCCCGGCCGCCACCAAAAATCCAAAGGGCAACGAGTAGAGCAAGAACACTGATAGATATCGCGGGATAAATGGAAGACTTACCGGATTGAGTATCTTTCATTTCATCTCCTTCTTCCTTTCAATGAGCAACCCATACTGTAAGGTTACCCGGAAAACATGTCCAAGAATTCAAGCAACCTTAAGACAGTGCGTACGAAATATCACAAACGCAAAAAGATTTGTCAAGCTCTTACTTATCATTTTAAGTCGCAAATTCCTCTGAACGAGTTTCTCTAACAACATTAACTTTAATTTGTCCCGGATATTGAAGATCTCTTTCAATTTTTCGAGTGATATCGTGCGACATTTTTACCGCACCAAGATCATCGACTTCTTTTGGATCTACAAATATACGAACTTCCGTTCCCGCCTGAATCGCGTATGATTTCTTTACTCCTTCAAATGCGTTACAAACATTTTCAAGTTCATCAAGCCGTTTAATATAATTATCAAGATTATCTTTATTGGCTCCGGGCCTGGCGTTCGCGATAGCATTCGCGGCAGACACAATCATTGCTTCAAGAGTTTCAGGTTTTGGATCTCCGTGATGAGCTTCGATACAGTGAATCACATTATCTTTAAGTCCGAATTTCTTTGCAATATCCCTTCCGATTGTTGCATGATGCCCCTGGATTTCATGATCGACCGCTTTTCCAATATCATGCAACAGTCCGGCTCTTTTACAAATATTAACATCTCCACCCAGTTCAGACGCAAGACTGGCCGCGAGAAATGCGACCTCCATAGAATGCTTTAAAACATTTTGTCCGTAACTAACTCTAAATTTTAGTCGTCCAAGCAATTTGATTAAATTTGGATGCAGTCCGGCCACGCCGGCATCAAACGCCGCTTTTTCACCTAATTCTTTAATAAGCTTGCTCACTTCTTCTTTTACTTTCTCATAAGTTTCTTCAATCCTGGCCGGATGAATTCGTCCATCCTCGATCAAACGTTCAAGCGTGATTTTCGCAATGTATCTGCGTACCAAATCAAATCCGGAAATAACAATCGATCCCGGAGTATCGTCGACAATTACATCAATACCGGTAATTTCTTCAAATGTATTAATATTTCGACCTTCACGACCGATGATTCTTCCTTTCATGTCATCTGATGGAAGACTCACGATTGTCGCGGTCGATTCGGCGGTTGTTTCCGCGGCATATCTTTGAACGGCCTCCGCAATAATATATTTTGCCCTTTGTTCCGCTTGCGCTTGAACTTCTTTCTCGGTTTTTTTAATTTGTTCAACAAGGACTTCTTTCGTATCGTCTTCAACCTTCTTTAAAAGAATTTTCTTTGCTTCATCTTTTGACATTTGCGCAACTTTTTCAAGCTCGACTTCCTGCATTTACTGAATTTTTTGCACTTCTTCACGCAGACGTTTAACGGAAGCAACTTTATTTTCAAGTTCCTCTTTTAATTTATCGGCATCTTCGGATTTCTTTTCTATAGCCTGCTCTTTCGTAACAAGCCTTTCTTCAATTTTTTGAAGCTGTTCACGTTTTCTTCGCTCTTCTTTCTTTGCTTCATCAAGAACTTTAAAGGCATTATTTTTTGCCTCAAAAAGCATTTCTTTTGATTTATTTTCAGCATCTTTTAAAAGTTGAGCGCTTTTTGCGGCAAGATCTTTATTTTTTTCTTCAACAAGTTTTTTCCGATAGAAATAACCGCCGACCACCCCGGCAGCCAAACCTGTAACGGCCAAAACAATAGTAAGTAAGTCCATACAAAAAAGTTAGTGTTTTTTAGACACCGATCCAAGATTTGGAATCAAACTCAATATGCGTGTTCAGGTCACCAACTTCAACGACCTTGTCAATTTTGTATATCTCAAATGGGATTTTCCAGTCTTCAATATATATTGTTTTCTACTTTCTTTTCCCTTAACTATTGATGTTTAATCCGATTTACTTAGATCAATGTGATTAGCAATTAACCATATATAAAAGTATAGGACTTGGAGTTGAAAGTCAAACTCGTTCCAACATTCTTATGACAGATTTTAACCTTGGCCTTTTAGAACGATCATATTTCAACATTTTGACGATTATACCAAGTACTCTTTCCGGAATTTCAACATCGGACTCTGTGTGTTTAATAAACTCTCTTATCACATCCATGTTAATATCTTTGCATTCGGCGGCCTGAAATTTAGCAATAAAATCTTTCATCAAATGTTCAAGATAATATTCAAGTAAAGTTATACCAAAAGCAAAAACATCGGATGACGCAGTTATCTTAAGTATATCTTTGGCTTCATAAGAAGGATAATAACATATGTCCATATAAGCTGCCGTGCCACTCGCATAAACACTTCCGTTTTTATTTTTACGGTACATTACTCCTTCCGGCGCAACCATTTCATGATCGCATAATTTCCCGACGGGCTTTCCGCCATTCGGAAATACCAAAATATTTTCAGGCTTAATATCGCGATGAACAAAATCGTTTTCATGTAATCTCACACAAGCCCGCATCGCGTCAATTATAACTTTAATCCCCTCTTTTCCATTTAAATTGGCTTCGGAAAAATCCGGAACGTCGGAATAGTCGGGGGCAAAAGTCAAGACCGCCTTCGATCCGTTCCCGCCTTCAACTATTCTAAATTCTTCATCAACAAGATTTTCATCTTCAGGCAAATAAAAGGGGGAAGAATATCTAATCGCCTTGCCGTTTAATTCCTTAACTACAAGATGCCAATAGCCGTCCAATCTCAACCATCCGTTCCCGTTTTTACCTAATCTCTCTCTATTTTTAGATGCCGGTGAAACGGTATAAACCTTATTTCCTTGTTCTCTCAACACGTCAGCCACTACTTTTTGCACGTTTGTTAAGCAATCCAGTATTAATGTATGGGTTTCCGCTCCTTCTTCCACATCGTCAATTCCGCAATCATCAACATCCGCCGCAAGATGCATGAGTTTTCTATCGTCCAAAGGATAATACAATCTTCTTCCTTCAAGTTTTCCAAGAGTGGAGATTTTAACGGCTTGCCGTATCTGCTCGCAAGTCATTGTATCCGGACAATTCATCAAATCTCTCACGCTGTCCATTCCCGTAAGTCTCATAACTTCCTCCGGAGTTTCAACCAAATCCAATTTTGATTCCGCTATTCTTTTAAAAATTGAAACCATAAATTTATTTAATCAATCGGCAGTGGATGCTACCGAAACTTGTCTTTTGAGTCAATAAAATTTACAAAATTATTTTTTAAAATTTTTTTACGTTTTTTTTCGATTTGAAGAGTATCTTTACAAGCGCAATATAACATTCTTAAAATGCCCATCGTTAATATGGAATGGCGATACATAATTATTTTTAGTTTAATTGCTTATGGAAATTTTATTCATTTAACTTACGCGAATTCGTCGGCGACCCCCGAGGTTGAAACAATAGAATTTCCGCAAATTATTATTAATGAAGTTAGTTTTAAAGACTCCAAACAGGATTGGATTGAACTTTATACAATTAACGATCACAACAAAGGATTTGGTTCGTCTGTTAAAGGTTTACAAATTCAGGACGACTCTGTTTTTTTCACTGTAAAGGAAGATATAAAAGTTAAAACAGGTGAATATTTAATTCTTTATTTTAAAGAATCGGAAGAAAAAATTTTTCGCGAAAACGATTTACTAACAATTAATATTACAAAAAGCGGATTAACGGGAACTACGGAACAAGTTGTTATTAAAAATCATAAAAATGAAATTCTGGATGCCGTTTGTTGGAAAAACGATTCCCCCACTCAATCGGAAACAGAGGATTTTGAAGAAATTAAAACCGAGATTCGAAATTGTATAAATAGCGAAGAGGTTAATACCAATAACAGTATAGGCAGAACAAATTTCATTGACACAAACACAAAGAATGACTGGAGAATTCTCAGCGCGACAAGCCCCGGAACAAATTCATCTATTGTCGAAGAAGAACCGGAACCGGAAGAAACTAATGTTGAAAATCCGGAAAATCACGAAATTCCAAAATGCTTTTCGGACATCTTTATAAATGAAATTTTCCCAAATCCGATTGGCAAAGATACCGGAATAGAATGGATTGAGTTATTTAATTCCGGAGATACCTTATGCCAACTTAAAGGATTGATAATTGACGATCGAGAAGGCGGCAGTAAGCCCTATACTTTGAAAGAACACCATTTAATTAATAATAACGGATTTTTACTGCTGCCTTCCTGGGAAACAAAAATCAATCTAAACAACAGCGAAGATTCGGTAAGACTTTTATTCCCCGATGAAACTGTTCAGGATGAAATTAGTTACGAAAACGCTTTAGAAAATAAAAGTTATTCAAAAAATACCGAGGAAGAATTTGTATGGACGCAAGTCTACACTCCGCTTTTTCCAAACCTAATTTCGATTGAAGATCCGGAAGAGAAAAAGATTGCAAGCGAAAAAGAATCTTCAAAATCTAAAAAAGAAGCCCCGCAAATCCGGCAAATTCAAAACGGCACATTATCAAATAAAATTTATATCACGGAAATTTTGCCTAATCCAAAAGGCACCGATAAAGGAAACGAATGGATAGAAATTTTTAATGATTCGGAGAAATCGGTGAAACTTGGAAACTGGTATATTGATACCGGGAAAGAAAGTGCAAAAAAATATACTTTTAACAACAGAAGTATTGAAGCAAGCGAATATTTAACTGTTTCGGACAAAGAATTGGGCTTTTCTTTAAAAAATTCGGAAGGAATCGTTCGTCTTGTTGATTTCAAAGACACGGTAATCGATGAAGTTGAATATAAAAGCGGCCTTGATGACGAATCTTTTATGAAAATAACCGTATTTGAAGAGGATAATGAAAACCGTGAATGGAAATGGACAAAAAACATAACTCCCGGAGAAAAAAATCCGTCCTTATATAAATATAAAGGTCAAATTTTAAAATTTGACGAAATTATGAGTAAACTTTCAATAAATTCAAACGGCAAAATCTTTGATATTAATGTAATTGAAGACGGAGACATACTGCTTGCGCAATTATTCACCGAAGGATCAATTATCAGTGTCACTGTTTCCAAAGATGAAAAAGAAAACCTCATTTTGGAAGAATATGAAATCATAAAATCTTCCGAAAAAAAACAAGATGAATCTCAAGGGTTAATTTATATTATTTTATCTTCTTTGCCGTCAATCGGATTATTCGGATATCTTGGAATTAAAAAACTCGGACTTTTAAAAATTATTTCTTCGTAAGATTCACATAAGTATTTCTTTGATATTTAACTAAGTTTTAGGCATAATGAAAACACGTTATCTTTATTTTTAACCAGGTTTTAACATGACGGGAAAAAAATCAACTTCAGACATGTCTTGCAATGCCAATATTTGGCGTACTATGGGAATTCTTTTAATAGGGATGATCCTCGGATATATTCTTGGCAGATTCGAATTCGGAACAATCCAAACAGATGACACAAAAAAAGATAGCGCTAAAACCACGAAAGTCGAACAACGGGAAGATGATACTACTAAACCGAAAGAGCCCGCCGCACAAGATATAAGCGTAGATGACGACCCTTTTATGGGAGACGAAAACGCACCTTTGACAATAGTTGAATTTAGTGATTACCAATGTCCGTTCTGTTATAAATTCTATTCGACAATGTTAAGTAAGTTAAAGGAAGATTTTGTTGATACTGGAAAAGTTAAATATGTCTTTAGAGATTACCCTTTAAATATTCATCAGGCCGCGATAAATGCTCATATGGCCGCCGAATGCGCGGATGATCAGGGTAAATATTGGGAAATGCACAATTATCTTTTCGACAATCAAAGTGACTGGAGCAAATCGGATGATTTAAACGAAACATTGATCGGTTACGCGGACGAGGTCGGATTAAACAGTACCGATTTTTCGGAATGTCTTACTTCCGAAAAATATAAAGATGAAGTTATGAATGATAAAAGCGAAGGTAAAAAATACGGCGTAAGAGGGACTCCTACTCTATTTATAAACGGTAAAGTTTTACGAGGCATGCCGCAAAGTTATGCTCAATTAAAATCGTTTCTTGAATCTGAACTTGATTCTTAAACCTTAGCTAAATAATAAGCTATGGAAAATTTAATGCTGTCAATTTCCGGGATGCACTGCGCCACTTGTGCGCAGAAAATCGAGAAAGTGCTTACAGCAACAAAAGGAGTTTTAAGTATCACGGTAAATTTTTCAACCGAGAATGCCGCCGTCTCTTATGACGAACATGTAATTGATGAGAAAAAAATATTCAAAGTAATCGAAAAAACCGGATATAAAGCTGAGAAAAACATTGCGGCAAATCAACGCCTGAAAGAACGAAGAAAAATGAAAAAAAAATGGCTTGGCAGAATTATTATCACCATTGTTTTGACTGTTTTAGTAATTGCCGGAGAGCGATTTGTTTCTTTTATACCACAGTTTCCCGTACAACTTTTAAATCCGGTTCTTCTTCTTTTAACCTTGGGAGTTTTATATCTGGGCGCGTTCGAAGTACTGAAAAAGAGTTTTCAAAATATTATAACTTTTAGTATTTCAAAAAATTTATTACCCGGAACAGGACTTGCGATTCTTTCCCTTTATACAACCATCTTAACAATCGCTCCTTCGCTTGCTCCCCATATTCACGACTTCTTTTATACGAGACTTTATGTGTAATTGTTGTAATCTATACAATTATACGTTGGTTTGAATTTAATACTGACGAAATCATTAAACAAAATGTTGAAAATCTTATGAATTTGCATCCGAAAACTGCAAGAATTGTAAGACACGAAAATGAAATGGAAGTAAAAATTCAGGATGTTAAAGTCGGAGATTTGATAAAAGTAAAAGCCGGAGAAACAATTCCCGTTGATGGAATTATTTTTGAAGGAACAACTAAAATTAACGAAGCGATACTTACGGGCAGTGGAACCGAAGTTGAAAAAAGGCCCGGAGATGAAGTTATTACAGCAACAATAAATATCGGAGATACTATTGTTTATAAAGTTACGCAAATTGGTAATAGCACAACTTTATCGCAAATGCTCTCTCTAATTGAAGATACAAAAAAGTTTAAAGGAACAAATCAAAATATCGGAGACAGTTTAAAAAATATCGTCACTGTTTTCACGCTAATTGTCGCCTTTGGAACAGGAATAACGTGGGCTGTTACGGGCGGTGGAGTTTTTATAAGTATTTTAACCACTGTTTCAATTCTACTAATTGCAAATCCGGAAGGCTTTGCTTTCGGCGCGCTTTCACCTTACTCATACGGAATTGAAAAAGCGGCCACACGCGGAATTTTGTTTAAAGGAGGAAAAATTGTCGATACGGCATCAAAAATCAAAAGAATAGTTTTTGATAAAACAGGTACGTTAACATATGGCATTCCCGAAATTACAAATATAATTCCAAAAGACGGATTTAATGACAAAAGATTTTTGATTCTGCTGGGTTCATTGGAAAATTCTTCAGCTCATCCTTTTGCAAGTACCATTGTCGAATATTGTAAAACAAAGAGAATCACACTTAAAAAAGCCTATGATTTTAAGTCGATAGAAGGACTTGGCGTTAAGGGGATCGTTGATGGTCAGGAAATTATAGCGGGAAATATGAAATTGATGGAGAAATCAAATGTACAAATGAATAAAGAACTTTTGCATAAAGCCGAAATACTTTCAAAAAACGTTCGCACACCTGTTTATGTTGCAAGAAACAGAGAGCTGATTGGAGTAATCGGCATTGCCGATTCGATAAGATAAGAGGCGAAAGAAGCTGTTAACACCCTAAATAAGAAACGATATTCATTAACGCTTATCACCGGCGATAACGAAAAAATAGCTGAACATATTGCAAATGAGCTTAGGATAAAAGACGCACTTGCGGATATGCTTCAAAAAGAAAAAATTGAAGCTATTCAAAACTTTCAGGATAAAAAAGAAGTAGTCGCTTTTGTTGGTGACGGAATAAATGATGTCACGGCTTTGGCTCAAGCCGATGTTGGAATTTCAACGGGAACGGGAACCGATTGCGCTCTTGAAGCATCAGATATTACTTTTATTAGTGATGACTTACGTTTAATTGGGTCGGCTCTGAATATTTCACAAATAATAAAACAAATTGCAAGACAAAACACGATGTTTACATTCGTTTATCATTTAATCGCAATCCCGATTGCAGCCGGCGTTTCATATCTTGCAACCGAATTCATTCTACATCCCGCAATGGCACCGCTTCTAACGGGACTTTCATTTTTCATTCTTACAAAAAGCACTCTTCGTTTAAAAAAGCTCGTTTAATCATTTTAAATTCGTCGCAAATTTCTAATTCTTAAGAACTTTTGCGTATTCCATCTCGTAAATATGCAAAAGTGCAATAAGAAGATTTAAAATAACAGGTCCGTATATCACACCTTTAATACCAAACGCCATAAATCCTCCAAATACCGCGAGAAAAGTTAAAAGCGGATGAACCGGAGCTTTTCCTTCAATAAGGTAAGGGCGGATAAAGTTATCTACCGTGGCAACAAAAAGGAAACACCACAGGAAGAGCCCTATCCCTCCCACATAATTTCCCATTACAACGAGAATGATCGATGCCGGAAACCAAATGACGCTCGTTCCGACAAGCGGCACCAGAGAAAATATAGCCGTAGCCGTTGCCCAAAATATCGGGTTATTAATTCCAACGATCGCATAACCAATGCCGGCAAGGGTTCCTTGAATCACCGCAGTAAAGAAAATCCCGAAAAGCATAGCATGACTCACATCCTTAAATTTTGCAAAAATAGCTTTTTCGTATTTTTCGGGAAGCGGGCTCAAATCCATTAACTTCTTTACAATCATATCTCCATCTTTGAAGAAGTAATAAAGGGAAAAGAAAAATATAATAAAAGAAAGAATTACCCAGAATAAATTCCCCATAAAGTTTGTAAAGTTGTCGTATAAGAATTTCCCTAGAAATTGGGCTGTTTCACTAACTTGTTTAATCAAATCGACATTAAGGATGTCGAAATTAAATCCTCCGTTCAAATTAAAATTATCATTTAAATAAACAATTCCGGCCTGAACCTGATCGTAGAAAAAATTACCTTGTTCCCAATTAAAATATTGTTGAAAAAATCCACCCTGCACTTTTGTATAAATATTAACAAACGCATTAATCCCCTCCGCAATTAAAAGCGTCGCGAAAAGACTCAACGGGACGGCAATAACAAGAAGTGTCATTATGCAACTTATGAACGCGGCAATTCTGTTATGACCGTTGAAAAGCGATCTGATTCGTTTGAAAAACGAAAAGAAAATCGTCGCGAAAAACGCCGCAAAAATAAGACTCGTTAAAAACGGGCTATATAGTTGATACAGAAAATAGAAAAGTACAATAATAGCCGCGAGTAAGAAATAACCTGCAAAATTCGGAATAGTAAGAGAAGGTTTATGTTTCAATTTAAAGAAGGTTAGTAACTCTTTTATTTATAACAAAAATTAATCTAAAAAGGAAGATGTTTCGGAATAAAATTATATAACGTGAACTTTAAAATTGATATCTTAAAGTTTTGACTTCTTTTAATATATACGTGTATAAATTAAAATATGCGAATCAAGAATATACTGTTATTATCGGCATCTTTACTTATACTTCTGTCGTTTTCATCCGCGGTTGTCTTGCCGACTTCGTGGAATATTTGTATTCCAAGCGGTTGTAATTTTGAGAAAAGCGGTTGTGACAGCGATTCTTGTGCCAATGAAACACTGGATCAACATTTATCCGAAAGAACTCAACTGCTTCATATCCCGATAAAATTTAAGGGATTAATGATTCTTGCTATTGCTTCGGTCTTATTATTTACAGCTCAAAAATATACTAAATTTTTTCAACTCTTATTTATAAAGCTTTATTGGAAACGCAGGCTTTTTAATCCCCCCGATTCCAATCTGTTTAACTATTTGGTAGAACTTTTTTCACAAGGCATATTAAATCCCAAAGTTTATTAGTGTCTAAATAAACCTATTCACCTTTTGCATTTTTCGTTTGAAGAAATTAAAACGGCTTAAGGTGGTCTTTATTTACTATTAAATTATTAAATTATGAATATATTAAATCGAAATTCCCAAAAAAGATTAAGAAAGAAAAAATCTTTGATTGGCATTATAACCGGAATAATAGCGCTCATTTCGATTACTTTTGCTCTTCTATTATTATCCGGTTGTACCGAAGAAGAAACTCCGGGCAACGATCAGGCTGTTAAAGAGCCGGAGCAAAAAACCGAAATAACGATAAATGAAGATGATCGTATTAGAGGAGATATAAACGCTCCAATCACTTTGGTGGAATATTCCGATTTTCAATGTCCTTTTTGCAAAAAATTTCATCCCACAATGCAAAAAGTTATGGAAGAATATGAAGGAGAAGTACGTTGGATTTACAGACATTTCCCGCTTTCGATTCATCAAAACGCTCAAAAATCGGCCGAAGCTTCGGAATGTGCCGGCGATCAGGGTAAATTCTGGGAATTTCTTGATAAAGCGTTTGAGAATTCCGAGGCCGACGGTACAGGTTTAAACACGGAAGATCTTCAAAAATATGCCGAAGAATTGAGTCTTGATACCGATAAATTTAATGAATGTCTTTCAAGCGGTAAATTTGCCGACAAAGTAAAAAACGACATGAATTCCGGTAAAAAACTTGGTATATCGGGTACGCCGGGAACTATTTTAATTGATGAAAACGGAAATACGCAGTCAATTAAAGGCGCGCTGCCTTATGAAATTGTAAAAGAAAAGATTGATGCCGCGTTAAAATAAAAATCAAGTTGACGGGGGCCTTAAAGCGGCCCCCTCTTGTATTTTTTTAATTAAAGATAATGAAAATCGTAAATTGGAAAAAAATTGTAACAATAATATCTGGCGCGGCTCTTTTGCTTGCTCTTGCTTTTAATTGGTTAAATCTTTCCGGGTATTTTGCTACAATTTTTTATTTTTTGTCTATTGTGTCCGGTGGATATTTTGTTTTACTGGCGGCTTTTCGCGGCCTTATCAAACAACGTTTTTTAAATATAAATTTTTTAGTAACAATCGCGGCGCTCGGAGCAATTTACATTAATCAGCTTGCCGAGGGAGCAGCGGTTATCTTCTTTTTCTCCCTCGCGGAATTATTTGAAGAATATGGTATAGAACGCTCACGAAAAGCGGTTGAGGCATTGGTTAAAAAATCTCCGCATACGGCAATTTTGTTAAACGGTAAAAAAGTTGCCGTTGAAGAAGTGAAAATAAAAGATATTGTTATTGTTCGTCCGGGAGACCTTATTCCTTTGGACGGGAAAGTAGTCAAGGGGTCATCTTCCGTTGACGAGGCAACCATTACCGGAGAATCCATCCCAAAAGACAAACTCAAAGGAGATTCTGTCTTCGCGGGAACACTTAATCAACAAGGATATTTGGAAATCGAAGTAACAAAGGAGAGCCGCGATTCAACATTTTCCAAAATTATCAAACTTGTTGAAAAAGCGCAGAAATCACGTGCTCCGGCACAAGAATTTATTGATAAATTCGCGAAATACTATACTCCTTCGGTTGTAGTCGGCGCCATTTT
>JAJRYP010000058.1 GCA_024275695.1 Patescibacteria group bacterium | reverse complement strand
GTTGATATTATTTCCGTAAACAGTTTTCTTGTTCGCGGAAACGGAAGAATGGATAATATTAAATTACTTGAAGCTATGCCGTAGCTTGATTTCTCAGGCTGTTCAGATCACAGCAAAACCGGAATGTCTGTTTCAGGAACCCGGAGTACCAATTGATCTTACTTAAATCTATAAATCTTCTTCATTTAATAATGTAAATGAATCTGTTATAGAACCGAAATATCCTCTTTCAACAATTCCGGTATCAGTTCCTTGCGTTGGTGGATTTTGTCGAATCGGTTCCGATTTCGGTGTTGGATTTGCTTTGATAACAGAAACGGCTTTAACTTTGGCGTCAACATCTTGTCGTTCCTGATCAATCTTTTGCTGTACTTCAGTTAAATTTGAAGCGGTTTCACTGTTTTTTCCCGACCTTTCGGATGTTTGTAGCCAATCTGCGTTTTGATTGTGCATTGAATATCTATCCTTGAATGGATCGTATGATTCGGACATGTTTGAAAATGATTAAAAAATAAATCCTCCGCTTTTCATGAGAGGAAGTAGATTTCTTGAAATTAAATAAAAATCTAACTTCCCCGGGGGAGGCTAATAATAATTGAAATAATTTCGAGATTTACAGTCATGTGCAAGCTTCGCATTCGTTCCGGATTGTAAAATGAAGTTAGATTACAAATCCAATTATATGAATTTTTATTATATGTGCAAGTTTTTTATTTTTTTTTATTTTTTATTTTTGTGGAATATCTACGTCGGCCCCACTTTATAAATTTTTATAAAAATAGTAGAATCGGACATATAAAAAATTTAAAATATGAAAAGATTTTTCTTCCCAATAATTGTTTTATGTTTTATGGCGTTGCTTCAATTGTCGCAAGTGGTTTTCGCGCAGGAAAATTTAACAATAGCGCCTAACTTAAACGAGCCGGAGGGTAGTTACGAAACCGAAATAATAGAAAAGCCGGATGGAACTGTCGAAATAATAAGAAAGTATAAAATCTATGAACAGATAAAAATTCCAAGAGAAATATTTGTAAGAGAGAATATCGGTTATCAAAACCCGATACTGGATTATAATTATATATCAGGTCCGTGGGAAATTTCACGCGATCCTTTTGTAATCGGAACAAACGTGTTTCTCGCAATATTAATATTTCTTGTAGTCGGACTTGCAAGTTTTCTTTTCAACAATGTTATAGAAGCACATGGTGACGAAATCAATAAATTTACAAAACGGATACCGGTACTTAAGCTTTTTCAGAGCGAAAATATGCATAAAAAAAACATAATCAAAAAAATAATTCTTTTCGCAATGCTTTTGATTTTCGGAGTCGTCGCGGCACATATAAGTCCCGATTTTAATCTTTTAAAACAAAAGAATTTAGGGATAATAATAGTGACGGTGGCCTCAATTATTATCGCGACATATGCGAAGGACATGTGGCGATTTGTTGTAGCCGGAAGAAATGGTTGGGTTGCTTTTTTCAAACCAAATGTGCTTGGACTTTTATTGGCAATAATGTGTGTGGTTTTGAGTCGAAATCTTGAAATTCCTCCGGGTTATTTGTTTGGAATTCCAATGGGTCTTTTTATTTTCTCCAAGCAATTTGAAAGAAATGAAGGTAAATTCGAATTTTCCGCTTTGACCTGGATGTTTTTTATGACGATAGCGGTGTGGTTCATTACACCATACACAAAGGAATACGAAATAATTTTTGATCTCTTCAATTTGCTATATGTCATCCTTCTTGAAGGACTTTTCTTTGAGCTTTTTCCTATTACATATCTTCCGGGTAAGGCAATTTATAAATGGAGCAAGTTCGCATGGGGTTTAATATTTATAACTGTGTCTTTTTTGCTTTTACACACACTTTTCAATCCGAACAGCACCCTAAGTGCCATCAAAGATAGTCCTCCAACAAAAAACACTTTAATGATTCTTGGAATTTTTGTGCTTACAAGTTTCTTTGTGTGGGGTATGGCAAAAATAAAATTTAAAAGTCCAAAATAACTTCCAAAGTTCCGCTGCCGCCTCTATCGAATCTTCCTTCGTAAACTCTTATAACAAAAGATTTGCTCTGTAGATATTTTTTAACAAACGGTTTTATTACCGGCATCCCATTTCGTGAATGAAGCCCTTTGCCGGTAATAAAGAGCACCTTTGAAAGTCCGCGATCACGGCACTCCTCCATAAATTTATCAACCATTTCTTTTATATGGTCTTGAGTTAAGATTCCGCGACCATGGAAATCAAATTCAGCTTGAGGTTTGCTCAAATTATCGTATTTGTTGACTTTTTCCTTGCGCTGTTTTTTACGTTTTTTTGCCATATGAATACATTATCAAAAGTTAAATGTTGACACAAATCATCTGGCACTCTATAATAGAGAGTGCCAATTTGGCTATTTTATTCTTAACCTCCAAATTATGTCTAGAGATCTCATGCCTTTTGGCGATGACCCTTTCTTTAGTCATTTTTTCGGAAAGGGATGGTTGTCGCCTTTCTTCGATGATCTATCTCCAAGATTTGCCGGTTTTCCTAAAATGGACATTGAAGAAACTGATAAAGCTATTATTGTAAAACTTGATTT
>JAJRYP010000057.1 GCA_024275695.1 Patescibacteria group bacterium | reverse complement strand
TTTGTCGTCGCTTCTCAGCTTGCTTAACACGCTTTTTTGCAGATTTGATAATTGGCATAAATTTGATTTTAGATTGCTTCAAAATAATTTGCCCATAAAATATAGGTGATCACACTCTTAATGTCAAACAATTATGCATGCGGAAAACTTTCATGATAAAGATATTATTCTCGCTTCGAACAGTCCCAGAAGAAAACAACTTTTTAAAGAACTAAATTTTCCTTTTAAAACAATGCCAAGTAGTTTTAAAGAACCCGATTACGTAGAAACAGACATGGCGCCTGTTCAGTACTCTATTTTTAATGCTCAGCAAAAGGCTGATGAAGTGGCGGAAAAACTTTCCAACGCGCTTGTTATAGGCATGGATACAATTGCTGAATTCCAGGGGCGTGTTTTGGAAAAACCTAAAGATCGCGCACACGCAAAGGATATGATTAAATATTTAAGAGGAAGTCAGCACGAAGTAATTACAGGAATTTGTATTAGAGATGCTGATTCCGAACACAAAGTAACAGCCGCGGAAACAACAAAAGTTACCTTCACGAATATGTCAGATAATGACGTTGAAAAATATTTGGATTTGGGAGTTTGGGAAGATGTGGCTGCCGGTTACGCGATTCAAGGTGTGGGGGCCTTGTTTGTCGAGAAAATAGAAGGGGATTACTTTAATGTTGTCGGATGTCCGATATTTCGCTTAAGTCATTTGATGAAAGAAATTGGCATGCCGCTTTTGGGAATCATTAAAAAATAGGTTGTTTTAAAGGGCTGTTTCATGCTATACTAATTCAATATCATTTAATAAAACAAAAATGAAAAAAACAAAAAAGCTGTATTTCATTGTAGGGGCTGTTGTTGCGGTTCTTGCGATAGGAGTAGGAGCTGCGGCTTTTAATGCCGAGCTTTTTCAAGGTTGGGCCCGGAGAACTACCAAGAAAGTGCCGAACAATTATTTCGTTTTTAGAGAGACTCCGGTTTCAGTGGTGGTATCGCCGGTTACATCGCCGGTAACTTCAAATGTACCATCCGATGTCCCTTCGGATGTGCCTTCCACGGTAGTTTCGGATGTACCTTCCACGGTAGTTTCAAGCGAAGGACCTTCCGAAGTGATATCGCAAGTAACTTCAGAGGTTACATCAGAGGTAACATCCGATGTCCCT
Source organism: Patescibacteria group bacterium (assembly GCA_024275695.1). Lineage (GTDB taxonomy): Bacteria > Patescibacteriota > Gracilibacteria > UBA1369 > PNNO01 > JAJRYP01. The sequence goes on along the minus strand of JAJRYP010000057.1, from coordinate 18,748 downwards.
TCACAAGTGACTTCGCCTGTAACTTCGCCTGTTGCTTCAGCCGTTCCTTTACAAAAATCATATCGACGTGGAATTAATATTAAAACCCTTCCGGAACTTACATCTAAAGTTTTGCTGGAAGCGGCCAAAAAAGATTTCAGATTGAATCCGGCAAAATATAAATTGAGCCGATCGGAAAAATCAAAACTTATGAAATTGTATGAAAATATGGAAAGTGTTAAGATGGACAAGATAGAATTAATGAAGGCCATCGAGATGGACACTGTTGAGATGGATTCATTTAAAGTGAATTTTAAATAAATGCAGGGGTGTTGAAAAAACTTGTTAAAAAAGAGGCATATTTAATTCCTATATACATATGCCTCTTTTTTATTCCGCTTTTTTATTTCACTCTTTTTGCCAATTCGTTTACACAAAGCAAAGAATTGCTTTTTAGATTTGTCATACTTTTTTCTTTATTTGCGATAACTCTTTATACCTTATACAAAAAATCATTTAAAGTGCGATCGCTATTTAGAAATAAAATTTTTCTACTGCTGGTTGCGGCTGCTTTTATTGTATTTGTAGCGAATGTTTTCTCACCAACACCCGTTATAGCCCTGTTTGGCACATATACCAGAGGTTTCGGAATGATCACGCAGTTGTTTTTGTTTATCTTTGTTATTTATTGCGCGATGGCAATTGAAAAGAAATCCGCAAAAAAATCATTACAGATACTCTTTGTTAGCGGACTGATAGTGGCACTGTACGCCATATTACAAAAAGCCGGACTTGACCCGTTATTTAAGAATTTTGATGCGAGTATATTTGTTGGTAGATCATTTGGTTCTTTGGGAAATCCGGGTTATTTGGGACAATTTATGATGTTGATATTGCTTGTTGGCGGATATTTATTTGCAAGTTCAAAAAAACGCGCGGTTAAAACGTTTTATGGATTAAGTATCGCAGTTGTTTTGGCAGCTTTATGGTTTTCGCAAACAAGAGCCGCAATGTTGGCGCTTACACTATGTCTGCTTCTTTTGTGTGTTAAGCATCGGAAATATATTTTCAACCTTATCAAAAAAGCAAGACGTTCATGGAAAGTTGTTTTTGTTGTTGCCTTAGTTCCGGTAATAATCGGGATAGGGATTATTTTACAACAAGACAGATTTTCTCTTAGCGAAGTCGGAATAAGGTCGATGGGTTCTCGCCTTGAGACATGGAAAGGAGCAATAAGCTTGATTCAAAATCGTCCTGTTTTAGGATATGGTGCCGAGACTTTCTACGTTTACGCACCTGAAATTATTACAAAAAAATTCCTAACATTGGAGGAAAATATCAGTCTTTCTATCGATAGAATTCATAATGAGTTTCTGGAGACGGTTTTTTCATATGGGATATTTGCGGGATTAATCTATCTTATTTTCCTGTTTATGCTCCTTAAGCTCTTCTTTAAGACAAAAGAGCCTATTTTAGTCCTGTTCTCGATATTGATTGTTGGAAATATGATTCAAAATCAATTTGCCTTTTCGGATATTAGTATAAGTGTTTTTATCAGTTTTTGTATTGGAGGGATTATCGCTCTCCAGGAAAAGCAAAAAGTAAAAATTACATCAAAAGGATATTCGAAATACAGGCATATTCTTGTCGTAGTTATCTTGATTGTTTTTGCATTCAGCTTCATTCATATGCTTTATAAGCCGTTTATGTCTCAATTGTTGTATGCCAAATCAAAGAAAAATTACAATGTTAGCTATGAAGTCGCAATAAACGCTCACAAAGAAGCTATTTCTTACACTCCTTATTACAGTAAATTATGGTATGATTTAATATTTGTCGATCCGTCAAGTTTAGAAAGGGCTCTATATTATCTTGAAAAAATAGAAGGAGAAACCGGTAATTTGCTGGCATGGCGCGGTAATTTTTATTCAGATTCAGATCCGGCCGGGGCAAGCGAATATTATCTTAAAGCACTTGAAAAAAATCCGTATTATCCCAATTGGATACGCGCGTATGGCGATATGCTATATAAAAATGGCGATTACGAAAACGCGCTTTATCTATATAAACAATATCTTGAAGCCGTTCCCGATTTTTGGAAATGGGAGGAAAGCGTGTACGAAAGAAGTCCCGAGGAGCAAAAAAGCTATAGAATTTTCTTTAAAAACGTTCCTGATTTTTGGGTTACGGTTGAACGTGTTTTGCAGATCGAACTATTGCTTGGAGAGAAAGAATAAATTCATGAAAAAATAAAAAAGTTTTATTTGCTTAGATGCCTTTTGTGAGCCAAAAAGGCTCGCTTTACCGTGCGATTTTGCAACATATATTTGACTTTTTGTAAAAAAAGGCTTGCAATATTTTTTAAATGTTGCTACAATCCTTCCCTTGCTTAGAGAAATCTTGTAATGGTGTACCGCGTTTGCCGTTATAAGAAGCGTAATAATTTAAACATTTAATATATATTCATCTAACCATTAATCATCATTTATATGAGTAACACAACATCTCTTACACTCAAGCGCGTGGGAACCGCCGCGATAGCTTTAATGCTTTCGTTTGTATTGTTTCTCGCCAATGTGGCACCGACGTATGCGGCGACCGGTATTATTTCAAGCCACGAAGCCCTTAATACACCATTTAATCCGTATACTGAATTCACACAGATTCACTTCTATTTGGAAGAGGATGCTATTGTAGATGTACATATGCACGATTCAAGCGGCACTTTAGTTAATTTTATAGTACAAGGCGTGGATACGGCTGCCGGTCCCAATAACGTAACCTGGTACGGGAACTACGACAACAGTTCGGAAAAAGTACCCGAAGGACGTTATATGTATGTGATTACAGCAAGAGGTAATTCAACACATACCGTTTACGGTTATGTTGACGTGGAACTCGATGATGGAGGCAACGGTGGTAATGGAGGTAACGGTGGTAGCGGAACAGCTCCCGAAATTACTTCCGACTATGCTTCTCCGGCATCATTTGATCCAAACTTGGGAGAAACTTCGGTAATCAATTATACGCTAAATACAACAGCAACCGTTACTATCCAAATTTTGGACGGAATGACCGTAGTTGAAACATTGGCTCAAAAAACTTGGGATGGAAAAGATTCTAACGGAGATCCTTTTGCAGAGGGCACTTATACATATCAAATTACAGCAACAAACAGTTACGGAAGCGATACTGAAACCGGAACAGTTACAATTGAGTACGAAGATCGGCCACCGTCAGGGCAGGCTCCAAGAATCACCAATGCTTACGCGACACCGGTTGATTTTGATCCAAGCGAAGGTGAAGATACTATATTACATTATGAATTAAACACATGTGCCGATGTAACTGTTAAAGTTTACGAAGATGGCACTAATAATTATGTTGATACACTTAAAACAAGCTCGGAAGAATGTAACTTGGATAATTTAACTTGGAACGGACGTGATTCCGATAATAGCGTTGTAGATGAAGGAGACTATTATTTCAAAATTTCAGCTGTTAACTCGGAAGGAACAGACGTTGAATATGTAAATGTTGAGGTTAAAGATGAATCAGGTTCGGCTTCCGATGATCCGGAAATTACTAACGCATTCGTATCGCCAAGCACTTTTGATCCATCGGACGGCGAAGATACAACTGTTCACTACGATCTGAACACATGTGCATACGTTACTATTAAAGTATATGAAGCCGGTAGTGAAGATTATGTTGATACGCTTGTATCAAGCGATTATCAATGTGGCGACGACCAATCCGAAGATTGGAACGGACGTGATTCGGATAATGATATTGTAGATGACGGTGATTACTTTATTCGTATTACTGCTGTAAACGATGATGGTAACGATACTCAAGAACTTGATGTCGAAGTGGAAGAAAACACAGGTGACAATAACGACGGTCCGGAAATTAAAGATATGGATGTCGACCCTTACAGATTCAATCCGGATGATAATGAAGATACCGAGCTTTCATTCGAAATTTCGGAAGATGCGGACGTTACCGTAAGAGTATATGACGAAGACGATGATTTGGTTGTAGAACTTTGGGATGATAAATCGAAGGATAAAAATGAAACTTTAAAACTTTCTTGGGACGGTGAAGATGATGACAATGATGTTGTCGGCGATGGAGTGTATTATTTCGAAGTTCGCGCTGAAAACTCAGACGGTTCCGATACCGAAACTATTAATGTTCGTATCGATACGGACGATGATAACAATTTCAGCGATCTATGTGCGGATTTCTTTGATGTCGACAGAGATGACATCTACTGTGTTGCAATTATTTATGTAACTGATCAGGGAATTTTCGACGGATATCCGGATATGTACTTTAGACCTGAACAAGGAATTAACCGTGCTGAAACCGCAAAAGTAATACTTGAAGGTTTTGATATCCCGGTTGATTCATATACTAGCGGATATTCGGAATTCTGGGATGTTGATCCGGGTCAATGGTACATGAGGTATATTGAAGAAGGAGTGGAAAGAAACATTATAGATGGATATCCTGACGGATCATTCCAACCTGCTCGAACTGTTAATAGAGTAGAGCTACTAAAACTATTCCTTGAAACTTCCAATGTATACGTACCGAATTGTTCATATCAACCATACCCGGATACACCTCTTCAGGATGATACCGACTGGTACATGGACTACGTATGCTTCGCAAAAGAACATGACTTAATGGATGCCGATCGTTATGGAAACTTTAATCCAAACGCACCAATGAGTCGTGGAGATGTCGCGGAACTGTTCTACAGATTTGATAGATTGGATTTGTACGATTACGATAATGATCCAAGATTGACTAATGTTGAACTCTCCGATTACAGAGTTGACGAAGGTGAAAGTTTCCGAATTGAGTACAGACTTAATACCGGAACTGACGTTACAATTGAAATTCTTGATGAGGACAACAACATCGTTCGAGAACTTCTTGATGATAAATATCGAACATCCGGAAATCACTCGTTATATTTTAACGGAGAAGACGACGACGGTGATGACCTTCAAGAAGGTGATTACGAAGTACGAATCAAAGCTAGAAACAGCGAAGGTTCGGATACCGAAAGAGTTGACTTTGAAGTTGTGAAATAGAAAAACATATTCTTGTTTAGAGCCCCTTGATCAGGGGCTCTTTTTGATGGTAAAATATACTAATAAAACAAAAAATCTATGTTTAACAAACAAAATCATTCACACGGTCATCACGGACTTGTAACAGGTCTCATTATTGGTGCGATATTTGCTCTTGTTTTCGCACCGCAAAAAGGGGCAATGATTCGTGAAAAGATTCAGAAAGCCCATGAGTCGGGAGAAGATGTACTAACCCCGTTAAAACAAAGCTTTTTTTCATTGTTTGCCGAGATTGCGAGAATTACTGGAAGAGCAAATACTGAAAAGAGCGAAAGGAATCCATTTACTATTACTAATATTCGTAATTATGCAAAAAAATAAGCCTAAAAAGGGTGGATGTAAGTTTTTTCGAAGGATTAAGCTTGGAATCGGACTTGTTACGGGGGTGCTTTTAGGTCTTCTTTATACACCAAAAAAAGGGAAAGATATTAGAGATTATTGTACTTCTGAGGAATGTCGGACAAAATTGCATAATGCCGAAGAGAAAATATTGAGCGTAAGGGATAAATTACGTCCGGCTATTCGGAAAATCAAGAATAGATTCAATTCAAAATAATTTCGCAATTCATTCTCTTTAAACTTGCGTATTATTATAAAGAGCTTATAATAATATTTGATACTAACTTTTTTATTATGAGTAAACGCGGCTTTGGTCTCTTTTGGGGCTTACTTGCAGGTACTGCTTTAGGTATTCTTTTTGCGCCTAAAAAAGGAAAAAAACTTAGAGATGCCATTAAACGTGAACGCGAAGAAGGTGGAATTGGTATTGATTCCGTGAAAGAAGGTTTTGTGGGTATGGGACGTGAAATTGCCGATACTGCTCGTACGGTATATGAATCCGAAGAAGTTCAGGAAAAAATAAGTCAGGCACGCGAAAAAGCTACGGATTTGGCTGAACAAGGTAAAAAAGAAATGAAAAAGCGGGCTCGAACAGTAAGAAAGCGCGCAACGACAACTGCATCGAAAGTTGCCCAAAAAGCTAAAAGAAAGGCTACTGGAAAAGCTAAATCGGCCGTGCGAAAAGTTAAAAAATTTACCAGAAAAAAGATTGCCAAATAAGAAAAGTACTGAAGTTCTCGTAGGTGCTTTAGGTCCGCAAAAAACCTTTAGCGATCTTGCTTGCGATTGGTATATACAAAAAGAATTAAAACATAAAGCCCGGAAAAAGCTTTACAGTTCGATTTGGGAGGTTTTTAACGCTTTGAAAAAGGGAAAAATTGATAAGGCAGTTGTTCCGATCGAAAATAATATATACGGAACGGTTCGTGAGACCTTTGATTCTTTGTTCAAATCCGCTTTTTCTATTATTCTACAGTTTTCTTTGCCGGTCCATCACTGCCTGGCGGTAAAAAAAGGGACTAAAAAGTCTAAAATTGATAAAATTATTTCCCACCAGCAAGCTCTTAATCAGTGCCGGGCATATTTACGTAAAAATTATCCCGAAGCTCAGAGGATTTCTTTTCAATCGAGTGTGGCTGCCATAAAAAAGGTTATAAGTGCGAGAAATCTTCATAGAGCGGTTATTTGTTCAGTTAAAGCCGCGAAAGATTACGATTTAAAGATTTTGGATCAAAACATAGAGGATCAAAAGAAGAATCGGACATTGTTTGCGGTGCTGTCAAAAGAACCTAAAATTGATGTCAAAGGCAAAAATATGCGGACATCTATAGCTTTTCATTTTCAAAAAGATAGTCCCGGGACTCTTTTTTCGGTTTTTAAAGAATTCAACGACGCAAAAATTAATATGACAAAAATTGAATCGCGTCCAACACTTCCAAAATGGGGGGATTACATCTTCTTTCTTGATTTTGAGGGAAGTTTGAATGATTCAAATGTGAAAAAAATACTTAAGAAAGTAAAAACTAAAGTGGCTTTATTAAAGGTCTTTGGTAGTTATCCGCTTAAAAAGGTTTAATGCTTCAAGGTTGGATGATGTAGCGGTTTTTGAATACCAAGTCGTTTGCAATAAGTAAAGAATGTGGTATAATATACATGGCTTTTATACCATCTAACCAAAAACAAACATGGAAACAAAAGTCGTGAAATTTGAAATTGGCAAATTACTTGCCTTGGTAATCGCTATAGTAGTGATTGCTTCTGTTGCCGGAGTAATACTTCAGAGCAATTATTTCCAAGGGAATATTAGAGGTGGTAAAGAGGTCCAGGATACAAATCCGCTTCCGCCAAAACAATTGGATTTCTTTTCCAGAATCGATTTGTTCAAGACAAATATAGAAAAAGGTCTTGATTATGGGAAGGAGCTAGATATGCTCAAACAGGATTTTGATTTGATGATTTCAGAAAAGCTTATCGGGGCCGGTGTTGCGAAGGAAACAATTGAAGCACTTTCAGTAATGCAAGATATAGATACCGATAAGGTAATCGAAGCAATTGAAGTTTCAATCCCCGCATATCAAAAAACATCTGATTTTGCAGGATTCTCTACCGAAATCGCAAATAGAAGTATTGAATTAATACAACCTGACGATAGTAAATTGAAATTAAAATAGTTAACGAGTAGATTTCCCGTGAGTATATAGATAATGAAGTTTGGTAAATGTCGGAAAGCGACTCTCCTTGAGTATTTTCTTTGTTCTGGCCATGTTTTTGTATGTTACCCCTCCCGTGAAAAACTTGGTAAGCAGATGAAACAGTCGTTTGGAAACCTCTTGAACCTGAGTTGTATCTGTAACCAGGTTGTATGATCTTACATAATGCATGAAATGTTCACGATTATCTTTACGATTCAAACGCTTGTCATTTGTTAAGAAGCGCTTCAATTTTGCCATTTTCCCTTTAAGAGGTAATTTTTCATTATAACGAAGCCGTTTTTTCCATGTGTCAAGTATGTTTTTAAGGCTTTTTTGAGGAAAACTCACAATCCCATCATGATATTGAAGCCCCAGGAAGTCAAAATCAGCCTTTAAAGGTCCTAAAATCGTTTTATCATCATTTATTATCAATTTTGCTTCCTCGGCCTTATTTTCAACATATGCCTTTATTTTAAGGAGTTTGTCTTTATTCTTGTCAAACATAATGAAATCATCACCCACACGTCTGTAAAAATGAGCATTCTTACCGAGATATTCGTCCATATCGCCAACATAAATATTATTAAACAAGGGGCAAAGATTCATTCCTTGCATTGTGCCGGTGCAAAGTGACATTATTGTGCCTTTTTTTATAAAAGGTTGTCTTATAAAAAGCTTAATAAGTTCGATTACGGGCTTTTCAAGTCCGCTCTTTTGTAAAACTTTTAGAAGATATTCATGATTGTGAAAGTCAGAATATTTATGAAAGTCCATTTTCAGAACATACATCTCCTTCTTATCGAAATTTCGCAAATAGAAACGTCGTACGGCACGAGAAGCATAGTAACTTGGTTTTGTGGAACGAAATGAATATAAGTAGTCGGAATATCTTTTTTCAAAATATGGCTCTATTATACGAAAAATAGCCTGGCATTTTATTCGTTCTTTCACGGGTAACATGTAAATCCCACGTGTTCCACCACCTTTTTTGGGGATTTCAACGAATTTTGCAGGATGTAGAGGAGACATCTCTATTAGTTCTTTTTGTACTTCTTTAAGAATGTCCTCGACATCTGCTTCAATCTCATAAAGTGTTTGTCCATCAACCGCCTGATACGAAAAACCTTTGTTTTTCTCTGTGAAAGAGTAATAAAGATCAAGATAAGCATTGCAGATATTATCCCAAGAGATAATGTCCGCATACATTGATTTTATTTTTGTTTTTGGCATTAAAAATCTTAAATGTGCTCTAAAATACCACTACAATACAACTCATATCTATAGTGACGAGTTGTTCGTGAGATGCTGAAAGATAAAGTTCGGTCGAAAGGACTTGGAAAGTGTGAGGATCTGTGAGTCTGATCTGGGACGAGAGTCCGAGAAAGGAGTCAAAGAGAGTCAGACGATCCAAGGAGAATAGAGCGAAGGATATCAAGTAGGCATCATACTTTACAACAATAATTTCCGGCACCTGTCGGAATAATATTTAATTATTGCCATAAAGCTGTAGGTGCAACCGTATAAATATAAAATATACGGAAATAATTGTAGCGGTATTTCAAAGAACATTTACTGTATTATAATATTATACCATAAAAGGTTGTGAAGTCTACAACTCCTTTTTTCAACATTTGTCTAAGTGAAAACAATAAGTAATAATAATTATATGCGCTACAAAATGTCTAAAAAGCAGATAATCACTGAATCGAATAAAATTCGAAGTGAACTTACTTATTCAAAACTGGATCGAATTCAAAAAGATTTTCTTAAAAGTTTTGTGAAAACACATAAAAAGATCATTTGGTGGATTGTATCTTTAATAATTGTGGAAACGTTTCTTGGCTTGTCGTTACCGACAATCAGTCATTTCTATCTTGAAAAGAGTTTTGCTTTGATGAACTATAAAACCTTTATGATTGTGGGAATTTCGCTCATTGTCCTTATAGTTTTATATATGATTAACAGCTATTACAGAATTTATATTGCTCAGAAATTTTCATTAACTCTCATTAATGAAATAAGAGAAGCATGGTACACATATTTCGTTAAACATTCGGCTGCGTTTAACAGAAAATTCGACTGCAAAAAGCTTATGACAAAACTTCTATATCACGTTCAGCTTTTAAGGATGGGGCTTGATAATGTTTTTTATCAAGTTATTCAGGCAACGCTTCTATATATTGCGATTATTCTTTTTGCTTTTCTTTTCAATCCAAAATTGTTTGTTGTTCTATGGGTTTCCCTGCCTGTAGTTTTAATTGTTTATGTAGTGATGGATTATATCGGACGATATTACGTAACTCGTGAGCAGACTTTTAACAGTCGCATTGTTTCACATCTTGCCGATAGTTTGTTGAATTTTGATGTTCTTAAAACGCAAGCGCGGGAAGAAGAAAAAGTACGTGAATTTGATAATTACATCCAACTGGATACTTTCTTTAGGATACGGCGGCAACTTTGGGTCCAATATAGTAATCGTTTGCTATACGGATTGATGTTACTATTCGGAGTTTTGCTTTATTTTGTACAGCTTTATTGGCCGTTTGTTGAGTTTGATTCAATTAGTAACGTTGCTTCAACAGGTTTAATTTTAGGATTTTTCGGGAAAGTTTTATTTTAGTATTCGCGTGTTGGGATATTTTCAGAAGCATTCCGTTTGGGCCTGCGATTATCTGTTCCAACATTCAAAACCGATCCGGAAAGAGATATTCAAAAGCCGCCCGCATGGGTGACATTGAGATTTAGTGGCAAGAAAACAAAACTTTCAAATAAAGGCGCATATATAAAGAATTTTAATTTAGGCTTTAATAAAGGAGATCGAATTCTGGTTTATTCCGACAACAGTTACGGAAAAACAACCCTTGCACGTGTTGTTACCGGTCAAAAATGTATCGACAGTCTTAATGTAACTTTGGATCGTTATCGAGTACCTTCGAAAAAATGGTGCTTTTATAAAAGCGAAAATTATTTTATCAAGGCCAATCCGACTTTTGATATTACGCTCGGTGAATATTTGCTTGGTGAAAGTAAGTCTCAAATATCAAGGTACGATATAGATGCGGTTTACAAAGAGCTTAAACCATACAAGATTTTTGATTTTATATTTGATCATAAAGACATGCTCGGCAGGCGGATAACAACAGCCAATCTTTCTATTACTGAAATTATTTTGATCCAAATCGCTTATTGTCTTCTTCGTCCAAAATCGATTATTGCAATTGATCACACTTGTTTTGATCAATCAAAAAACGAGATTATCGAAGGTATAAAGCTTTTGGAGAAGCATAGTAAATCTACAACTTTCGTCTTTTTCAGCTCTAAAGTTAACAAAATGTTTGATTATGCAAAAATCTACAACCTGGATAAGACCGAGTTTAAACAGGTATAAAAATATAATAATAATTGTACTGGTGGTATTGGGCGTTACGGCATATCCGCTGTATTTGGGATCAAAGTATTTATCGGCTTTTTTTGTAATAGAAACAAATTACAGAGCCGCCGAAGAAGTGATTGTTGACTATGATTTGGATATTGAAGTTTATGAAAATATAAATAGTAAAGCAAAATTTAGCGATATAACGATTGATGAAATCAATAAAGCGCGAAAAGAAATTTTTGTAGCAATGTATTCCTTTAGTATTGCAGAGATTCGTGATGCTCTTAAAGCGGCTTCGGATAGGGGAGTTGATGTTAGAATTATTTATAATTTAAATCGTAAAGTTAAATTTGAAGATTTTGTTTCAGAAATGAGTGATGCGTTTGATGTAATTTATTTACCGATGTTTAAAAAACCGGACGATAATTATCATATGCACCATAAATTTATTATTATTGACCCAAATCTTGATTCCGGCGTTCTTTTAACCGGACCGTGGAACTGGTCATATTTACAAGAGGATCTGGATCCGAATATATTAATGAAAATTGAAGATCCCGAGATTATTTCAGCTTATATGTCTGAAATAACAAGACTTTCTCGCGGGAATTTTGGATACGGTAAATTTAGAGATTTATTGTACATTCCTTGGGCTAAACAGATAACTTACGCATCCGGAGAGACGGTTGAGGTTTGGTTTTCTCCCGGGCGAAAACAAAATTCCATAGAAACAAGAATTGTTGATTTGATTGGTAATGCGGAAAAAACTATAGATATCGGCGTGACCATTTTCGATTCGCATACAATAGCAAAATATGTTTTAGATAAAGCAAAAGAGGGCGTTAAAGTGAGAATAACCGTAAACGCTGCAACTATGAACGAAAAAGATTCAATGATCCCATGGCTTAAAAATAAAATAAAAGAATATAACATAAAGAATATACAAATTTATGCCGGAGGGACGATGCCAAGTGAGTAAAAACCGGAATTTTCAATTTTTCATCATAATAATTTAATAATAGATAGTAAAATCGTATTAACGGGAACCGGGAATTGGACTTACGGAGGATTCTTTTTTAATGATGAAAATACGCTTATATACTTTAGTTCAAATATTGCGAATAAATTTAGTAAAATTTATGATGAATATTTGCTTTATTTAGCTGAAGGAGGTTTGACGAAAGTATGAGAGTGTGGCATAATTAATAAAATGAAAAAAAGAAAAATAAATAAAAATGAATTTTCTCACAATTCTACAAGGGGCTCTTGTTGTCATACTTGCTCTAATCCCGGCTATTGTTTGGTTTAAGCTGTGGAAAGGCAGGAATGTTAGCAATCTTGCTAAAAAATACATGCTTTTAGCTTTCGGACTTGGGGCGTTATCTGTTTTTCCCGTATTTCTGGTTCATTATATTTGGCAAACTTTTCCCCAAACAGATGTAATAAATATGATTGCCAGATTCGAAATCCCCCAAAAAGAGAAGATAATTATTCTCTTTATAATAGTTGCCATTATAGAAGAAATAGCTAAATTTTTGGTTATATTATTTATAGATAAATCTAAAAATTTGGTTAACAGTATCCATGATGCGATCAAATATGGTATAGTCGCCGCTTTAGGCTTTGCTTTTGCTGAAAATATATATTATTTCTATAATGTGGGACTAAACATCGAGATATATCAATTTCTGGCGTTATTTGCTTTTAGATCGGTAATTACGGTTTGCGGGCATCTCGTATTTTCAGGAATTTTCGGAAATTTTTACGGAATGTCGAAATTTGCAAAATCTTTTGCTACTCAGAAATATTGGGGAAATATGAAAAAATTGGATAAAAGAGCCTTAAGCGATGAAGAACTTGAAAAGAAAGCTGAACTATTTAAACGACTCACAATTGCCAAAGGTTTATTCTTCGCGGTTACATTACATGCTTTATTTAATTTGTTTCTTGAACTCGGAATGATTAGCAAAGTCTTGTGGTTAATTACAGTAGGGCTTATATTTCTTGTTTATCTTTATAAAAGAAGAAGCGGGTACCTGGAGCTTCTGTATAAAAGATCTAAATTTTCACATATGCAGGATAGAGATAAAGATGTAGTGCTGGAACTCTTGGGAACCTGGTATCGGGAAGGCAAATATATTGAAGTAATTAAAACTTGCAAAAGGTTATTGAAAAGGGATCCCACAAATCCTGTTGTAAGATTGTTTTTGAGTAAAGCCGTTGATAGTCAACGATTTGTTGACGCATATAGTGCAATTCGAAGATTATTTGTTCGTAAAAATTATTTAGAAGATTTTGATATTGACGAGTGGGTTTCCGAAGAGGAAGAAAAAAAGGAGGAGCACCTTGAACAACAATAAAATTTAATATATTCATTTTTTAACCAAAAAAAATATGGAAACAAAGATGGTAAAAATCGAAATCGGCAAGGTTCTTGCCGTAATCATCACCGTTGTGGTGGTTGCAATGCTTGCTGCCGTGTTTATGCAGAGCAGTTATTTTAAGGGGTCTCTTATTCCCGGGGTTGATTGCGACGTTTGGGAAAATTCCGTTTACGTTCCTTGTCTTGAACAAATTGAACAACCGGAAGCGACGATCAATGCCGATATCACTGAAAGCGAAGTAGTAGAAAAAGAAGAAAATGTGCTTAATAGTGATATTAAAGAAAATAAAGTCATTGATGAAGAAGAAACGACTAAAGAATCAAGTACTCGAAAATAATTGATCTATTTGATTTGTAGACTCTTCTAAAGTAAAGTTAGGGACAGATAATTTTTCTTGTCCCTAACCTCTTGCTTATGCAGCCATTAATAGTTTTTTATCCTGTTGTGATTGTCGTTTTGATTATACTTTTGGTAAGTATTCGCCAAATTAATCAATACCAGCGCGGTGTTATGTTTACTCTAGGTAAATATACCGGAACAAAAATGCCGGGATGGCGTCTGGTTATACCGATTTTTCAACATATGCGGAGAGTTGATATACGTACAAAAGCGGTTGATGTTCCGGATCAGGAAGCTATCACTAAAGATAATGTTTCGATTCATATTAATGCGGTTATTTATTACAAAGTAAATAATGCGGAAAAATCTATTATCGAAGTTGAAAATTTTTATTATGCGATAAGTCAACTTGCGCAAACTACAATGCGTAATGCGGTTGGTGAAGTTTCTCTGGACGATCTTCTTAAAAATCGTGATGAAATCGCTCACAGAATTCAGGGAATTGTAGATAAAGCGAGTGATCCTTGGGGAATTAAAGTTGAATCGGTTGAACTTAAAGATATTGTTCTTCCGCAAGATCTTAAAAGAACAATGGCGAAAGAAGCTGAAGCTGAACGTGAAAAACGTGCGGTAATTATTAAAGCCGAAGGTGAAGTGGCGGCTGCGGAAAATATGTCAAAAGCCGCAAATATGCTTAACGCGGCGCCCGGAGCGCTTCATTTAAGAACTCTACAATCAATCAACGATCTTTCTTCGGATCAATCAAATACAACAATCTGGATGCTTCCGATCGAAGCGCTTAGAGCTCTTGAAAAGATTGGCAAGAGAGGTGCTCACGAATAGGATTATTTTTCCAACCGTCTATTTTCTCGGAAATCCGTATTGGTACGGAGTCGTTATAGACACACTTCCATCTCGAGATGTAAATTTTTTATAAAATTTTTATCACCCGGATGTTAGATTGGCGGGAAGATGAATTCTACCCTCGTAACTCCTTCATATGATCAATCCGCTTTTGAATGAGTGCGTCTGTTCCTATGTCGTCTCTATAAAACACTTTCCCGTTAACGGTGGATAATGCGCGTGCGGCAATTTTTTCCGCATCGCCGATTGTATCCGCAACACCTACAAAAGCAAGCGCCCTCGATCCGCTCATATAAATTCCGTCTTCTTTTTGGTCTACAGAGGCGTAATAAAGTTTAACCTCTTCCGCTGTTTTTCCAACCTCGATCTTTTCCCCTTTTACCGGATTTTCCGGATATCCTTTAGGAACAATGTATTTACAAACCGTAGCTTGCTTTGAAAATTTAACGTCCAAAGTATCAAGAGTTCCATTAATTACAGCTTCGCAAATCTTTACAAAATCGGTTTCTAAAAGAGGCAATACATTCATGGCTTCCGGATCGCCGAATCTTGCATTATATTCAATTAATTTAACTCCGCTTTTTGTAACAATAAAACCGCCATACATAATTCCTTTAAATTCCGCTCCGGTTTCTTCAAAAAGTGCACGAGCGGTTTTTTTTGTTATTTCAACAGCCTTTTCAATATCTTCAGGCTTTAGAAAGGGGAGTGAATGATCTGCATCACTATATGTTCCCATTCCACCCGTGTTTGGCCCCGTATCCCCGTTATATGCGCGTTTATGATCTTGAACGGCCGGCATTGGAGCAATATTTTCCCCGTCGCAGAAACACATTAAACTGAATTCTTCTCCAACAAATTTTTCTTCAATAACCACTCGTCCGAATTTAGAAATGCACTTTTTTGCATATTCGATTCCTTCTTCGGCGGAATGTAAATGTTCACCGGAAACTTTAACTCCTTTTCCTCCCATAAGGCCGTCGGCTTTCACAACAAAATCTCCTCCAAGTTCATCGCGAATATATTGTTCAACACCTTGTTCCGTTAAAAATATATGAAATTTCGGGTTCCCGGGGATTTTGTATTTGGCAAGTAAATCACGTGTAAACGATTTTGAGGATTCAAGTCGCGCTACTGTTTGAAGTGGCGCCATACTGTGGACTTCCAGCTCTAAAAGAGCATCGACAGCGCCATCGGCGATTGGATCGTCCGGACCGATAACGGCAAAATCGGGCTTTTCTTCCGTTGCCAGTTTTTTAAGTTGTTCAAATGTATCCAACGGGCCAACTTCATATCTGTCGGAAAGTGCGATAATACCCGGGTTTCTGGCTTTCCCGTAAGCAATTATAGAGACTTCTTGAGGGCTTCGTTTTAATGTTTCCGCTATAACATGCTCACGAGCTCCATTACCAACAAGGAGAATCTTTTTCATAAAGTCGTAAGTTAAAATTTATAGTAAACTCAGCGGTTCTCCGCTATCTTCCGGTGACGGATGAGCTTTCCTCCGTATTTCTTCGGCATCCTGCAGAATTTCTTCGTTAACATCCTGTGTCGGATACTTTCCGGAAAAGCATGCTCCGCAAAAATCCGTAATATCTTTATTTCCTATATGAGCAGCTTTCTCAAGATGCTTTAAGTCTTGATAAAATACTTTATCCGCACCGATAATTTTTGCAATTGTTTCGATTTCGAGATTATAAGCAACAAAGTCTTTTCGGGTCGGCATATCTACCCCGTACACACATGGAGAAACCAGCGGAGGAGCGCATGAAGCAAAATAAACTTTTTTTGCACCTGCGTTTCGAACCATTTCAATAATTTTTTTCGATGTATTTCCTCGAACGATACTATCATCTACCAATAAGACATTTTTACCTTTAAGTTCCAGAGGAAGTGGATTCAATTTGAATCTGATAGATCTCTTTCGTTCTTTTTGATCGGGCATAATGAATGTTCTTCCGATATATCTGTTTTTTACAAGTCCTTCTCTGTATCTGACTCCCAGCTTGTGCGCGAGAGGAATCGCGGAACTTCTGGCACTGTCCGGAACAGGACAAACTACATCGATATCCAGTTTTGCTTTTTTAATCTTTTCAGAAAGATATTCACCAAGCCTTAAACGAGTTTTATAAATATTAATCTTATCCAGCGTTGAATCCGGTCTGGCGATATAAACGTATTCAAACAAACATGGTGCCCATTTAGGTTTTGAAACGCAAATTTTTCTATGTATTTTTTTCTGTTTATCAATGAATACGACTTCGCCGGGTTGAATATCCGATTCATAAGCAAATCCGAGAGTATCAAGCGCGACACTTTCCGAAGCAATAACATAATCGGTAGTCATTTTTGTATTACGTTTCCCAATCAGAAGCGGACGAATTCCATAAGGATCTCTGAACGCCAATAAACCGTGTCCGGCTATTAAAGTGATTACGCTGTAACTTCCTTTTACACGTTTAAACACGGCAGACATCGCTTTGAATATGTCTGCGGGTTTCATTTGATTTACATTAAGTGTTCGCATTTCATTGGCTACAACATTCAAAAGAACTTCAGAATCGGATTCCGTATTTAAAAAGCGTTTATCTTTTGCTCTTACTTCTTTTTTAAGTTGATGGTAATTTGTAAGATTTCCGTTATGAACAAGTGCTATTCCAAAAGGCGAATTAACATAAAACGGTTGTGATTCGGCGGACTTATATGTCCCGGCTGTGGGATACCTCGTGTGTCCTATACCAACCGGCCCGTTAAGCCTCATCATATTTTTTGTATGAAAAACATCTCTAACAAGCCCGTTTCCTTTTTTAAGATGAAATTGTCCATCGTATGTCATGATACCGGCAGAATCCTGACCTCTGTGTTGTAGTGTTAAAAGTCCGTCGTATATTTCCTGAACTACGTTTTCACTGGCACTGATCCCAATAATTCCACACATGAGGCGATAGTTAAATTATATAAAAGTGGCCGCACCTACGCATTCGCGCGGCCGGCGGCATTTACGGTGTTTTCCATAAGGCAAGCGACGGTCATCGGGCCTACACCACCCGGTACCGGAGTTATATAACTTGCTTTTTTAGAGATTGTTTCAAAATCGGCATCTCCGCAGAGTTTGCCGTCTTCTTTTCTATTTACGCCGATATCTACCAGAATCACGTTGTCTTTTACCATATCTTCGGTAATTAAATTACGCTTTCCAACAGCTACGCAAATTAGGTCGGCGTTAAGTGTATGAGCTTTCAGATCTTTTGTCTTGATATGACATGTCGTTACAGTGGCTCCTCTATTTAAAAGCATCACCGAAAGCGGTTTGCCTACAATATTACTTGCTCCGACAACAGTTGCCTCCAAGCCTTCGATATTAATATTGTAATAATCAAGCATTTTAATAACTCCCGCGGGTGTGCAAGGAGGAAGATGCTCAAACTCCGTGCTCAAAAACATTTTTCCAATGTTATAAGCGGTAAATCCATCTACATCCTTTTTAGGATCAATCGCTTTAATGATTTCCGGAGCATAAATGTCTTGCGGAAGCGGAAGTTGAACCAAAATTCCATGAATTGTCTTATCTTTATTAAGTTCTTCAATTTTACTAATTAGCTCCTTGGTTGTAATAGATTCATCATAATTAATCTGCTCCCACCGGATCCCGGTTTTTTCGCATGCTTTTCTCTTTTGTTTAATATAGGAAAGACTCGCGGGGTTATCTCCGACTAAAATTACAGCAAGCTTTGGGTAGATTTGTTTATCTTGCAACTCTATCACCTCGTTTTTGAGAGTCTCAAGGAGTTCGTCGGCGATTTTTCTACCATCTAGTAACTGCATAAATAAAACGAAAAGGACGCCGGTATGTTAGCAGAATTTTACACGCGTTGCAAAATTTTATTCAACGACAATATTTACCAGTCTTCCCGGAACATAAATTTCTTTAACAATTTTTTTCCCTGCAAGATGAGCTTTGATATTTTTAATATCTTTTGCAATTTGTATCGCGTCTTCTCGGCTAATATCGGCAGAAGCCTCTGTTTTTGCTCTGACTTTTCCGTTCACTTGAATTACCAGTTCTATGGTATCGTCTTTAATAAGTTTTTTGTCAAAAATCGGCCAATCGGAATCAAAAATGCTTTT
>JAJRYP010000056.1 GCA_024275695.1 Patescibacteria group bacterium | reverse complement strand
AGTTCCGCGGAATCGGCTTTTTTGTAATATCTTCTGAACTGTTTTTCAAGAATTCCGTAAATACGTTTTGCTTTTTGCTTTTCCCTTAATTGTTTTCCGTATTCGGACTGTTTGGAAAAACTACCTTTTTTACCTTGAGCTCCGGGAGGATAGTTCTTTTTTTGAGTAGCGCGCAGCGCACATCCTTCATAATTACCGAACGCCGCAAGGGAAATCCCTTCTCTTCTGCAAATTTTACTTTTTGAACCTCTATATCGTGCCATTATTAATTGTTAATTATTAATTATAACTTTTAATTACGTCGCTGTTTTTTAGGACGACATCCGTTGTGCGGAACCGGAGTCACATCGCTGATTGAAAGGATTTGCAGTCCGGCTGAATTCAGCCCTCTAACAGCCTGTTCTCTTCCCGGACCAACTCCTTTTACAAATACGTTCACTTTTTCAGCTCCGTATAATTTAGCCTTTTCCACAGCGTTTTCAGCAGCTACTTGGGCCGCGTAAGGAGTGGATTTGCGAGCTCCCTTGAATCCGTTCGCACCCGCCGTAGACCATGCGATTACATCGCCACTCGGTTCCGTAATTGTAATAATAGTGTTATTATATGATGCTCGAATATAAACATTACATTGCGGGCATACTCTTTTTTTCGCCTTCTTTTTGGTTGTTTTCTTTTTTGCGTCAGCCATGTGTGATTATTAATTACTGATAAGTGGTCTATTTGGCGGCAATTTTCTTACCTGCGATTGCAACGCGCTTCCCTTTCTTGGTACGTGCGTTTGTTTTAGTTCTTTGTCCACGTACGGGAAGCCTTCTTCTGTGCCTGAATCCTCTATAGCTTCCAATATCCTGTAAGCGTTTAATATCCATACTTACTTTTCTTCTAAGATCCCCTTCCGTTGCCATTTTCCCAATGTGCTCGCGAAGTTTTCCAACTTCGGCTTCCGTTAAATCTTTTACCTTGGTATTTAAATTGATTTTTAGTTCTTGCAATATTTTTTTGCTTACTTGTCTGCCGATCCCGTATATAGCAGTAAGTGCAACTTCGATCCTTTTTTCTTTAGGGAGGTTAACCCCAGCGATTCTTGCCATTCTTAATGATTATTTATTAATGATTGTTATCCTTGTCTTTGCTTGTGTTTTTTGTTCTGACAAATAACACGTATTATACGTTTTCGACGTATAACTTTACATTTATCGCAAATTTTTTTAACAGATGCTCGTACTTTCATAATTCAAACATTATTCGTTAGGGGAGGCTTCTTCAGATTTTTCCTCCGAATTTTCTTGTGCTTTTTCTTCCATTATTCTTTGCGCTTCCGCGGGGGATTTATATCGAAACGTAATCCGTCCTTTGGTAAGGTCATATGGAGTTAGTTCAAGCAATACAACATCTCCCGGTACAACTTTGATGTAATTTACCCTCATTCGACCTGAAAGATGCGCAAGCACCGTGTGGTCGGGATAGTTTTTGTCGATCAGTTTGACCTTGAATGTTGCATTTGGAAGAGTTTCAACCACTTCTCCCATAACTTCAATTACCTCTTTTGCCATAGATTTAATGGTTTTAAAAAGCCTTTTAAGCAAATATCATTTGCAAAAGAGCGATAGGATTCTACCTGAGGTAATAAGCTAATGCAAGGGATTTTGACGAATAATTCGCAAATTATCAAAAAAGTGTTGCGCAAAAACAAAAACTATTGTCATGTATGCTGTCTTGTAAAGGTTAAAATTGCAGTTTTTGAATTTATATTCTAAAAAGACCCCGATTTTTCCGGAATTTTTACGGGGAAACGATGAAAATCGTTTTAGAGGAAGGTTTTTATGTTTTTTCACACGCGAGATGTGTTATAGACGAACTTTGGCCAAGACACTTTCACCCCGGGGTGGCGAACATAAAAAATCTCTTTAATTTAAGCCGAGAATTCACATTTAAGCCTTTTGATTTTTTGAATGTGTCAATGGCGCTTAAATGCAAAACAAACGGTATCAGTTTTTCGTCTTCTTTTCGTCTTCGTCAAAAACTTAACTTCCCTTTTGACCCGTTTCAGTACCACTCCTCAAAAAATCTTCCCTAAAACCTGGGCTTTTTAGGTAAATTCCCATTGTTTATAATTAAATAAAATGGTAAAATTAAAATATAAAAATAAATTTAAACAATAAAATTATGAATGAAAAAGGTAAAGAAACACCTAATAATAACCCTAAAAATGACTCGGGAGCACCTAAAGATTTGGGACGTCGTGAAGCTTTAAAGTATCTTGGAGCTTTAGCCGGCCTTTTTGGTGCCAAATTGGTTGGTTGTGGCCGACCGGTAGGTGATGCCGGACCGGAAGGCTGCGACGCCGGACCGGAAGGCTGTGACGCCGGACCGGAAGGCTGCGACGCCGGACCGGAAGGCTGTGATGCCGGACAAAATTATTTCGGCGGTTAAAAAAGCATTAGTTGCGTCCGAACCTAAAAACTATGGCCGAATTCAAATAATATCACTTGATTTAAGAATGGAGACAACCCTCTGTTTAATAGTATGTAATGAGGCTAAACAGCTCGTTTCATGTATAAATTCTTTCAAGGGGTTATTTTCGAAAATTGTGATTATAGACACGGGATCAACTGATAACACGAAAACAATAGCTGGCAATTTAGGTGCTAATGTTTTTTCTTACAAATGGCAAAACGACTTTAGCAAAGCACGGAATTATGCTTTATCAAAAGTTGAAAGCGATTGGGCGTTAATTGTTGATGCCGATGATCGTATTACAAAGAAAAATAAAGAAGCACTCAAAAATAAGTTGAAAAATATTAAGAAAAATACTCTTATAGTTTCGTGCCCATATTTATATTTTTCAAACGACAAAAAGCTTGGTCAACAAGGTTATCGTATAAGATT
>JAJRYP010000055.1 GCA_024275695.1 Patescibacteria group bacterium | reverse complement strand
ATATTATGAAGATTACGGCGATCCGTTTGGCGATCCTTTTTTTGGGCGAGGTTTTTCGTTTAGAATTCCAAAATATCGCGACAGCGGAGAAACCGAAAAAAAAGAAATCGGAGGAGGTTCCGGCTTCCTGGTATCTTCCGATGGCTACATAGTAACAAACAAGCATGTGGCCGATGAGGAAGACGCGGAGTATACCGTGTTTACAAAAGACGGAGATGAATATAAAGCCGAAATAATCGATAAGGACACTTTAAACGATGTCGCGGTCTTAAAAATAGAAGGAGAAAATTTTCCATATCTTGAATTTGATAATTCCGACAATATAAAAGTCGGGCAGACGGTTATTGCAATAGGAAATCCTTTGCTTGAATTCAATAATTCCGTTTCCGCGGGTGTAATTTCCGGATTATCAAGAAATATCACCGCCGGAGGAAGATTTTTTGGAAAAACGGAGCGTCTCGAAAATGTTATACAAACGGACGCCGCGATAAATCCGGGCAATTCCGGAGGTCCTCTGTTAAACCTGAACGGTAAAGTTATCGGAATAAATGTAGCTATCGCAAACGGAGAAAATATCGGATTTTCAATACCTTCAAATATTGTAAAAACAGCGGTTGATTCCGTTAAAGAAAACGGAAGGATAATAAGGCCGTATTTGGGAGTGCGATACGTACAGATAACAAAATCGATAAAAGAGAAAAACGATCTATCCGTTGATTATGGCGTTCTTGTTTTAAGAGGAGATACTATTGAAGATCTTGCAGTAATTCCGGGTTCACCGGCCGACAAAGCCGGAATTGTTGAGAATGATATTATCCTGGAAGCAGATGGAGAAAAATTGAATGACGGGAAATCGTTGGCCAAAATAATCGGATCAAAAAATGTCGGAGATACGGTAACTTTAAAAATATTACATAAGGGAGAAGAAAAAGAAGTTACGGTAAGCCTTGAAGAAAAAAACTAAGAAACGGGAAATAGGCAGATACCCAAAAAAAGCCCCGGACGGATTGCGGATCGTTATTCTTCCATTCCCAGGGGCGTATCGCTTCTTGTGTTGAGAGGAATTATTCTTCCGAGGGCCAGACCTGTCCCCGACGGATCCGTTTTCCCGTCGTCGATGAAATATGTTATTTTTCTGCCATAAAATCCTTTGAGTGTTTCATATTTTATAGTGTAGTAGTCCGCGTTGGAGTGATCGGATCCGAGAGTTAAGCGTATTCTTTTGTTACATAGCAGTTCTGCTTTTTTTCTTCCTTCGTGTCCTTTGCCGTCCAGTGTCGCCGTTCTCCCCGCCAGTTCCAATGCTTTGATTACCCCGAGGGAATCCAGGTATTCTTTTCCCAGCATTAATTGCAATGTTTTCAATCTTTTTAGTTGTTCCTCTCTGTCCATGCCGGCAAAGAAATTTTCATCAAAGGCTATTAGCAACGAGGGTTCTATGTAGTCTTTTGTTCTCATTTCTCTTTTGCTGTCCCAGACGCTTCTTTTACGGTTTGGGTCGGGTGTTCCCCTCCTTTTATCCCATCCCATCAAGTATTTGAAAATTCTGGCGAGATCATCGTACTGTTTGGCGACGGGAGCCAGTTCTCTATTGCTTTGCAAACCCTGAAACCCCAAATGTATTCCGGCTTTTTTGTATAAAGCTTTTACAAATTCGGTTCCTTCCAATTCGCGCAATTCCGTAAGATCGCTTTTACTTCCCATCCCTTTTAGTTCATAGAAGTTTTTTTGCAACAATTCGTTTCTGAGCTCTCTAAGTTCCGTTTTTAGCGATTCGAGCCGTTGTTTGTCCATATCGCCATCGGATAGTTCTTTTAAAATTTCTTTCCGACGTTCGTGTTGACGCTTCAAAGACTCCGATGATAGATTTTTTTGATCTTTTTCTTCCGATTTTTCCAGCATTGCTTCTTTAAATCCGTCTTCTATTTCATTTGCTCGTTTTTTGTCCGTTATGTCAGTATATATGATTTCCGCCAAAACGAGAGCTTGTTCGAATATGTAAAACATATACTCCTCTGTTATTCTTGTGGGAATTTCCCCTTTACATATTTGAACCGTCCATTGAAAAAGTTCTGTAAGATCAAACACATCTTCTCCGAGCTCTTCTCTCAATTTATTTATGGTCGGATGATTTTGGATTTGTTCGTTGATTGTAAACGCGGCAATTTCAAGCCTCGTGGGGTGATCTTTTTTCGCTTCCATCAAAGCTTCGTATAAACCGGCGAGAACGCGCGCCTTAAACACATCGCTGTCTCCATTTCGGAAAAAATCTTCGGGCAGTTTTACCATGTTTGGATCTTTGATATGCGGAGGCAGAAGTTTAAGGGCTCTGATAACGGCACCATCCACTCCGAGGTTATACTGTTTTCTTTTTTCCGATTCATCATCATTCAAGTATTCCGGGTTTTGAGGTCCGTTTTTGATTATTTCTTGAACATGGCCCCATACTTCCGCTTTGAATTGTTCGTCATCCGCTTTTGTTGTTGTTCTGAGGTTTAGCCTTATATCCGGACCTGCGTTGGTTTTTCTGAATATGTCATTCCCCGGCTCTACTCCGTCTCCTTGCGATTTGAAGAGTCCATTTTTCAGAATTCTGTTTACCGTTCCTTTTATCATCCATGCTCTTTGTCTGATTGTTACTCTGCGGTTTGGGTCTGAATTGTTCCATGTTGTCCGTTCTGCCGTATCTTCGCCGTTGTCGTACGATATTTCAACATGTTTTTTGTCGACATGCTTTTCGGGGGATATGCCCGAAGCTTCGCCCTCTGTTTTATTCATTTTAAAAGGGGTTAGAGACTCTCACTGACAAGCTATCAAACTGTAGGGCGTTTTGTCAAGAAAGCGCGGGCTGGAAAGCTCCCGGTTTTTAGTTTGATATAAGTTGCGAAAAGTACTAAAATGTATCCCTTTTAATAAATCCATTTATATGCGAGATTACGAAAGTCTTTTGGCTAAACATTGTACAACTCAAGTTGACGGATTGGAACAACCGAAGGAACGGGAACTTATGGAATGTATCGCGGAGGCTTTAAACTCAAACGAGCGCGCTTTTTCCGTCGTTACGCCCAATGTTAAAATGGGAATTTTGGAAAGAAATGTTGTAATTGCTTCGCGCAGGGCAAATGATGAGCTTGATATTAAGGATTCTCCGGATTTTATTGTTGCTTTCGAAGAAGCTCTTGTCCATTCCGTCCGCAGAGAACTTAAAAGTTTGGAGCTGGACGTTGTTACTCTTGATGATTATCCGGCGCGAGGCGGTGAAGTTGTTGTGTCGGATGTTGATGGACTGTTGAACAAGAAGGACGTAATTTCCGAAATGTTGCCGGTGGAGCGAATACGATTGCTTATCGGGAACGGAGTGCATATGCTTTTGTTCCGCGGGGATGCCGGCGTTGTCGGTAAATTCGGGGAATCTGTCAAGATAGGGCTCGCGGATGCTTATTCGCATGCTTTGTACAAAGAGGGTTTGGGGGATGTTGAGAAGAATCTTCGTTCCGCGGACGGCGGATTTTTCAGGATTGACGGGAAAGTTTACGCTACAATAGAGAAATGGGCCGAACATTTGGGGGTTGCGTCCGGAGCTTTGGATACTTGTCTCAAAGATGTTCACGGTATCGTGAGGAAATTCCGGGACGGACACGTCTTAACGCTTTATCCCGAGTCGGATATTTTCAAATATTGCGGCGGCCTTTGCTTTATTAGAAAAATTTGGTAAAAAAACTTCGAGGCATCACTACACTCGAGGCTTTGAATTACAATAACGCACTTGTGTGGCCGGATAAAGAAATGAAGAAGAAGAATTTGAGCTTTGATTTATCGTTTGTGCTGGATATTCATACATCTGTTAATGAAAGATTTGTTTGATTTTGTTTCCAAAAACAAAGATCAGACCGATTCACTCATATTGGCGGGGATTTTCCACAAGCAATTTGTGATTATTCATCCGTTCACGGATGGAATTATTGACGAACTTTTACGAGTTTCCAAAATTCTTGAAAAAAACCACCGAACTTTTTGGGCAGGAGAAAAATGGCGGGGCGATTGAAGGCATAATCGACAATGTGTTTCAAACCGCCTTTGGCAAAGATGTTTACCCCAGCGCCGAGAAAAAAGCCGCGCATTTGCTCTATTTCATGATCAAAAACCACCCGTTTACCGATGGGAATAAACGCAGTGGCGCTTTTGCTTTTGTCTGGTTCCTGCGAAAAGCGGGCTTACTTCGTGCCGGTTTAACCCCAGAGGCTTTGACGGCTTTGACCCTGCCGATTGCGGAAAGT
>JAJRYP010000054.1 GCA_024275695.1 Patescibacteria group bacterium | reverse complement strand
TTCCACGTCAAATAAAACTTTTTCAATTAATGAAAGATATAATAAAGAAGTGGATGGCACGGGTTTCTGCAACCCGGACACAACCCCTCCAACAGTTAATTTCATCCTTCCGCCAAATGGATCGGGAGGGAATCCGATAGATACAAACGTGGTTTTCTCTCTCGCGGATGATCGCGCGGGAGTTGATATCAGTACTTTAAGTTATACAATTAAAGGTATTGGGTATACAAACACTTCATCTCAAACAACAATTGCGGAATCAAGCGGGGTTTATAGGGTGGAAACCGATCCCGTGGCCGATTTCGCCGAAGGAGAAAATGTTTCGGTTAGAGTAACTGTTTGTGATTCAAATACAAATCCGGGGCCGAATTGTACTACAAGAAACGGGAGTTTTAGAATATGGGCGCCGCCGCCGCCGGATCCTGTTTGCGGTGACGGAATTGCCACATACAGTATTGGTGAACAATGTGACGACGGCAACACCGCGGACGGTGACGGGTGCAGCTCTTTGTGTTTATGGGAAGCTCCTCCGGCTGAACCGGAGCCGCCGGCCGAACCACTCGAATGTCCTGAGCCCGAGCCGTGCCCGGTATGTGAAGAAGAAGTCGAAGAGCTTCACGAAGCGGCCGTTTCCGAACTTCCCGAGGAACCTATCGCGGGATGTACTCGTAAAGAAGTTGTTTCGGCGATAATCGATAAATTTGAACTGGAAGAGCGCTTTAAAGAAAGGGACAAAGCTTGTTTGGAGGATTGGGACAACTGTATGTTGCCTTTTAGGATTCATTCAAGTCACGATGTAAACAGGGATAGTTATTATCCCGATGTATTTACTACGGCAGCCGGACCTCTTTTAGAAGGAGAGTCCGCTATTTCTCAAAGCTACGAAGACGATATCTTGTTTGCCACACGCGCGCGAATGGTGCAAGGTTATTATGAAGAAGAAGGAAGTCCGTTTAAGCCAAATCAAAATACTCGCCGCAGAGAAATAATTAAAATGTTAAACTGGTCGGTGCTTGGACAGGAATGGGAATATTACGACGAATATATAGCAAAAATCGGTGGAGAACAAAATCTTGATAAAGTCGCGAAAAGCGCGGCGGATCTAAACGAATGGTGGGAACCTCCGTATTATAATTTGGCATGCGAAATCGGTGTGATTGCTTGTGATCCGGCAGTTAAACAAAGACCTGCGGAAGCTTGCGACGCCACCTGGTTAAACAATGTTATGGCTGAATACTACGCGTATTACAAAAATCTCGGCCAAACCGGACTTGAAGATTCAGACCGCGATACGATTACGGACAGAGACGAAAACTATATCTTCTTAACGGACCCCGAGTCTGAAGATACCGACCAAGACAGTCTTAATGACGGAGATGAGCTGACAATATATCAATCTAATCCGCTATTAAGCGATAGTGATTATGACAATATTAGCGACGGAGATGAGGTAAATATATATGGTACGGATCCTATAAAATCCGATACCGATGGCGACAGCTTCCCTGACGGAGTGGAAATCGCGCTTGGTAGCGACCCTGCCGACAACACGGATTATCCTCAAGACGCGAATCAAAACGGAATTGATGACGCATGGGAACTTCAATATGGAATAAGTACTCAAAACGGTTCCGATGATTTTGATGGTGACGGTCTTTCGAACGTACTTGAATATCGATATAATACAGACCCTGCAAATCCCGACACCGATGGCGACGGGCTGCTTGATGGAGAAGAAGTTCTTATATATAAAACGAATCCGACCGAAGTTACAAACCTCAGCGAGGCGGGCGTTCGGTTCACCAATATCCAGGACGGAACAATTCTTACCGAGCTTAAGCCGTTTTTCCAAGGATTTGGTTCAACAGTCGGTGCTGAAATTAAAATCTATTTAAGGAATGAATTTGGTCACGAGGTTCTTCTTGGAACAACAACTGTAGATGAAAACAATATATTTACTTTGCAGGCCGAAGAAGATCTTCTGGATGGCGAATTCTTCGTTCTTGCAAAAATGCTCGATCCTGACAACAGACAGGTCCTCGAGTCACCGTTAATTTCCGTATCGCTTGATTCTTCATTAAGTGTTCAAGAGCCGAAACCGGAAAGACTTTCCACGGAAACGATTACAAAAGAAGTGCTTCTTGAAGGAGTTGAGCTTGTGATTAAAGATAATCAGCCAATGCTTCTTGGAAAAACCGGTCCAAACTATGAAGTGTCCGCGATTTGGGAAAGCGTTATCGGCGCTTCCGGAATAGTATCCGATTTAACTACCGGTGAATTCCGATTGCAAGCTCCAAAGGCTTTGAAGAGGGGAACTCACAAAGTCTCGGTTTACGCGGTTCGGCCTTCGGACGGAGCGATGAGTAAGCTTGTTGTTATTAATTTTGAGGTAAAAGAGCCACTGGCTCAAGTTCTACATGGAATCGCTCTTGGTGAAGAGCTTATCTTCCCGGGCTATGTATGGATTCTGATCTTTATTCTCGGCATCGGCCTCGTTGTTACCGGCTTCCGGCTTAAGAAAAAGGCCAAGGAAAGCGGGAAAGCGAGCGGGAAAAAGAAGTAAATTTGCTTGGCAATTCAGGGTTGTCCAGCAAAGCACGGTTGCTTAGCGAAGCAGGTTTGCTTGGCAATTCAGGGTTACCGAGCAAGTTCTCTTTTTTCAGCCACCTAAAAAAATCAACACGCTTACCGCATCGAAAAGAGCCCCGAGCACTTTCCATAGAATCGAAAATCCCAGATAGCGCCTTAACAAAAAAAGGTCTATCAAGATAAAGGCAAAAAAGTACGGTTGCGCACTTTTGAGAAAATGAAAATATGATGATTGGTGTTTTTTCGGAACAAACACCGCGAAAATTTTGGAACCATCCAAAGGCGGAAACGGAAGCAAATTAAACACTCCAAGCAGGATGTTTAAATTGAGCGTTATCCATAAAATGTCCAATCCCTGAACGGGTACTATCTGTGGAAAATATTTAAGCGGAATTGAGCATATTAGCGCTACCGCAAAATTAGACATTGGTCCGGCCAAAGAAACTATTGCCGAATCGCGAACCGGATTTTGAAAATTGTACGGGTTTACCGGAACCGGTTTTCCCCAACCGAATTTCGCGATAAAAAGCATTAGGGTGCCGAGCGGATCCAGGTGTTTTAACGGATTTAAAGTGAGCCTTCCCTGGTGTTTTGCGGTCGGATCCCCAAGTTTATATGCGGCGAAGGCGTGTGCCGCTTCATGTACCGAAATTGCTATTACCAATGCTACAAGAAAATATATTAGGTCACCAAATGAAGTCATTGCATATTGTGTTATTTGCGATTATAAGTATACCATAGAAACGTTTCATCAAGGAGAGGTGCCGGAGTGGTCGAACGGGCTCGCCTGGAACGCGAGTGTGCGAGTAATCGTACCGGGGGTTCGAATCCCCCCCTCTCCGCCAACAGACACGAACGCAGGGGGGTCCCCTTGCAGGCCTTTCTCTGAAGAAGATTTCGTACAGCTATCCGTCTTTTCTTTTGTTTTGTCGAGTGAAATTCTAGCAACCTGTAGTGTTTTTTGTGTTCGCATACACAAAATATTGTGTTTTTGCGTTTTTGGAATTTGAAATTTAAAATAAATTTTGGTAACCTTGATCTATCTCTGAATTGTTCGTGTAAACACTACATGTAAACCCATCTTTGTGCTAAGGGCCTCCTATATCTTTGTCGACCGTGGTTGACAAATGCGGACACCCACCTGAGGAATCAGGTTTATGCATGAGACCGTTAAGCGGCAATTTGGAGTCATAAAAAGACCTTTCTTTTAAAGGAAGGCCTTTTTATAAAATTTAACAAAGTCATTTAGACTTCCGCCGAAAACTCACCGGCTTATGCCGGCGGGTTTTTTGCCCAAATATCAAGCTTTGAAACAATAAAAAGCAGAGCAAATGTTTTTGATAGTTTTGGGTGGCCGCTCCTTTACTCCTTGGTAAGAATAATCCAGGCGGGAAGCTCGAATCGTTCTTTTGCTATATCAACGTTTATTTCCACTGAAACCGCTGTTTTTGTGCTGCTGTTTCCAAGCATATTTATTTCTTTTTTCAAAACTACTCCGTTCCAAATGCAAGCAACTCCTATATTTTCAATTTCATATAATTTACACTTTTGCCCCGCGACCATCGTCGTTGTAAGCGGCTCCGGAACTTCAACATTGTCTTTAAGCCCAAGCGCCTTTCGTACAAGATATTTTTCCTGCTCTTCTTTGTTCATGGAAACCAGTTTTTCGTAATCGCTGTTTTTTACTTTTATTGCAGTCATTTTGTTCAAATCCGCAATGTATCTTTCTTTACCAAGATCAAGTTGAAGCGTATTTTCTTCCTGCGTTCCGGTTGTTACAAAACGATGCGATGATTTTTGGTCGCCACGCATATATACCGTTTCGTCTCCTTGCGAAATCCCTCCGATTTCATATTGAATTATTGCCGTGTCAAAAGAGTACACGCTTAATTCTTTAGGGTAATTGTCGCCGCATCCGCCCAGGGCGAAAAGACTTAACAGAACAAAAAGGCTTGCGAATTTTTTCATGATTGCTTGTTTAATAAGACTTGTTATGAAAGTACCATAAAATCAAACGGTTTTCAAGCTACTCGCTTGCCCGTTCTTGCTTGTCCTTTCTTCTGTCTTCAATCATTTTGAGAAGCTTGGGCATTTCCCTTTCCATTGCCTCTTCTCCATATTTAACAGCCTCCCCCATTCTTTCAAATTCAAGCATTCCTATGTCCATTGTATATGGCTGCACCACAATATCCGGATGTGCGGTTAAAAATGCGACTTTTGCATTAAGTTTTCGCGCAATTTCAATTGTTCGAAGCAATATATGAACCATAAGGGTCATATTAAGTTTCGCCTGTTCAAGCATTCCGTGTTTTTTCTTTTTTAATTCGCCCGGTTTTTTATAAAATTTGTCCCACACCATTGCGGAAATAAACTGCTTAGAGGTCAGGTTTGTCGTATGAATTCCAATAATAATGTCCATTTTTTCTTCACGCAAATAGTCAACGGGCGTTGGATTAACCAGCCCTCCGTCCACAAGATATTTCCCGTCAAAAAAGACGGGAGGGAAAATCCCGGGAATTGCGGAGGCGGCTTCAATCGCATCTATAAGTTTTCCCGAAGTTATGCGAACTTCCCGGCCGGACTCCAGGTCCAACCCAAGCGCCATGAACGGTATTTTGCAATCTTCGAACGTGTGATCTCCCACAAAATCATAAAATCCCTTTCGAATATCGCCGGCGCGAATTAGACTTTCGTGAAAAAAATGAAAATTTCTTACTTTAAAAATATGGTTTGATGAAAAAAATTTGTAAGCTTTTTCTTCCAGTTTTTTTAACGGCATTCCCAGCGCATATGCCGCCCCGATAACCGCCCCCATACTAGAGCCGGTTATCATATCAGGTTTTATTCCGTTTTTTTCAAGAACTTTTAAAACGCCGAAGTGCGCGAGTCCTTTTGCCCCACCGGACCCAAGCGCAAGTCCTATAGTCACTTTATCATTTTTTGTTTTACCCATACCGTTTGCAGCGTTATTAACAAACATTGTTCAAAACACGGTTTGTGAACATTTTATAAACAACCATGTTCTGTTTGTATATTATACCACGGTTTGACCCCCTCGCATAGCCTTCTTTGGTCTAAGATTCGCGCTTTTTTATCAAGACGAGCAACACGGCAATAATAAGAATTACGCCCTGTTGCGCCAAGCAAAAAGGACAATAAACATGAATGACAAAAGCTTCAATGTAGGTTAGGGCCAGCGAAAACAAAACCCCAAAGTATACGAAAAATCGAAGCGCCGCGTGCACAAATGGCGCTGATAATTTTTTGTGGATTTTTTTAAACGGAAAGCCAAAAAGTATGGCTGCCGTTAGTATAAAAAGGCCGGAGTAAAACAAAACACCCCATACGGCAATCGGTATTCCAAAAAGAACGGCATATCCGGACTGCGCGACGCTCACACAGTCAAAAATGGCGTTAATTGAACAAGCCGAATTTTCGTCCGGATAATAAAATTCATAACTCAAATAAATGGAAAGCCCCAGATTTACAAGAAGCAAAAACGCAACCGCGTATAAAAGTTTCTTTGCCTGTTTTTTCATTTTGTCGATGTTTATATAGTGTTAATATTGCCAAATTAATATACATTTTTTGTTTAAATTTTGGTAGTTGTTTATAGTTTGTTTGTTTCTTTTGAACGATTGTTTAAAACGTACTCTCTTGTAATGTGCCCTTCTTAATGCCGTTGCCGGCCTTGAGCCGTTGACTGTTTTTTGTATTCACAAATCGTAGTTTTCGTTTTTGGCGAGCTTTGTTTTAATTGTTTTTATGTTTTACGTTGTTTTCTCTCGGGTTGCAACCCCGTCAACTACTAAGTTATATAAATAATAACATATTCTTTAGAAAAGAGTTTGTAACTCGATTTGTTAAAAACTTTTTTAAGTCTATCTATTGTTATAAATTTTCTTTTTAGTATAATATTTTCGACGTAAGAATATTAATTTAAATGTCTTATGAAACTTTTTTGCGACCAAAAGGACTTGGCATACGCTTTAAACATAGTTAACAAAGCCATAAGTCCAAATAACACTCTTCCTGTTTTAAATAACGTTTTACTTAAAGCGGAAGGAAAAAAACTTTTTCTGTCAGCTACAAATCTTGAACTCGCCATTAGTCTTTTTATAGATGCGGACGTTAGGAACGAAGGATCAATAACAATACCCGCGCGCCTTATCACCAATTATGTTTCTTTATTGAAAAACGAGAAAATAGAGATGCAACTTGCAGACGGACTTTCTTTAACTATTAAATCCAAAGAGTCCGAGACAAAAATTAAAGGTATTAATGCTGACGAATTTCCTCTTATTCCAAAAGTTGAAAATCCGCAAACCGTAAAAGTTTCAACGGAAGCCCTAAATCGCGCAATCCTGAGAACCGTATTTGCGGCATCTCAAAACACCGCAAAACCTGTTTTGTCCGGTGTGGCTTTTTTTGCCGATAAAGATGTTTTAAAGGTTGTTGCGACAGACAGCTACAGGCTTGCGGAGCAAAAAGTTAATCTTGCCTTGAGAGTTGAAAATCCGGTTCAGTCAATCGTTCCGGCAAAAACAATCCAGGAACTCGGCAAAGTTTTAGGAAAAGAAGAACACAAAGAGGTTGAAATCGAATTTTCACAAAGCCAGATGTTGTTTAAAGTTGGTGATACCGAAATAACCTCGAGATTGATAGAAGGAAAATTTCCGGCTTATGAAAAAATCTTTCCAAAAACCAATAAAACCAAAATCGAGGTTTTGGAAGAAGACCTTATGCAAACCGTAAAAAGAATCTCACTGTTCGCTCGCGAAAACAATAACAATATCAAGCTTGCGGCAACAAACGACGGGGTTTTAAGCTTGTCAACGGACGAAACAAGGGTTGGTGAAGAAAAAGCAAAACTCCCGATTATTATAAACGGTGACAACAACAAAATAGCCTTAAACTCACAATATCTTCTTGACGTTCTTTCGTATTTGGACACAGAGAAAGTTTGCGTTGAACTGAACGACAATTTGTCGCCGGCGGTAATTAAACCTTGCAAAGAGGAGGGCTATGTGTATATTATCATGCCACTGAAAGTTTAATAGTATTTACGGCTGCGCCGATTAATCAAATATTAAGTTTTGGCTGTGAAAGAAAGAAAATTCTGCGACCTTTTTCCTAATGACCAGAATATTAGAGTCTTGGATCTTTTTCATAAACATAAAAAAATCTCTTTATCCGGAGCCGGAACGGCTTCGTCGAAAGCGCTTATTATATTTGAACTTTTAAACAAATTTAAAGAATATAAAAAAATACTCTGGATTGTAAACGATCTCAGTCAACAAGAAAACCTGACAAAAACCCTTTCCGCGTGGAGCGACCTGGAGCTGTACCCATACGACCTCGACGACCTTTCGGAAAGAGCCTGCCTCATAAAAACACTTCAAACGATAAGCAAAATTAGCGATAAAAAGAAAAAAATTATCGTTACATCCTACCAAACACTGCTTGAAAACGTTCCGTCTAAACACGAAATAACAAAACAAAAAACAGAACTTGAAGTTGGCCTGAAAATTTCCAATATACAGCTTATAGAAGAGTTTGTTGCAAAAGGCTATGAAGTTGCTCCCGGGGACTTCCTTGAGCAAGGAATGTATTATCAGAAGGGTGAAATTTTAACAATTTTCCCCGCGAATTCCGACCACCCTCTTCGAATAGAAATCGCGTTCGACAAAATCGAATCAATGGATTTTTTTGAACAGGAGAATGGGAAAAAAACAGTAAAAAAAGTAAAGAAAGCGGAAATTTATCCGCTCGTTTTCGAACAGGACACCGGTATGTTTTTTGATTACCTGGATAAAGACACCCTGCTTATAGAAGACGAGCTTGACGTTATCGACGAATACTTCGACGCGTGGAACATGATTGTAGACGAAGCATACCAAAAAACAGGATCTGTTACGTTTACAACGTTTAACGAAGACGTTGCAAACCACGAACACCTTCACTATTTAACGGTTCTTCAATACAGGGGTGTCTATGATTTTATAAGCGATCTTAGAGAAAAACAGAGGAACAACTGGAATGTTGTTTTCTTCACAAAAAAACTAAACGAGCTCAAAAACATGTTGGCCGAATATAACGTGAAACATACCGAGGACCCGCGAGAGTTAAAAAAAGCCACCAAAAGCGAACACTTTTTGTTTGTTGTGAATATAGACAAAGAAGCGGTTTTCCCAAAGGCCTTTCAAAACCCGGAACTAAAACTGATCGTCTTAACAGACAAAGATATTTCGTCTTTAAAAGAAGAAGGGAAAAAGACGTTTAATCAAAAAGTGTACCTGGACTTTCTTACCGGATTAAAACCAAACGATTACGTGGTACATGCAGATCACGGGATCGCTCGTTTTCAAGGGTTGGATAAAAAAACAATTGATGAAATTACGCGCGAATATTTAAAGCTCGGTTACGCGGAAAACGATAAACTGTTCGTTCCGATTGATCAGGCTGATAAGGTTAATAAGTATATTGGTGCCGACGAGCAGCCGCCGAAATTAACACGATTGGGATCCGCGGAATGGTCAACTATTACAAGTCGCGTAAAAAAAGAAACCGAAATCATCGCGAAACAGCTCCTAATGTTATATGCGAAACGCAAAAGCGCGAAAGGGATGAAATTTAAAGAAGACAACGACTTACAAGCACGCTTTGAGGCCACGTTTCCATACGAAGAGACACCGGGGCAACTTAAAGCCATAAACGATGTTAAGGAGGATATGGAAAAAAACACACCTATGGATAGACTGGTGTGCGGAGACGTTGGTTTTGGAAAAACGGAGGTCGCGATGCGCGCCGCCTTTAAGGCCGTACAGAGTAAAAAGCAGGTTGCTCTTGTTTCTCCAATTACAATTTTGACGGACCAACACTTCAGGTCGTTTACAAAAAGAATGGACCGGTTTGGCGTTAGAATAGAAATGCTCAGTCGATTTAAAACACAAAAAGAACAAAAGGAAATCTTGCAACGTCTTGCAAAAGGCGAGGTGGATATCGTTATTGGAACCCACAGGCTTTTGCAGCCGGACGTTAAATTTAAAAATCTCGGACTTGTTATTGTTGACGAAGAGCAGCGTTTTGGCGTAAAGCAGAAAGAGCGCTTAAAAGAGCTTAAAAGCGAGGTGGATATTTTAACGTTAACAGCTACGCCGATTCCGCGAACACTTAACATTTGTTTAAATAAATTACGGGACATCACAACTATTACAACCGCCCCCCCGGGAAGGCTTCCCGTTATTACGGAAGTGCGTCGTTTTTCAAACGGCCTGGTGAGAGAGGCCATTTTGCGAGAAGTGAAAAGGGGTGGACAGGTTTATTTTTTGCATAATCGAGTTCAGACAATAGATGGAATGGCCGATAAGCTGCGCAAATTGATACCGGAGGCGACCTTTGGCGTTGCTCACGGGAAACTTGGGAGCGGAGACCTCGAAGAAACAATAGTGGCGTTTAAAGAGCACAAATTTGATGTCCTTGTTAGTTCTACAATTATTGAAAACGGAATCGATTTATCCAACGCCAACACCTTAATTGTGAATAACGCCGAAAGATTCGGGCTCGCGCAACTTTATCAGTTAAGAGGACGCGTTGGCCGCGGAAAAGCGCAGGCATATGCTTATTTTTTGTATCAAGGGCAGCGTTTAAAACTTGATGCCAAGAAAAGATTACGTGCGATTGTCGAAGCTTCGGACCTTGGAAGCGGATTCCAGATTGCCATGAAAGATCTTGAAATTAGAGGAGCGGGAGAT
This sequence comes from Patescibacteria group bacterium, assembly GCA_024275695.1. Classification (GTDB taxonomy): domain Bacteria; phylum Patescibacteriota; class Gracilibacteria; order UBA1369; family PNNO01; genus JAJRYP01. The sequence goes on along the minus strand of JAJRYP010000054.1, from coordinate 787 downwards.
ATTTTGGGAGCAAACCAACATGGTGTGATTAATGTTGTTGGTGTTAGTCATTTTATACGAATGCTTAACAAGGCCGTTGAAGATTTAAAAGCCGGAAGGGTCGCGGCCGGCAAAGAAGACGAGGAGCTTCGAGAAGCTTCAATTGAGCTCCCGGTTACCGCCTTTATTCCGGACGGATATATCGTAAACGCGAAAGATAAAATTAACGCATATCAGAAACTTTCATCCGCCGACAACAAAAACTACCTTCAGGATTTATACGAAGAAATGCTTCAAGAATATGGAAAAATGCCACGTGAGGTCCACAACCTGTTTAGAGTACTTGAGTTGAAAATCGAGGCAAAAAAGGCCGGGCTATTAAATGTTAAGGCTGAAAATTTACATATGGCGCAGGGTAAACAAATTGTGCTCACGATGTCGAAAAAAGTGAAGCCGGAGAATATTATGAAATTACTGGAGCACAACCCGAAATGGCTTATTAGCGGGACAAAATTAAAGATAAACATTGAAGACTTGGGCCTTCATTGGTTTGATGCGCTTAAAGAAAACGTAAAAAAGCTGCAACAGAAGATTAAAGGGTAGGAGGCCGGGCTTGTGGCGAACGCGGGTTGCCCAGCGAAACAGGCCCTTTTTAACTTTCTTTGCACTTGACATTTGGCAAAACCTTGTTATAATAGTTCTGTTTTGAGGATGCCTTGTGTGGCGTTGCTCGCTGTTTTTCAGCAGCGACCAGGCCCACAGAGGTATTCGTTTGACAACAGGGTAGTAAGAACCACACAGGAGGGAC
>JAJRYP010000053.1 GCA_024275695.1 Patescibacteria group bacterium | reverse complement strand
TTGCACCAAAGAGCGAGTTATCATCATTGAAAAATGAGTGTATTAGTTTGGCAAACATATCTTTTTGTTTTTATTTATACTTTAAAGTTTATCTACATAGTTTATCAAAAAATCGCTAATAAGTCAACGGTGCGATGCGGGGTGGGAAACGGGTAGTTTTCAAGTTGAGGTGAAAAATTTATACTTTGAAGTACCTAGAAGATGTTTTTTACAATTAAAAGGTGAGTGGTTTTTTTGCAACTTCCGGTTTTATATTGCGCGTATAAAGTTCACGTACACTAATATTTTACGCGCAAAAGGTGAGTATGCCCTCACCGCCAGTTTTGTCATCTCAAAATTAGCGTGTTCCATTGAATTTATGTCTAAAATAAGCAAAAATAAAGATAAAGATTTAACACGAAAATTGAATGAAAAGTGAAGAATTACATGAAAAATTTGTTGAATATGGGAGTAACGCAAAAGAGTGGATGCGTAAGTGTGTTTTGTTGCTTCCGGAAATTGATCGAGAACGGATTTGGAAGAAAAAGGGTTTTGGAAGTATTTACGAATATGCGGGAAAGTTAGCGGGGATGAGTAGATATACGGTTAATGAAGCGCTAAGGGTTTTAAAGAAAGTTGAAGATAAGCCCGACTTACAAAAAGTAATTGAAGAAAAAGGAATTAATTGCGTTAAGCCCATTGTAACAATTGCTACATTGGAGACACAGGAATTTTGGGCGGAAAAAGCAAGGACTATGTCAAAAAGTGAGGTAGAAACATATACAAGAGAGTGGCGCAAGCAAGACGGGCTTCCCGAGAAGCCCGAAAAAATTAAAATCGAGATGGAGTTGGAACCCGAAATAGCTCAACAACTGGAGAACTTGAAAGGGTCTGACGATTGGAATAACCTAATGAAAGAGTTTCTTGAAATGCGCAAGAAACAACTCGAACAAGAAAAACCGGAAAAAGTTGAAACGCAATCGCGACATATTCCGGCAAAAATCGAAAAATACGTTCTTAAAAGGTCTCGCGAAACTTGCGAATATCCCGGATGCCGCAAACCTTACGAAATTTTGCATCACACATGTCGATTTGCGCTTTATCAAGAGTACGATCCGGACACGATTTTTGCATTATGCAAAGGCCACGAGCGACTTTTTCATCAGGGGCTTATTGAAAACGAACATAAACCTCCCGGATTTTGGAAAATACGAGAAAAGCCCGACAAAACAGATCCAAAATTTAAAATCGACCTTAAGGTGATGAGCTTTAGAAGTGGATTCACGTAATGCTGCTGAGCGTTTGGAAGGCAGTTTAGGAGTGCGGCGGTGGGTAGGCAGTGCGATTTAGAGGCGCGGCGGTGCTACGCGTGGCGTGGTTGCCGTTGCGGTAGGGCGCATGTTAAAGTATAGCCGTAAAATTCTCTAATTTTAAAAATATGAATCTCCCGACAATCATTGTTAATTTTAAAACCTACGAGTCTGCGACAGGCGATAAAGCACTCAAGCTTGCAAAAATTCACGAAAAGGTAGCGCAAGAGACAGGTCTTTCTTTTGCGGTTTGTGTGCAATCTGTTGATGTTTACAGAATTGCGCGTGAAATAAGCATTCCGGTATTCGCTCAACATATAGATCCTGTCATGTACGGTTCCGCGACAGGTCATATCCTTCCGGAAGCGATGAAAGCGGCGGGAGCCTTCGGAACTCTTTTAAATCACGCAGAGCGTCAAATTGATGAAGAAACTCTAAAAAAATCCATAGAAAGAGCTAAAGAAGTTGGACTTTATACTGTTGTTTGCGCGAATACTCCTGAAATGGGAGCCCGGATTGCGAATTATGATCCGGATTTAATAGCTGTTGAACCGCCGGAACTAATTGGTGGGGACATTTCCGTTTCTAATGCTCGTCCCGAGATTATTACAGAATCGGTTGATCTGATCGGAAAAGGAAAAGTGCTTGTTGGGGCCGGAGTAAAGACGGGTGAAGATACAAAAAAGGCTATCTCTCTTGGTGCCTCGGGTGTACTTCTTGCCTCGGGAGTAACCAAAGCCGATGATCCGTATGCGGTTCTTCTCGATCTTGCAAAAGGTCTTCGGTAAACGTATAATCGGTAATGCAATTTAATCAAATTTTTTTATGCAAATACAAATTTTCAGTCAGTCGGTTTCACTTGGAGATAACCAAAAAGAATATATAAATGAAAAGGTTAACAATCTTGGAAAATATGAACAAAGAGTTGCTGATGAAGCAACAATGGTTAGTGTTGATGTTGAATATACAAAATCCAAATCTGACGGACAAGCTATAGCAACCCAGATTACAATGTACGTTCCAAGCGCTGTTATTAGAGCGGAAGTTAAAGGCTCTACAGTTGAAGAAACTACAGATCTTGCGGTTGAAAAACTTAAAAAACAAATCGAAAGATATAAAACAAAAAAACATCGACGAGATAGGGGCGGCCAGTGGATTCCGGAATCAACGTTGGAATCTGTTCAAGGCGGCATGACAGAAGAAGAAGTTGAAAAAGTAGTTAAAAGAAAAAAATACGCGGATCTTGAGCCAATGCGTGAAGATGAAGCGGTTGAGCAAATGGAACTTTTGGGTCACGATTTTTATGCTTTTGTAAATCAAGATACAGATCTCTTTTCGGTTGTTTATCGAAGGCAGGATGGTGATTACGGCCTCATTGAACTTGAGAAAAAACAATATTAACGTAAATCCAAATGTTTGAATTTATTATATACTTCGTGCTTTATGCACTATGGTTTGGTGTCGTTTTGTATAGAACGAGAATTGCCGTTTTATTATTGCCATTTTTCTTCCCTTTTTATTTGTTGAGGATTGAAGCCTACGGTGTCCCGATTTATTTTATTGAAGGACTTATACTTTTGGCTGCCATCCCTGTTTTTTTTAAGATTCTAAAAGGAGGCCATCACGAAATTTTAT
>JAJRYP010000052.1 GCA_024275695.1 Patescibacteria group bacterium | reverse complement strand
TAATCAAAGCAGCGAATGTAAAAAATCGGTTTTTCATGATGCGTGATTAATAATAATACATTTGTATATTAATTCATTTGAATAATTTTCAAAAGTCTTTAGTATATTCATGGCTTATTATTAACTAAAATCATATGAAAAAACTCATTTCTATTTTACTAATAAGCATTGCGACATTAATGCTTTTTCAGGGATGCGGATCGGATCAAACAGAAAAAAAAGACGAAAAACCTGCAAGCGCTCAAGAACAAATTGAAGTTAAAAGCAAACAAATACTTCTGGCGTTTAAAAACAATAATATGAGATATGTATCTCAATATGTTCATCCAACTAAAGGAGTACGATTTTCTCCTTACGGGAATATAGATAGTGAAAATGATGTTGTTTTAAGCGCAGACGAGCTTAAATCCATAATGATTGACAACAAATCGTATATTTGGGGACATTATGACGGTTCGGGAGAACCTATAGAAGAAGATTTTGGCGCCTATTTTAAAGAATTCGTTTATGACGAAGATTTTTTAAATGCGGAGAAAGTGGCTTACGATGAGGTTGTTGGTACCGGAAACACCGTAAATAATATCGAAATCATTTATCCCGATGCACATTTTATCGAATATCACTTTTCCGGTTTTGCACCCGAGTATGAAGGCATGGATTGGGTCAGTTTAAGACTTGTTTTTGAAGAATATAAAGAGCAGTGGTATCTTGTTGGTATTATTCATGATCAATGGACTATATGATCATTCGAGACAACGGAGAGAAACTTGTAGAACTCGATCCGAACGAGTTTGTTTTGGAGCCTGTTTATTTTAAATTGGGACATACGGATATTGACAAAATGTATCTTAGAGAAGGCGCTAGTATAAAACTTCGTTTGGCACGGCAAAATTTACGCAAAACAGAAGGATGCGAAAAGTGGAATTTAAAGATCTGGGATGGATTCCGTACATTAAAAACTCAAAAAATACTTTATAATGATTATTATAAAGTATTGAAACAAAAACATCCCGATTGGAGCAATGAAAGACTGCGTGAAGGAGTGGAGGTTTTTGTTTGCAAGCCAAGTTACGATCCCCTATCCCCTTCTTATCATAACACCGGCGGAACAGTTGATTTAACGCTTGTTGATGAGAATAATGATGAAATCCCAATGGGAACATCTTTTGATGAATTCACTAAAAGGGCTTTTGTAAATTACTTTGCCGGCAAAGATGATCCGGAATCTGTTGAACTTCACAAAAACCGCATGCTATTGCAGAAAATCATGCAGGAAGCAGGTTTTATTAACTATAAGGAGGAATGGTGGCATTTTAGCTATGGAACTAAGGAATGGGCTGAAAAGACAGGTGCTGGATTTGCTATTTATGGGAGTGTTGAGCTTTGAGTGGTCGGACTGTCGGCTTCCCGGGAAGGCGACAACCAAAAACAGTAATTTGCCGTTATTTAATAAGGAAAACAGGCTCTCGAAAAGCTGGAACCTCAAAACGCAAAACCGAAAATCTGTCAAGAATTCTTGGCAGTTGTTTTTTTCACCATTTATTGTATAATATACTTGTAGGCTAAATAACAAAAAAATATGAATCAAACAAACACAAAGGTGCGGCTTCTCAAGAAGCTGGAATTGCTTGAAAAGCATCAAAAAATGGAACAAATAATCGCTAAAGAAAGTGACAAATTAGAAGAAGAACAAGCATTAGGAAAAGATCAAGAAAAAATTGCTCAAATAAAACAAGATTTAACAAAATAAAACATGGATGAATTACAAAAACGCACACCTGAAGAAGAAGGTGAAGCGGGAGGTACTCATTATAATGTTGATGTTATTCGACAGTCTATATTAGAAGGACGTGATTATGCAGAAACTCGCAGCGCTGTAGAAAACTTATCACCAGAGGAAAGAGATGCCATTGAGAAGGCTACAGATCAGCGTACTTTGGCAATTTATAATCGACATGCTGGCCCGGAAGGAACTGCTGAGCATCCGGATGTTTTAAGTGCAAATCAGACTGCGGAATATTTACGCGAAGATATTGAGCAGCAAGGTATTGAAGTGGCATCGAAATATGACGAAAGAATGATTATGAATGCTGAAGCGGAAGCTATCGCAAGAGACGAGCGCGAAAACCTTATTGAATTAAAGAGAGAAGTTGAAGAAGCGCTGCAACTAGTGAAAAAATCACGGAGCATGAAGATAATCGGCTCACTTATCCCTATTGTTGGCCGAATATGGGGACCTAAACGCGACGAACGACTGAAAGCTAAATTGGAAAAATTGAATGTCTCTGATAGCAGACAAGTAACGGAAAGAAGCGGTTACAAAAACAATTTCCGGGGTGAAGTCTTGCATGTAGCAAGTCTGGCATTTCCTCCTGCAGTCGTAGCAGGTATTGCATTAAATGCTATTGGTATTGTTGATAATTTAAGGAAATTCGATGAACTCAAAGGTACAAAAGAAAATCTTCAGGCATTTTTGAATCAACTAAACACAGGAATAGATTCAATTACAGCAGATCTTCATCAAAATGAAGTTCGTAAAGTCCAATATGGACAAATGTTCACTGATGGAATGGAGAAATATTCCGGAATTAATTTGAATTAGTCACCCCCCTTAAGCTCCTTCTGTTCTTCCATATGTGTCTTCACCTGTTTCATTACCCCGTTTAAGAAAAACTCGCTGAATTCTTTTAGTTTCTCATAATCAGATTTCCGGTTTTTTGATTCGAGAAAATCACGCAAGATAAATGCTGTAAGTTGAATTAAAGGAAGTTTAAGGTTGTCGTCCGCATCAAAAATTGTTTTGATGAGACGCTTTGGTGATTCAAGGGCGTATTTCAGTATATTCCCCATCCATTTATCAATTTCTACTCTAATTTCGAATGGCAACACTTTTTCTTTATCAAAGATTTCCATGGTTTTATTTTGCGGATCATTATTTGGCACCGGATTCTTTAACTGTTTTTGCTCTTCAATCTGCAATTCTTTTACAATTTCATCATTTCCAAGCATAACAATACTCAAAACAAACACCGGCGGAACGTTTTCTTCCAATAATTTGGCAATCAGAAGCATTATGTCTTTTTTCTGCTGATTCTTCACAAATTTAAGCAAAATGGCAATAAGTTTGCTTTCTTTTTTACGCTGTTTCTGTTCCTGAATTTGTGAAGCTTTTATTTGTGCGGATGCCGCTTTAATTCGCTCTTTAAATTTTTCAAACGATGCGGCATCTACCTGATCCCCTTGTTCGGGACCTGTAAAGCTCTCAAAATCTGCCATTTTTAAATTATCTCAATGATTAATTTGCACTTCCCGGTGCGAAAAGATTGTATACCCAGCCAATAATGAGTCCTCCAACAAGTCCGTCCACAAATCCCCAAACAAGTCCGGCAATACTACCGAGCGGAGTTACTTCGTAATACGGATAAATACCAACCATTAATTCAACAAGATGGCTTGCGTAACCGGTATAAACAGCAAGAAGAGTCATTGCGCACAGGGTAATCCCCCACAAAATACCGAGAGTTAAACCAAGTGCTTTCGGTGAAAGTTTCATTTTGGCCGATGTTAAGAATGTAAATTATGCCTTTTTAGCAGGCTCTTTAACTATATTTACCAGAATATCTTTAAATTTTCGCCCGTCAAATTTTGTTCTTTGTTTTTCCGTGAATTTAACAATACCTGAAACAAGCGAAAATAAAGTGTGATCCTTTCCCATCCCGACATTTTCTCCGGCATGAAATTTTGTACCTCTCTGGCGAACAATAATTCCTCCGGCATTTACATACTGACCTCCAAAAACCTTTACACCAAGCCGTTTCGCCTTGGAATCGCGTCCGTTTTTCGTTGAACCTCCCGCTTTCGTCTTTGACATACCTTATTTACGTTATTAATTAAAGCAAAATGATTTTAATAGATACTCTTTATTAATGCAAGCTGTTTTAATCCTTTATCCTTTAAAAATATGCTATTTTTGCGTATAATATAAAGATAGAATAAATAAAGACAAATGAACGAAATTATAAAAAAACTCGGTATTTTGCTACTTATTTTAATGCTGCAGATTATTCCCGCGCATATTTCATTTGCCGAAGAAACGGGAGAAGAATCAACCGAAAAAATTCCGGTAATGACTGAGAAAGAGGAAAAAAATGAACTTTTGCTTATTCAGATACGAAAACATCTCCAAAATGCCAGAACAAACTATTTTCAAATAGGAAATAATATTGATTCTGCAAAAGAAAAACTTATGCAGGTAACTGAAACTATAACAACTCTAAAGGATCAACTGGATAATCTGGAGTATTTAATAAATAATACCCGGTTAAAAATAAGAAATGTTGAAAAACAGATTGCCCAAAGAGAAAACCTTTTAGAGGTGCTGGATGAAGAAATCAAAATTAAACAAATTGAATTGGAGAATCAAAAAATCTTGCTTAAAGAGTATTTGAAGCTTCTTTATATTCAAGAAAACAGCTTTTATGATAAAAACGGTGATGAAAATATAGCGGCAACAAAACTTCTGCTTGGTGAATCGTCGGTTGGAGAAACATTTCAGGAAATTGATTATTTTACGATTCTGGAACAAACCGGACAAAATATCTTTAATAACATTGAAGAATTAAAATCGTCCCTTGAAAATCGTGAAGAAGAAGTGAAAGAAACCAGACTCAAACTTACGCGTCTTAATATCCAATTAGAGGAAGAAAAGAAAAATCTTCAAATTCAGAGAAACGCTAAAGAAAAATTACTCGAAGAAACAAAAGGAGAAGAAGATATTTATCGTCAACTGATTGCCAAGTCCAAACGCGAACAGCTCGCGCTTGTTGCGGAAATCAACGCTTTAAAAGACGGTCTTGCGTTAATTGAACAAAAAATTATTGAAGAAGGAGACGATTTTGATCCGGACAATTATTCTAATTTAATCTCGCCAAATGTAAGAGCCATTTATGACTTTGAATTAACCGGCGAATACGCAACCGGAGAAAAACTCAATTGGCCGGTAACTCCTTCTCGCGGAATTAGCGCATACTTCCATGAAGCATCATATAAATCTACATTTGGAATACCTCACAATGCAATTGATATACCCACTGCTCAAGGTACTCCGGTTAGAGCACCTGCCGCAGGTGTTGTTTATAAAGTCAAAGATAACAACGACACAAGCTACAGCTACATAATCCTTGCTCACAAAGGAGGTATCTTGACGCTTTACGGACATTTGTCGGAAACACTTGTTGATGAACGCGACATTGTTTTACCGGGTGAAATAATCGGCTTGTCAGGCGGGACTCCCGGCTCGATTGGATCCGGTTATTTAACGACCGGCGCGCATCTTCATTTTGAAGTTATCAAGAGCGGGAAAAATGTAGATCCTCTGTTCTTCCTACCGCTTAAGCAATTGGATCCGGATTACATCCCTTCTTACATGATTGATTTGCTTCCCGAAGATTTGAAAGCTGAAATTGAAGCGGAAAAAAGCGCTACGGGAAAAGAGGAAGTTGTAAACTAAACCTATTAATAGTAAATTAAGAAGGTATTTAGCAAAACAACTTTAAATTTTATGTATGTTCATACGGAATATCTCCAATTTAACACAAAAAACAGATACGACACCATTCATATAACGCCCGAAGTGGAAGAAATTGTTAGAGAAAGCGGTATCCGGGAAGGCATGGTGCTTGTCTCCGCTATGCATATTACTGCGGGAGTTTATGTGAACGATCTTGAAAGCGGTCTTATTGTCGATATTCAGGAATGGCTCGAGAAGTTGGCACCATATGGGCAGCCGTACAAACATCATCAAACCGGCGAGGATAACGGAGATGCGCATCTTAAACGTTTACTGATCGGTCATCAAGTTATTTTACCAATTACAAACGGAAAATTGGATTTGGGAACATGGGAACAGGTTTTTTATGCCGAATTTGACGGCCAAAGGAAAAAACGTGTTATTGTTAAGGTAATGGGAGAGAGATAATCAAATAATCAATGCGAGAATCGTTTGAAAACAAGAAAAAACGTGCAAATATTATATTTAAAAGGCTTAGCAAAATGTATCCGGGCGCGAAATGCGCATTAATACATTCCAATGTTTGGGAACTGCTTGTCGCTACCGTGCTTTCCGCGCAATGTACGGACAAACGCGTGAATATTGTTACTTCATCGCTGTTTAAGCAATTCCCCGGTATCGAAGCTTTCGCCGAATGTAATTTAGATGATCTTGAAAGAGCAATCCATTCAACAGGATTTTACAGGAATAAAGCAAAAAATATTAAAAATGCCGCTCAAAAAATACTTAAAGATTTTAAAGGAAAAGTTCCGAATACAATGAAAGAACTTATTACGCTACCCGGAATAGCCAGAAAAAGTGCAAATGTACTTTTATATACCTGGTTTGGGAAAAACGAAGGAGTTGTTGTTGATACTCACGTTAAAAGAATTAGCAACAGACTTGGCTTAACTAATGAAAAAATTCCCGAAAAAATAGAAAAAGATCTCATGAAATTGTATCCACGCAAGAATTGGGGGAAATTTGCCTATTATATAGTTGATCATGGAAGATCTTTATGTAAAGCACCCACTCCGAAATGCATCAAATGTGATTTAAAAGATATTTGTCCCGCTGCAAAGCTTTATTTGTAACGATTAAATTTGGATTTGGTTATATTAATCGAAAAGGAGCCCACGAAGCCTTGACTTTTTAGCTAAACATCTTATAATAACATCTTCGTAATAATAAATTATAGTAATGCACGATGAATCGAAAAAAAAGGTTCTCTCCGCTTCAAGATATGATAACGGTATGGATCACTTTACTGGAACCGAAATGAATAATCCCGGCAACCCTGTTATTCCCGTCACACCGGAAATTGATTTTATTGCGGATGAAATATTTCGACAAACAGGCGTGGTAACCGATCCCGGAATTAATATGCCGAGAACCGACGTTGATTTTCTTAGTGAAATAAGAAAACTTTCGGGAGACAGGAAGGAAAAACCATCGGAAGAAGTGTCCAAAAGCGCACTCACTGCAATTACCAACTCTTTCATCCGCCATTTTGGAAATCAAAGATTGCAAATTGACGAAAACAATTGTGACGATATTTTCCTGGAACTTCTGAGAGATACCAAAATACACAGTCATACACCTTATCTTAGACGTTTATTTGCTATGCATCTGTATAGAATACATATGTATTTCAACGAGCAAAAGGGATTTGACAGTAAATCGTTAACGTACATTAACAAGATTAATAACATTTTGTTTCTTACTTTAAGTTTTGGATTAAAATTACCGGATAATCTTAAAATAACTTTTAACGACCTTAAGGAAAAACCGGACGAGGATATACATGACCGAGAGCCTGTTTCGAAAACATTGATAAATTTTGAACTTTTGGAAAGTCCGGAAAATGTAAGCGAATTAACTAATTTAGAAAAGAAAAAAATTGCAGAGCTTCATGATCGGTTAAGAAAATTACAAAGTAAAATGTTGGAGTCGCTTATGATCGCGGTATCTGAAATGGAAATAATGCAACAGGGAACTCAAAATGGAAATTTCATGGGAGATTTTGTTCTGTTTTGCAGAGATATGAAAAAAAGAATGACTGATGATATGGTTGCAATCAAAGAAAAGGCAGAGGATATATACGCGGGCATAAAAATACGCGCACCAAAAGACATGCAAAAAATCAACAAATATTTTGCCCATTTGCTTAACCCGTGGGATGAAATTTTTATACCTCAACTTGTACATTTTGCAAAAATCGCATTCGGAGAAAAACCCAAACCATCAAAAGAAAAAAGATGTTATTTTCCTAAAGGATTCAATGAAACGATTTCTTATTATCTACAAAGAAGTCAGAAATTTTAGAGGTCTTTGGTTGACAAAGACGACCATATGTCGTACAATTCATCCCCTTGTAATTGTAAATTAATATATGGGATTAGATAAATTAAGACAAATCGATCGTTCTCCCGAAGAACAAATAGATAAAACTCTATATGAGTTAACGGAAACGCTTCTCAAAGCGTCAATTCTTGATGACAATCTTAAAGGAAAAATCAAGGCGTTTTGGGAAAGGTTGGTAAAACAAGTTAATCCCGACGGGAAAAATCAGGATGCACAAGATATGACATGGCAACTTTTTGAAGCAATTCTTTACGGAGATATAGATATGTATAAAATTGGCAACAACAATTCTTCGTATATTTGCGAATGTCCGTCTATGGTTGTTATCGCGGAAAGATACGACAGCAAAATAAGAGATCAGATTAGAATATGGGTGCATAAAGAAGGTTTTACAGGGACAACGCGAAGAAGACCTCATCTTGTAAATATCATCACGAACAATCCGCAATTAAAAAAGAACAAACGTTTACAACAAATATTTTTACTCATAGTTGGCGAGCACAGAAAAAATCGTAAGGCGGATACTACACGCAGATTGGCCGGTGATGCTGAAATGCTCGCGCTTGCGGAAGAAGACAACGTGGAGGTTTATTTTGAAATAATAACAGATTTTTTTAATTATTTATCTACGGAAGTTTTTGCTGCAAGTCCACATGAATTTGCAAAAGAAATTGCCGCATTTTTTAGATTTATGTCCAAGAAATATCTTCCGGTTGTACATCAATATTGTAAACAATTAAGGGAAATAAAAGGATCGCAACCGCATATTGAAAAATTACTGCTAGAAGCTCTACTTGACAGAAACGGCAAACAAATAAAGACACCAAAAGCGACGGTGTTATTTAAAAGATGGGAAGACGTACAAATTTATCTTGAAAACTTTGCTCAATATAAAAATAGAAGAACTTTTTCGTTCGTTAATACTTTGAATCTCAAAACAGATGAACAACAAGTCGCAACGTCAAATAAAGCAGCGGCGGTTGTCCGGGAAAAAACCGATGCAAAACCTAAAACACCATCAACGAAAGGAACTATATTAGGACTCGGAGCAATTCAGAATCCCGAAACAACAACACCGTCTGTTGTCGCGACACCAACTCGGCAATCCGGGAATGAAGAAAGTGCAAAAAGCAGGCAAACCATACTTGGAATACAGGCTGTTGATCCGGTAAACGCAGATGCGCGAAGAAGTTAGACAAACACAACATCCGCCGCAGAAGAAACTATACCGGCACCTCGATCATCAATAGAAGCATTGGCACTTGGTTCAAGCCCGAATTCGCATACTGGCACATCTGAAACTTTGGTTGACAATATGGCTTTTGCCCCTACGGCGGAACAAGAAAATCCTATTACGGCGGATTTGGTAAAAGCAGTATTCACATATGAATTTAACCATCAGCAATCCAGACGACATGGATTAAACGAATTATATAAATTATTGCACCGGGTTAAATCGGAAGAAGATAAAAAAAATCTAATAAGTGCTTTTGTAGAAACTTTATTGAAAAACTTACATGCAAATCCGTCATTTCATCAAACATCAAGTCTTTGTAAAACAATGGAGATAAAAAAACCTAAAGTAAAAGATGTAACTCCGGATGCGTTTTTATCGCCTTATGTAGAATTGGATGAATCGGAACTTGAGGACGAACCTGAAGAACTGGCGAAGTGTCTTAAGCAATTACTTGAAATCTCAAAGCATTTAAGTCTTATTGCTACAAAATCCGAAGTCGGGGTGCCAATGATAGATGTGCCAACAATGGATAAAGATGGATTCCAAATAATGTGTAGAGATATTTTCATTAAATTAAAACGCGTTAAAAATGAAGTTTACGGGAAATGGAGTAAACCCGGTACATGGGGCAGACCATTTAAATATCGAAAAATAAGAAAATTTTATGACAGATTGCGCAAATCCATAACTGCTCAACTCGCTATTAACGAACAACTAATATTTACCGAAGGAAATGTTTCTTAATTATTTTTTCCTTTCTCCGATCTTTAAAACGACGTATATAACGAATCCTCCAATAGAAAGAGCTATACCTCCAAAAATAATCGTTACCGTTAATTGCGTGATAAAGAAAAGACACGAGAGAATCCCAAGTAAGGCTAAAACCGGGAATTTACCTATGTTTAAAGGTATTTTAAATGGCCTTTTTTCATTTGGAGAGTTATATCGCAGTACAATGACGGCAAGATTGATAATCGCGAATGTAACGAATAATGTAAAATTTGTGAGTTCCGCAATAAATCCGATATCTTTGATTAATGTGAAAAGAATAGCTGCAATCATGACGGCAAATATTGCGAAATGTGGTGTTCGCGTCTTTGGATGAACTTTTGCAAAAGGTTTTAATAAGCGATATCCCGATCCTATGCCGTATAGTTCGCGTGATCCGGCAATTAAACTGATTAACACTGTGTTTGCCGTAGAAAAAAGTGCAATGACAGATAGCACTATAAACGCGTTGTTTCCAAGAACCGTTGCCGCAACATCCGCCAAAGGTGCTTTTGAAGCACCGAGCGTTTACCAGTCCAAAATACTGACAGCCGCAATTGCAACAAGAATATATAGAATCGTTGTTATTAAAAGCGATAAAAGGAGCGCTCGCGGAATATTTTTTGTCGGATCTTTAACTTCTTCCGATAGCTTCACAATTGATTCAAATCCTAAAAAGGCAAAAAACACTAAGGAGGAAGCCTTCAAAACGCCTCCAAATCCTTGCGGCATTTCCGTGTAAGAAACACTTCCTACGTGTGGAATTGCCAGAAAAATAATTACAAAAAGACCCAGGATTTCCAGTGCCGCGCAAATAACATTTGTTAAAGCGGACCCCTTAATACTTCTAAAATTTATAATGGAAAATACAACAATTACAATAATCGCAACAATAATCGTATGATTAAGATCAAATAAAGCACTAAAGTATCCCGCAAATCCAATAGCAACAGTTGCCGCCGAAATCATTGCCGACAAAATAACTTGATAGGCTACAAAAAACGCCAATCCCCTGTTTTTAAAAGCTTTTTTCGTATAGTCATACTCTGCGGCATCAGTCGGATAAACGGAAGATAATTCGGCATAACTAAGCCCTGTTAGAAGTGAAACAAAAGCCGCAAAGAAAAAAGACATCCATACTGAATTTCCGGCAATGCCCGTTGCCGCACCTAAAAGTACATAAATCCCCGCACCTAAAATAATTCCCACTCCCGCCGCCACGGCGTGAAATAGTCCAAGATCACGTTTTAAACTTGGTAAATTCATAATAGAGGTTTCATATCTCGATAAATTTTATCACGTGGGGATGGCTGGGGCGGAGGGATTCGAACCCCCGAATGCCGGGACCAAAACCCGGTGCCTTACCACTTGGCCACGCCCCATCACTGCATGACACTTTAAGCAAAATCTTTTTTAAAGTCAAACACTCCGGCCTACTTTTCACAGACCTAAAGGTCGGCGCTTACGTCAATGGACTTTGTCAACGCTTGCTAACGTGAAATCACGAAATTGGACGCCACTTTCATATTTAAAAAACTGAAAAACATAAAAGCGAATTCTTGGCTTAAATTAAAGCGATTTATCTTTTATCTCATCCAGGGATGAAAATATTTTGACCGAAATTCATCTATAACGAATCCGGATCGATCTGGATTTTAAAATAAGATGGATTTCCCGGGAAGCCCAACAGCAGTTTACAAACGTTCCACTTGCATTAATATCTAAAATCACGTAGAGTTATTTAGGTGTTTTTTTTGGAGCACCTTATCCTTATATATCTTTTAAAACCCCTAACCAATTAACATGAGAAAACCGGCAAAACTGCTTTCTCCTGTTGTTGGCGTGATTCTGCTAGCTACGCTCCTTATGTCTAACGGAGCATCTGTTTTTGCTACACCTGCAGCGCCAGCACAAGAAGACCCAACGACATGTACCGACTGTCAAACGCATCAAGATGAATATGATGCGGCATATGCCGACCTTGGCAACGTCATTACAGACGTAGAAACTCAAGTAACCAATATGGAGGCTCTTTTAGAAGGAGTTGATCCCGTTACTGTAATGGAAGGGCTTACATTTGTTTCCACCGGTACAATTTGTGAGGATAGCGCGACTGTTCTTCCTTATTGGTCATCTTTTAACTACGATGGATCAATATATTGTTTCGCCGACGAGGCCCAGTACAATGATTTCTTCGGATTCTTTTCTCCGCTGGATCCTCTTACAACCGCGGATTGGGAAGCTATAATGAACACACTTCTCGACTTGATTACGGATTTGGATACCGATCCGGACGACATCGAAGATATACTTGATTTACTTGACACACTTGTTGCATTGATTGCCGACTGCGAAAGTACAAGTTGTCCGGATATCGTGGAATGTCCGGACTGTGAAACTATCGCTAATAATCTTGACACGGCTTTAGATGATCTCGCGGCTTTAGAACTCGAAGCGGACGCTCTTGATGCCGAACTTTCCGATTTGGAAACACAAATTGACGAAATTTACGAACAATTGGACGCGTGGGACCAATTACGTGCCGATTTTGAACAAATGGTTGAAGACGCGGGCGGACAACATGGCAGCGACTGCGATGGTTTTGAGCCTTCTTCAGGTCAGGCTTGGGGAATTGCTCACAACTTTGGAAACGTACAGTGGTGTTTCACAGACGAAGGTCAAATAGAAGACATGATTCAAAATCTTGATGAATACTGGCAGAACAACAGTTCGGCGCATTTACCTTCCGAAGAAACATTAAATGCACAGCTAGACACTTTAATAACCGATTATGTTACAAAACTTAATGAATATTTTGAAGTTTTGGACCAAATCGACAATAAAAACGCCGAAATAGATCAGCTTGCTCTGGATCTTGCAGATTGCCTTGCGGAACTTCAAGCTCTT
>JAJRYP010000051.1 GCA_024275695.1 Patescibacteria group bacterium | reverse complement strand
GGATCGAATTGCTTATACTGAGAGTGATACTGAATTTGCGGAAAGGATGAAAAAAGAGAAAGAAAAGATGCTCTTGAAACTCAACCTACAATGAAACATTTACACATCAGTTCAGGTATCATTTAGTGATTGGAAAATACTTGTTGACGTAACATTTGGTTACGGAGGTGGCGGAGGTGGCAGACGCGTGTCAACCGGTTCGTCCAGCACAACTACAACTACAAGCACTTCTGAATCCGGACAAGTGCTTGGTGAAAAAATCGTCTTTTCGGACATTGCAACGCATTGGGCGGAAGAATATATCAGTGATCTTGCCGATGCGGGAGTCGTTGAAGGGCGCTCGGAAGGAAAATATGAACCAAACGAATATTTGACTCGTAGGGAAGCCGGAAGCAAATATTAATCGTGCGGAAATAATGAAAGTTTTCCTTGAAGGAAAAGGTTTGGATTTAACTGCGAGCACCCGGGCCGACTTCTCGGACGTTAAGCCGGATGCCTGGTACATGCCGTATTTCAATTTTGCCGTTGAAAAGGGAATTATCGAAGGTTATAACGATGGAACCGTAAGACCCGGAAATAACATTTATCGAGGTGAAATGGCCAAAATTGCATCATTGGTAATGAATCTGTAAATGAAGCTCTCTTGCTGAAAATATCTATGGAATGGCGAAGTTTAAATAAACTTCGCCATTTTCTTTGATGTAAAAATTTTTTCCTTTATAATTATCGCAACTTTATCCTCTATCTTTTTTACATATGTCATCTAAAATCACTCCATCCAGACGCACGGAAAATGTTACATACGCAGTTCGCGACATTGTTGTACTCGCACAAAAAACAAAGGAAACAGGCAAAGAATTGTTATGGCTCAACATAGGAGACCCGCTTAAATATGACTTTGAAACTCCAGCGCATATGGTTGAAGCCGTATCAAAAGCCATGCAAGACGGACATAACGGGTATTCCCCTTCATCAGGTATTGATGAGGCAATTACGGCAATAAGAAACGAAGCGGAAAAACAAGGCATAAAAAATATTCGCGACGTTTTAATAACAAATGGTGGAAGCGAAGCAATCGAAATAGCACTTACATCGCTTCTCAATCCGGGGGACAACATCTTAACCCCTAATCCGGGATACCCTTTATATGAAGCAATTGTTAATAAACTTGAAGCGAAAGAAAATCAATATGAACTAGATGAAGAAAATGATTGGCAACCAAACATCAGCGATATTGAATCAAAAATTAACGACAAGACAAAAGGAATTGTAATTATCAATCCAAATAATCCCACAGGTTCGGTTTGCCACAAAGACACGCTTCTTCAACTAATAGAACTTGCGCGAAAACATAATTTGGTAATTTTCAGCGATGAAATTTATGATAAATTGGTTTTCGACGGCAAGAAGTATGTTTCAATTGCGTCTTTGGCAGATGATATTTGTTTTGTAACTTTAAACGGCCTGTCAAAATCATATCTTGTACCGGGATGGCGTTTGGGATGGGCAATCATTAGCGGACCGGAAGAAATTTGCAATGATTACGTGGAGGCTTATAACAAATTTACTCGGGCAAGATTATGCTCAAATCATCCGATGCAGTTTGCAATTAAGCCCGCGCTTGAAGGCCCGCAGGATCATATTGAAGAGGCAATTAAAAAACTGGAAAGAAGACGCGATATTTGTATGGAAATTTTAAATTCAATAGACGGAATAAATTGTGTTAGTCCCGAAGGCGCATTTTATGCTTTTCCGAGGCTCGAAAGAGATTTGGACGACAAAAAATGGGTTGAAGGACTCATTAGCGAAACCGGCGTGGTGACCGTTCACGGAAGCGGATTCGGACAAAAGCCGGGAACTCATCATTTTAGAATCGTTCTTTTGCCGGATGAGCAAACACTCGAAAGAGCATGTTTGAATATTAAAGAGTACATGAAGAAACTTTAAATCTTTACAAGTCGCGAATTGCAAAGTAGACTTTAGTTCGCCCGCAAACATACCGTGGAGAGGTACTCAAGTGGCTGAAGAGGCGGGTTTGCTAAACCTGTAGGGTGACGTATGTTGCCGCGGGGGTTCGAATCCCCCCCTCTCCGCCACGGTAGCGTAGCTTCCATATTGTAAAAGATTCAACGAGACGTTATTATCATCGTAGTATTTATAAACTTATGCAGTATGAATATTCCACATACCCCGACTCATTTCGAAATTCCCGTAGACGACATGGAAAGAGCTTCAAAATTTTACAAAGAGCTTTTTGGATGGGTGATTAAACCGGCAGGGCCGGATTTTGAGGATTATCAACTTGTTTTTACTGTCCCTGTGAATGAAGAAGGAGTCCCTCAAGGGCCCGGTATTAACGGCGGAATGATGAAAAGGACGGATCCGGCTCAATATCCGATTAATTATATTAATGTTGATAACATCGAGGAATCGCAAACAAAAGTCGAAGCGCTTGGTGGACAAATTTTAATGCCGAAAATGCCCGTGAAAGGGCTGGGATGGAATGCCGTCGTCAAAGATACCGAAGGAAACACCTTTGGTTTATGGCAAGAAGATAAAACTGCCGCATGACAAATAATGATCCTGATTTAAAAAAAGAATTGAAAAAAAAAGAACGCGAGTTTCGTATGCTCAAGGATCGTTCAAAGCGAAAGTTAAAATTCGGTAAAGAAAAAATTGAACGCGAAAAACAAGAAAAGCTTGAAGAATCAAACAAAAAAACGGAAGGATCCTTAAAAATAATGAGCAAAAAAGCTCTTGACGCTCTTAAAAAAATTGAAAAACGAAAAACAAGGCTGCAAAAAAAATTCGACAAAAAAGAAAAAGAGCTTCTGGAAGATGCCCAAAGAGAAAATAAGAATATTAATAAAGAAGCCGCCAGAGCTGAAAAAGAGCTTGAAGAAATGACTCAAAAAGAAATTGAACAAGCACGTAGAAAACTTATTTCCATTAAGCGCCGTGTTTATTCAAGACGTAGAAAAATAATAAATACGCTGCAATTTATTGGCGTACTTTATCTTTTTATATTTTCGATAATCATAATAAAAGATGTGACAATTGCCATAAGCAACGGCGCGGTTCAAAGTATAACCTCCGCTATTGACAGTCCGGCAAGCGCCTTTGGTGCCGGATGGTTTTCCTCGATTATCGCACAATCCGCCTCTGTTATAGCTATCCTTACAAACACACTTACAGGCGCGGGAATTATAGATTTTAATATAGCTTTTTATATTCTCCTTGGATTAACTTTGGGTAATGCGGTCACGCCTATTTTGGCTTCGCTTGTAATAAGAACGAAACATCATTGGCATTTAAGACATGGCTTCGAGCTTGGACTTGCCAATGTAATATATTCGTTTTTTCTCATAATTATTGTTTTTCTTGTTCAAATAACAACGGGAATTTTCACGGCTTCGGGAGATAAAATCGCAAGTGTGGCTGAAAATTTGCCGGCGTTTAGCAAAATCCCGGATTTATTGGCCGTAATAACCGATCCTGTTAGAGATTTACTGCAACTGGATAAACTTCCCTTAATAGTGCTTTTTATTATAGGTATATTCCTTTTGATTTTCAGTTTAGGACGAGTAGGGAAAAGCATGTTCATATTTTTGGGAGGTAAAAGACACACTCGTGCGATTATGGAAAAGCATTTAAGAACCCATTGGAGAGCTTTTGCAGTCGGTCTTGCGTTAACAATAATCATTCCAAGTTCTTCTCTTTTAGTTACGTTAATGGTACCGCTTGCGATTGCCAGAGTAGTTACACTCAGGCAAGCCATTCCATATATGATCGGAACAAGTGTTGGAACATTTATTGACGTACTTCTGGCATCTTTTGCGAATGCGGAGGGATATGCCGTTGCCGGCGGAGTTGTGTTAACTTTAATGTCTGCGTTTGGCGTTTTGTTTCTTTTTGGAAATTTCGGATCAATGCTTATTTACAAAGTTACCAGGTATCTTTCCCTCCATGTTATCAAAATGAGAAAGCGAAATATTCTCAAATACATAGCGGGATTTGTGATTATTCCCGCAATTATTATGCTAATTTTCTAATGTTGAGGTTTTCACGATATTCTGCAATAATAGCTTCGATAAATTTAGCCAATCTATTTTATGCAAACACCTCGTAAAGGAGAAATTTGGAAAGCGCGAGACAGATCCGACAGAGTAAAAATCGAAAAAGTACTTTCCGGACAAGTGGTTTTATTCGACCTGGATGGCACGAATTATGGTAGAGGAGGAAAGCCCGTCTCTCTAACAGAATTCCATAAAAAATTTATACCTATATAATGACTCGCAAACTCACTCCGGCAAAAAAAATAAAAAAAGTTCTTGTTCTCGGATCGGGCGCACTTAAGATCGGAGAAGCCGGGGAGTTTGACTATTCGGGATCGCAAGCAATTAAAGCGCTTAAAGAATAAAAAATTAAGAGCGTTTTGGTTAATCCCAATATTGCTACAAATCAAACAAGTAAAGAGCTTGCCGACAAAATCTATTTCCTCCCTGTTAATGCATATTTTGTGGAAGAGATAATTAAGAAAGAAAGCCTGACGGAATTTTTCTGGCATTTGGAGGACAAACCGCTCTTAATTGCGGAGTCGAACTTTTTGAAAAAGGAATTTTAAAAAAATACAATGTTCGCGTTTTAGGAACGCCTGTTGAAACAATTCAAAATACGGAAGATCGCGAACTTTTCAATAAAGAACTTGCGAAAATCAAAGTTAAAGTCCCAACAAGTTTTGCCTGCAGAACTCCGGAAAGCGCATTAAAAGCGGCGGAAAAAATCGGCTTCCCGGTAATTATAAGGGCTGCTTTTGCTCTTGGAGGAAAGGGTTCGGGATTCGCTCACAACAAAAGGGAACTTAAGGAACTACTCAATAATGCGTTTGCATACAGTCCCCAAGTTCTTGTTGAAGAAAATCTTAAAGGATGGAAAGAAGTTGAATACGAAGTTGTACGTGATGCGCAAAATAATTGCATCACCGTTTGCAATATGGAAAATTTTGATCCGCTCGGAATTCACACGGGAGCAAGTATTGTTATCGCTCCTTCCCAAACACTCACAAATAGCGAGTATCACAAATTAAGAGAGCTTTCCGTAAAAACTATCCGGCATCTTGGAATCGTTGGCGAATGTAACATTCAATTTGCCCTTGATCCTCATTCCAAGGATTATCGTGTAATTGAAGTTAATGCGAGATTATCACGCTCGTCCGCTTTGGCTTCAAAGGCAACCGGTTATCCTTTAGCTCACGTAGCGGCAAAACTCGCGCTCGGCCACACGCTTCCCGAACTTAAAAATGCAATTACAAAAACCACGACTGCGTGTTTTGAGCCCGCGCTCGATTATCTCGCGCTTAAAATTCCTCGTTGGGATCTTGAAAAATTTCAACGCGTTTCCCATGAAATTACAAGCGAAATGAAATCGGTTGGTGAAATTATGGCGCTTGGAAGAACGTTTGAAGAAGTTATGCAAAAAGGTTTACGTATGTTGCAAATTGGTCTTCACGGTTTCACGGCAAATAAGAAAATTGCTTTTAAAACAAAAAATTTGTCGAAAGAAATTTCCGTTCCAACACCTAAAAGAATTCTCGCAATCACAAAGGCACTCAAAAAAGGTTGGAGCGTTAAAAAAATTAACAAGCTTTCAGGTATCGACGAATGGTTTCTTGAAAAGCTTAAAAATATTATCACAACCGAAAAGAAATTGGAGAAAGACAAGAGGATTAAGCCGGAACTGCTTTTACAGGCAAAGAAATATGGATTCTCGGATAAGCAGATTTCAAATATTACAAAAAATAGCGAAGCGCAAGTTCGGGCGCTGCGTAAAAAACATAACATCGTTCCCGTTATCAAACAAATCGACACAATGGCGGCGGAATACCCGGCCAACACCAATTATTTGTATCTTACATATCACGGCAACAAAGACGACGTGAAATTTTCACGAAAGAAAAAGATTATCGTACTTGGTTCCGGATCCTACAGTATCGGCTCTTCCGTTGAATTTGATTGGTGCTGCGTTACCGCGCTTTCCACGGTTGGCAAAGAGGGATACGAAACTATTATGATCAACTACAATCCGGAAACCGTTTCAACCGATTATGATATTTCGGATAAGCTTTATTTTGATGAACTTTCCGTTGAACGCGTTCTTGGTATTTATGAAAAGGAAAAACCTTATGGCGTTATCTTGTCCACGGGAGGCCAAATTCCGAACAACATAGCGACTAAATTAAAAGCGGCCGGTGTGAAAATTCTCGGCACGGATCCAAAAAATATTGATCGGGCGGAAAATCGTCACAAGTTTTCCGCAATGCTTGATAAGCTTAAAGTTGACCAACCAAAATGGAAAGAGCTTTCGAAATTTAATCATGCGTTACAATTTGCGAAGCAAGTTCGGTATCCGGTTCTGGTTAGACCTTCATATGTTTTGTCGGGTGCCGCGATGCGTGTGGCGCACAACGAAGATCTGCTTATTAATTTTCTTAAGCATGCAACTCAGGTTTCGCCCGAAGCACCTGTTGTGATTAGCAAATTCGAAAAGGGAGCGAAAGAAATTGAGATTGATGCAGTAGCTTATAAAGGAAGACTTATTATTTATGCTATTGCCGAACATGTTGAGCATGCAGGTGTTCATAGTGGAGACGCAACGATTGTTTTGCCGCCTCAAAAACTTTACATAGAAACGATTAGACGTATTAAGACCATTACTAAACAGATTGCGAGCGAGTTAAAAATTTCCGGGCCTTTTAATATTCAGTTTTTGGCTAAGGCGAATGAGATTAAGGTTATCGAATGTAATTTGCGAGCGAGCAGGTCGTTCCCGTTCTCATCCAAGGTTACGGGATACAATTTTATTGAAATTGCCACAAAAGCAATGATTAATAAATCAAATGATCCGGCGCTGACCGACTTGGAATACAAAACTTTGGATCTGGATTACGTGGGCGTTAAAGCTCCTCAATTCTCATTCTCGCGCCTTAAAGGAGCCGATCCCGTTTTAGGAGTGGAAATGGCTTCAACAGGCGAGGTTGCCTGCTTCGGAGACGATCTTCACGAAGCATTCATGAAATCAATGATCTCCGTCGGCCTTACGCTCCCAAAGAAAAATATCCTTCTTACAATTGGACGCATTCAGGATAAGGCGGACTTTTTAAATGCCGCTCGTCTTCTGCACAAAATGGGATATAATCTTTTTGCAACCGAAGGAACATCCGATTTCCTTAAAGAAAACGGTATTAAAAATTCTAAAATCTACAAAGTCAGCAGCGGGAAATCTCCAAACATTATTGATTATATCTCGGAAAAAAAAGTGGATCTTGTAATTGATATTCCAAAAAATTACACGCGTCAGGAAATCACGGACGGCTACATGATCAGACGTAAAGCCATCGATATGAATATTCCGCTAATTACGAATGTTCAAGTGGCACGTCTTTTAGTCGGAGCTCTTAAACGCTATAAACTTGAAGATTTAGAAATTAAAAGCTGGAGAGAATATGTAAATTAACCTTCGGCGCGTAATTTGTGCATTATTTGAATTGCAGCCATAACGCCATCACCCCCGGACGCCGCAACCTGTTTTACCGACCCTCGCCTTATATCTCCGGCGGCATAAACTCGCGGATGTGATGATTTCATAAAACTGTCGACAACGATTTCTCCGTTCTCAAGCTCAATTTGCCCCTCAAGTATTTTTGAATTTGGAACATATCCAATAAACACAAAAACTCCATCTATCGGCATTTTGTATTCCTTATTCTCTTTATTATTATACAAGAGAACTTCATTTACTTTATCTTCTCCAAGAATTTCCTTAACTTCATGATTCATTAAAAATTCGATTTTTTCATTATTTTTAGCAAGATCAACCAGATACGGTTCTGCGCGAAAGTCATTTTTTCTATGAACTATGGTCACTTTTTTAGCAAATTTTGTAAGAGCGATTCCCTCATCAAGCGCGGAATCCCCACCGCCCACAATTATACAATTCTTATCTTTAAAAAATGCTCCATCACATGTTGCACAATATGAAACTCCTTTTCCCCTAAATTTGTCTTCGCCCGGAATTCCCAATTTTCGCGGATTGGAACCTACCGCCACGAGAAGATATTTAGTCTTATAAATATTGCTTTTAGTTTCAATCTCTACGTGATCGTCATGAATTTTAATATTTTCCGCTCCTTCATATTGCATGTTTAAACCAAATTTCTGCGCGTGCCGCATAAATTTTTGTGCAAGCTCAAAGCCTTCGATATGTTCATATCCCGGATAATTTTCTATATTGTCAGTTAAAAGAAGTTGTCCTCCGGGTGCATCTTTTTCAAGCAACATCACGTTTATACCTCCGCGGGACGCATAAATTCCGGCGCTTAGTCCGGCTGCTCCACCTCCTAAAATAATCATATCATACATATCCATATTTCGATTGTTAAATTCCAAAGAGTATTTTAGCAAAATTGGCTTTTCAAATAAACACTTAAATTTGACTACCCGTTGGCTAGACAAACGACTAGCCGCCGAGTACCCGTCCGGCTACCCCGGACAATTTTTTTGATCTCGGCGTTTGGCTTGATTTAGGGAAAATAATATGAGAATATAAAAATATGGATGAACTAATATTTCAGCTCAGCATAGTCGTTATAGTAACTGCCGTCCTCAGTATTATTTTGGAATTATCACGACAACCGCTTCTTATCGCATTTATTTTTTCAGGATTGATTATTGGTCCGCAGGGGCTTGGACTCATTACGAACAATCTCTTTTTTGAAGCAATCGGACAGGTAGGTATTATTTTGCTTTTGTATTTGATCGGGCTGGAATTAAAAGCAAAAATATTTTCCGGAACATTCGGAAAAGGCACGTTAATAACGTTGGTTGCAAGTATGGTTATATTTGTATCCGGCCTTTTTATAGGCTTTTTGACACAGCTTGGAATTGCCGAAACTTTTTATCTGGCAATTGTGCTGGTGTTTAGCAGCACGGTAGTTGTGATGAAGCTCTTAAACGAAGAGAAGAGTCCAAATCCTTATGTAAGACAATATTGTATCGCAGCCCTAATAACCCAAGACGTTTTGGCAATTATGATGCTGCTTTTCATCTCAAGTTCACATGAAGTTGGCTATCTTGGAATGTTTGAGGCGGTTAAATTCTTAATTGAAGGCATATTCGTATTCTTGCTTGCGTTTGTTTTACAACGTTACGTTTTAAAACATATTGCGCGAAAAGTGTTCCATAAGCCGGATATCATGTTCCTTTTGGGACTTGCGTGGTGCTTCTTGTTTGCTGAAATAGCTGAATTTTTTAATTTCTCAAGAGAAATTGGCGCATTTATCGCGGGGCTTTCGTTAACATTCCTACCCGCCTATAAACTAAGGATTATCGTTAAAAAATCAGAAACAATAAGAGATTTTTTTATGATTCTGTTTTTCTTTGTACTGGGTGCGAATGTGGAATTCCAAAATCTCCAATCCTACTCCGCGCTAATCATAATAGGACTTGTTTTTGTAATATTTGTAAAACCTTTGATATTCAAATTGGCATTTAAATTATTTAAAGCCGTTCCAAATGAGAATTTGGAAATCAGCGTGAGATTGGGCCAATTAAGCGAATTTTCCGTTATTGTCATTTTGCTTGGAGCAAGTGTCGGCCATATCTCCATGGATTACGCCATGGCAATCGAAGTAATAATGTTCCTTTCAATAATTGTATCAACATACTTTGTTAAGTATATTCCTTTTTATAAATTGGCCAAAGAAAAAGAATAAGTTAACGATAAGCCTTTACGGAAGGACACTCTTTGGGAATTTTTCTAAATAAATATTTTTTGAAATAAATCCACGAATCTCTAATATGGATTCGCATTGTTTTTTTACGAAATACATCCATGATTCCGCCCTCGGATAAACGTGCTTCATTGTGCAAAGCTCTAGCTTCTCCGACAAAATGGACTTCGTATCCTTTTTCCCATGCGTCACGACAAATTACTACGTCGGACATAAATAAAAAATAATCTTCACAATTTGGCCCGGCTTCATCCCAACATTTTCTTGTAACAATCTGAAAAGCGCCTGTAATCCAATCAACGGGCTCATTTTTTTTGGCATCTTTGTCCCACATTAAATACCTTCCCATTCTTTTTTTCATCATTTTCCTTAAAAAAGGAATTCGTTTCACGACCAAATCAAAGGGCCTTGGAAAAACCCGATAATTATCTTGAATTTTCCCATTTGGATAAATAAGTCGCGGAGCAACTATTCCAACTTTTGGATGATTTTTTAAATAGTTTAAAAGCTTTATAAACGTATCTTGATCAACTACTATATCCGGATTTATCATTGCTATATATTCCGCGTCGGTTTTTTCGATTCCGAAATTATTTCCCTGAGGAAAACCTTTGTTTGGTATATCAAAAAATCGTACATTTAATCCGCGACAACAAGAGCGGGGAATTTGCTCATTTCCGTTTTTTTCACCATTATCAACAACTACAATTTCAGTTCTTTCCGGAAGCCGCGCCTTTTGAAGCGCTTTCAAGTTTTCCGTAACTTCTTTGGGCGTATTGTGATGAAGAATAACTATCGCAAGTTCATTCTTTGATAGCAAATGACTTAGGTTAAGAAATATGATTCCATTTTTTTCGATGTAATTTTTTTTTCAGATATTTTAAGATTTTTCATCCTTCGAATCTTAAAATATTCTGCGGCAACTTTAGGTTTTGTAACAAGATAATAAAGGAATTTCGTTATTTCGTACACAAATACCGAGACTTTTGTATTAAGTGAATATTTTTTGCTAAAGTTGTTTCGAAGCATAATTCTGTGATTTTTATAACTCATTGTAGCCTCAAATAAAGACTTTTTTTTGTTTTTCCCGAGCGTCCTGGCATGATAGCCGAGCACATTTTTCAAAAATGATATTTTCATACCCAACCATCTCATTCGATAGGCAAGGTCGATATCCTCTTTATACATAAAGATATTTTCATCAAAAATTGTATAGTTAGATCCGTGCAGTTGAAAAATACACGAGCGTCGTATGAAAAAAGCTGCTCCGGAAACCCCAAAAATATTATTTATCGTGTTGTCATACTGACCTTTGTCTTTACGCCCCTGTCCGCGATCCCAAAAATGATGAGGCCTGTTTCCAATAACCCCCAGGGTATCAATAATGTCTGTTTTTTTATTATTTTTAAAATCCCAATGATGCAATTTTGCCGCAACTACGCAGTCTTCTTTGTTTTCATCAAGATGTTTTACGCAAGCATCAAAACCGTCTTTTTCGATTAAAATATCATTATTAACACAAAAGTAATAATCGGAGGCGGGTGAATTTTTTACAATATAATTATGACCTCTCCCAAAACCAATATTTCCTTCCTTGTGCCGTATGAAGTCAATTTGAGGATAACTGTTTTCAATAAATTGTTTGATTTCATTATTTCCGGCGTTATCAAGAATAACAATGTGCGTATTTTCAAAATCAACTATTGTCGGCAACATCTTTTCAAGATAATGTTTGTCATTAAATGAAATAATTCCTATGATTGTTTTTACTTTTTTCACGCCAAAAGGTTAAGCGGCCTACACTATACCACCTTCAAAAACGTTTGACTATAGGTCGTCCGGGTAAATTGCGATTAGGTATTCATGAAAATCTGTCTTTAATTTTTTTTGCCATTCTTCTTTGTTCCGCACGACCTGTTATATGAATCCCGTCACTTGATTTTTTTCTCGGCAAAGTAACTGTTTGCGCGTTGCCAAAATTTATATGTAACTTTTGTGCCATAATCCATCTGTTAACATTCAGCCATCTTGTATAACACGCTTGTTCCGCGGCTTTATAATAGGCAAGCGGATCATTGTTGTATCTCCTCTTTATGACTCTCGGAATTTTATCCCAGTATCTTTTTCTCCAGTACGTCGCTCTCAAACCATTTAGTCTGCTACGAATTCTTGCATATTTTTTTGCTATATAGCCACCCAGCGGAGGAATGGTACATAAATGAAACCTGATTCCTTTTTCTCTCAAAAGCCTGCGCATTTCAATATACAATTTTACAACCGGATCTCTTTCAACCGGCCTTCGGATATAAGCCAGAGAGGCGCGAGTCGACATATTATTTGTCCCTATCATTACAACGACATCGGTAACTCCTTCTTTTAAAAATCTGTCGATATTTTCTTTAATTCTATTTCTGGCCCATCTGGCAGCCATGCCTCCTTTAACTATTTTCATTGTCGGTCTTCCGTTAATTTCTTTAAGATGCCTCCCTAAAAACCATTTTGTTCCGTTTGAATCCGCGATGTAAGCAACACGTTTCGCTTTTCTTTTTATTTCAGGATTATTTACGACGGGAGCCCGGTTGGAAGTTGGCGGAAACCCTTCTTTTTTTGCGAAACTTTTTCTTTTAGCTTTTTGGTAGTCGGGAAAAATCGTCGCCAAGCCTTTTCCTTTTTCATGTTTAAGTAAATTTTGCAAAGTGTATTGCCCAAATTTTCCATCAATATATTCCGCAAAACCGTAGGATTCCAAACGACTCTGTTTGGGAATTTCCGGAAATTTTAATTTACGCTGAATACTGATTACGTTCTCCAAAATTTTAGCGGAAGGTTTGATACCAAGCGCTTTGCATGCTTTAACAAGAAATGCATTCGGCTTAACCGAAGAAGGGAGCCTTCGCCTAAGAAAATTCTGCGTATACGAGTTGCGCAACTCCTTTGTTTCGGAAAGATCGGCAATATATTGCTTCTCTCGCGATCTTGCGGGTGCTGATGGTTTTTCTTTTATTGTATCCAAACGATTCATTTTTTGTTTTAAATTTTCTTATTATTTTAGCATAAAAAAGCCATTTTTTCAAGGCTCCAATCTTTAAAAGATATTCGTTTTTCGCTTTTGCATCTTATCAGATGCACTTACTAACCACGTTGTTCTTTATAATAGCCCTTTATAAAAAATCTGAAGAGACTAAAAAGACCCCCGGTTTTAGAGGTTGTTTTTTGAGAAACGGTACTTTAAGGATGCCAAAGAGAACGGTTAGATTTTTACGAACACCAAACACTGATACCTTTTGTTTTGTATTTAAACGCCATTGACATATTCAAAAAAATCAAAAGGTTTAAATGTGAATTTTTGGCTTAAATTAAAGAGATTTTTCGTGCCCGTCATCCCGGGATGGAACTGTTTTGGCCAAAGTTCGTCTACAACTGAATAAACGCAAAAACCTCCCTCTAAAACAATTTTTATCGTTTCCTCGGGATTCTCCCGGAAAAACCGGAGTTTTTTTAGGGATAGAGAGGGGGTTTACAAATAGCCAGTCTTGTGATATAATATGAGGCGTTGAAAAACAAAATTTTAACCAAAACAAAAATGAAAAAGCACAAGTTAAAGAAAAAATTTATACTTATTGGAGCTCTGGCCGCCGTGGTGTTGATTGTTGTAGCATTTTCTGTAACAGGGGAAAGTCTTATGGGGAAATTGTTTTCTGTTAAACCGTTAAAGAGAGTGCCTTCCGCGGTTATTACCGAAACTGCAAAACGTTCTCAAATTCAAAAACTTGGACAAATCGAGAAAATTCCGGCTGCTTTAAATAATCAAGCAATTACTCGTGCTGAATTTTCAAAACTAATTGTACAAAAAATGGGAATTAACCCTAATCCTTCAATTTATACTAATTGTTATCCAAACGATGCCGAAACAATTGGGCATTGGGCGGAGGCTTATATTTGTTATTTGGTCGACTCCGGGGTTTACAATAATACACAGTCCTATTTTAGACCAAACGATGCCCTTACCAGAGCTGAAGCCGCAAAATTATTTACCACTGCTTTCGACCTGGCATCTCTTCAAACATTTACATTATATGGTGATGTTCCAACCAACGCTTGGTATACAGGATATACAAATGTTTTAGCAGCAAATGGAATTCCGGCGGAAGAAATCGGCGACATGTTCAGGCCATCGGACGTAATGCTCACAGGAGAAACTGGCCAGTGGATCAACAGCGTTTTATCGTATTCCAATGATACAACAAATACTGCACAAATATCGCGCGGAGGCTTTGCCGCGTTAATACTAAAAAACCTTAATATTCCCATTGCGTCTATGCAGGCAACCGTTCCATGTGGACATGCTCAAGGATCTGAATTTGAAATGTATATTTGTTATTTAGTTAACCAAAATGTTTTATCCGGAAATCCAACCAATCCGAATACCTTAATCAATAGAGCTGAAGCCGCAAAATTATTTATTCAAATATTTAATCTCGGAATGCCGGGTATAAATAATTATTCCGTCTATGACGACATCCAACCTTCAGAATGGTATACGCGTTATACAAATATAGTTGGAATGCTAAATATACCGGCGGAAGAAATTGGGCAAAATTTTCGACCGGCCGATTCGATTACAAAAGCGGAAACACAAGCATGGCTTAATAATTTATAAAGACCGACTTCCGAATTAACAAAAACCGACACCTCTTTTACCGGAAAGTGTCGGTTTAATTTTGCATCTAAAGAAACGAAAAGTATCCGAGTACAACACCGATTACAACCGCGATCAGGCCTCCCGTAATAAACAAGACCTTACTTTTAACAACTCCTCCAACAATTTTTACAGTCTTTTTTGGAAGAACGAGAAAAAGGAACGCCTTAACAAGTCCCACCCAACCAACAACCGTGATAATCACATACCATTGCCATTCCCAAATATTATGCACGAGAACAATCACGGTGCTGACAACCAGAAGTATCAGACTTGCCACAAAGAGCAATGCGCAGTTTTTAACAAAATCACCGTATACTTTTGAGTAATATCGGCTGTTAATAAACAAGCCTGCACCGAATACAACATAAACTACAGCCAGAATTCGGGCTAGAAAGAGGGTAGTCTCCATAAACATATGGGTTAGGAGATAAACACGCAAAAGAAAGTCGCCACAAGCATATCAGGACATGCGCGCGGATGTAAATTGACAAATGCGACGCGGTTGTTATAATTTTCGCAGTCGCGATTGGGTTGCTTTCTGTTGGAAGCCGGGGCAACAGCCCTCAAAATGACTACGCTACCCGGGTATTATATAATCTTTAAAAATATTGGACAACGAACCGCAATCAACAAGATTCAACTACGCGGAATTTAGAACACAACTTGCAATGCTGGATTTACAGCTGCTTGAAATAATGCGTCGGCTAAACGCTTCTATTCGGTCCGCGAATGAAAAGGAAATAATTCGTTACTCGGTTAAAAAAAATCAAATAACGGATGCGATTTTCAAATACCTTGCGAATGCCTATGTTGAGACGGACGGAGAAATTATGGATATGCCCGAATTTAATCCGGAATGCGACAGACATCTTAATTTGCAATTACCTTATCGTGGCTTTGCTCTTTGGATTGAGGCGCTAAAAAGATTAAAAGAACGGGCGGAAGACGCACAAGAACAAGGAGATGCTAAAAAAATAAGCGAGTATGTCGAGCACAGGGTGGACGAAACAATCTAAAATAAAAAATTTATCTTTTTGCTTAAAGGAGTTTGCTCCGCTCACACTATGCTCGCGATAAGTTTTCGCTCGCGGGAGACTCGCTTTACGCTCGTCTTTGCTTGATGTACAATACAACCCGAACGAATTAAAAACAATTATGACCTTAAATATATTGATAATAGCGGGAGCCGTGCTCCTTGGCGGAATTGTGAGCCAGGTCGTTTTTCGCAGGCTCAAATTTATTGATTTGGAGAAGGCAAAAGAAAAAAGTGACAAAATGATAGCAAAAAGCAAGGAAGAGGCGGAGAAAATCAGCAAAGATGCCGAAGAAAACGCTCGCAATGTAAAAAAAGCTACGGAGGACATGCTTAAACAGATGAAAACGCTCATAAATACAATCGAAAAAAATCTTCGATTTAAAGAAGAAATATTTGCAAAAAAGAAGAATAAAAATAAGCAATATCAGGCGTTTATTCAACAGGTTGAGGAGGAAATTTCCACTTCCGGCCTTAAACAGCAAGAACGAGAGGGATTGATTAAACAAAGATTGGCATCGAGACTGGGTGTAACCATCAAAGAAATTACAGATAAACTGGTTAGCCAATTTGAAAGGGAACTAAAAGAAGAGACTGCGGAACAGACAAAGAAAATAATTGATCATGCAAAAGATAAAGCTGAAAAAATCGCTAAAAATATTATAAGGGGTGCTCTTCAAAAATTTACCGATAGAACATCCGTGTAAAAAAAGGAGGCAAAAATAATCGTTCGGCGCGATGAAGCAAAAGCGCGTATTGTAGGACCAAACGCAAAAAACATATTGCTTTTTGAAGAGCTTATGAATGTTGATGTGATTTTTAACGACGAACCAAACACAATTGTGGTTTCGACCTTTGATCTTCTTAAGAAAAATGTTGCCAGGATAGCGCTTGAAAAACTGGTTAAACTGAGACGAGTCGACGAAAAGGCCATTCGAGAGGCAATCGATTCCGCAAAAAAAATTCTAAGCCGGGACCTTTTAAATGTTGGAGAAAAAGCAGTTAAAAAAATGAAATTCAAACGCAAATTCCCGTCTGATTTATTGAAAATTATCGGCCGACTTAAATATAGAACAAGTTATGGTCAAAATATCCTTCTTCATTCATTTGAAGTTGCGTATATGGCCGAATTACTTGCGAGCGAACTCGGACTTGACGTAGAAACAACGAAAATTGCCGCATTTTTTCACGACATAGGAAAAGCAATCGATCAACATGTCGAAGGCTCTCATGATGTGCTTACTCGCGAGATCATGACTAAATATAAATTTTCAGAAGCGGAAATACACGCCGCATGGACCCATCATGAGGCTGCGACACCGGAAACTCCCGAAGCAAGACTTGTAATGGCCGCTGACGCGATATCGGCAGGGCGTCCGGGAGCAAGACAGGAATCACTGGAACGCTATCTTGAACGATTGCGTGATCTTGAAGAAATTGCAACTTCTTTTGGAGGAGTTCAGAAAACTTTTGCGATATCGGCGGGTCGTGAAGTACGCGTTATAGTGTCGCCCGAAGAAGTGACAGATGAAAAAATGAATGATCTTGCCGAAGGGATTGCGGGAAAAATTGAAGATAAATTGAGTTATCCGGGGAAAATTAAAGTGAATGTTATTCGAAGAACTCGTGCCGTGGATTTTGCTAAATAAGCTAAATTGAGATAAAAT
>JAJRYP010000050.1 GCA_024275695.1 Patescibacteria group bacterium | reverse complement strand
GCATGCATAATTGTTTGACATTAAGAGTGTGATCACCTATATTTTATGGGCAAATTATTTTGAAGCAATCTAAAATCAAATTTATGCCAATTATCAAATCTGCAAAAAAGCGTGTTAAGCAAGCTGAGAAGCGACGACAAATGAATTATCCCGTTCGTACACTTATGAAGACATATATTAAAAAAGTACTCACGGCTGTAACAGAAGGAAATAAAGAAGAAGCTGAAAAATTGTTAAAAAAAGCTTATAAAATTATAGATACCGCAGCTAAAAAAAATATCATTCATGATAAAAACGCGGCGAGAAAGAAGTCGAGACTTGCAAGAAATATAGCGAATATTGGAGAGAAAAAAGTTGTTAAAGCTTCAAAAACAGCAAAAAAAACACCTAAGAAAAAGGAGAAAAAATAATCTAACTATCCGCCATGCATATTCCTGACGGTTTTTTAGGAAATACGACCTGGATACCATTAATTGGAGCAGCCGTTTCTTCGCTTTGGCACAGTCTTTCCAAATTGACGAAGGAACTTTTCGAAAAGAAACTTGTAGCAAAAAAGAAACTGGCTTTGGCCGAAGGCGACATGGATTCTTCCGTTAAAGAAAAGTGGTCGTTAACAAGCAAGGGGCGAGAAAAAATATTTGGGATGGCAACAATCGGAGCTTTCGTTTTCGCCGCGCAAATGATGAATTTTCCTGTTGAACAGGCGACTTCCGGTCATTTGATCGGCGCAGCTCTAGCCACAATCGTTCTTGGACCATTTGCCGGCATTGTAATCATTTCCGTTGTTTTAGTCATACAAGCATTAATGTTTGGAGATGGTGGGATTTTCGCGCTTGGATCAAATATCATAAATATGGCCGTAGTCGCGTCTTTTGTGAGTTATTTTGTTTTTGATAAACTTTTTCGACTATCGGGAAAATTTTCAATAAAGTTTTTTGTAGGAATTTTTGTTGCCGCCTGGCTTTCCGTAATGGCGGCCTCAACCGCTTGTTCAATCGAATTAATTTTAAGCGGACATGGAGGAATTGAAATTTTAGCTTCAATGAGCCTTGTTCACGCGCTTATTGGAATCGGAGAAGGAATAATCACAATTTTTATAGTTAGTCTGTTTTTTCCGAAACTTTTAAGATCATAATTTTGAAAATATGCAGAAAAAGAAACTCGTCATATTGCTGATTGTATCGATTTTTGCAGGTTTGGCTTCATCTTTTTTTGCATCTCCTTATCCGGACGGACTGGAAAAAGTAGCGGAAAATCATGGTTTTACGGACAACGCCATAAATTTCTGGAACGGATTCATGCCCGATTACACATTCCTTGGAATAGAAAATAAATGGTTGGCCACGGGACTCGCCGGATTAATCGGCACCATAGCGACCTTTTTAGTTTTATACGGAGCCTTGTTCATCTTCGTCAAAGTACGGAAATAAAAAAAGAATTTTGATTTTTCTAAAGAAGCATTCTTTAGTATAATGCCCTCGGTTTGATCTTTTACAATTTGGGCCTGTAGCTCAGTTGGTCAGAGCAGTCGGCTTAAAGATTAGATGCTAAGTCGTGCTGTGGATTATGAAGTTCTGCATGACAATTATGGCAAAGGAGAATGCATTTCTTGAGCTCAGCATTAATACGAGACAGCTTTCTGTTAGATAAAGATCTTAAATCTAATTTAAAAACTTTCTTGGCAGGATCTTTGTGATGGAATGTTAAAGCGGATGTGTTACGATTGTAACCGCACTTGAAGCATTTGCCTCCAAAAGCTTTAACCAGTTCAATTTTCCTCATAACTCCTCTTTTCTGTTGAGCGGCATATGATTGATGTGCTTTGTTTTTACACAAAGTACCGCAATACAATGCCTGCCTCCCAATCAACTTCTTTCCACAAATTTTACAGTTTATGATCTTATTCATAACTGCATTATAGCACGATACGCATCCATATCAATGGGCTGCTTGCGGAGTAATTTGCAAGTATAACCTATCAAATTCGGGGAAGCCTAAATCTAAAAAGATATGGTAATCCCGAGCCAAGCCCGCCTTAGGCGGGAAGGTGTAGAGACTAGACGGTAGGCACCCTAAAAATCCGCCCCAGGGCGAATTTGACAAAGGGTGAAGGGATAGTCCGGCTCACAAACTCGAAAGGGGCCACGAAAGTGGTAGCATGAGAAGCATAACCGATTGGTCGCTGGTTCAAGTCCAGCCAGGCCCACCATTTTTTGGGGCATTAGCTCAGTTGGCTAGAGCGCTACGCTGGCAGCGTAGAGGCCACCGGTTCAAGCCCGGTATGCTCCACCAAATTTAAAAGCGCATTAGTAATTCAAAAATGGCCGATCTCATCATTTCTTCTCTGTATTTCATTCTTCCGGCGTATGTTGCAAATATGTGTCCGGTGATTTTTGGTAAATTTAAATTTCCTTTTGGAAAGCCAATTAGCGAAAATCTTTTTGGTTCACACAAGACCTATCGTGGCGTTTATGTCGCATATTTTGGCGCGCTTTTAATGTTATTTGTTCAACAAAAACTCGCGCTTTCAAAGATCAATTTCATAGATTACGAAACAATCAACCTTTGGCTTTACGCCGGCCTTTTTGGAATCGGAGCAATCGTTGGCGATCTTGTAAAATCATATATTAAAAGACGGATTAAGATAAAACCCGGAGCTCCCTGGATTCCTTTTGATCAACTGGATTTTATTGTTGGCGCGCTTCTATTTTTGGCTCCTTTTTATATTCCTTCGTGGGAAGTTATTCTGGTGATAGTTATTGTTACTCCCCTTCTCCATCTTCTAACAAACGTACTCGGATACGTTCTAAAGATTAAAAAAGTCTGGTGGTGAAAGATAGTAACCTATAGAATGATGGCACACTAATTTTTTCTATGTGCCTTACAATCCCCGCAAAAGTAATTAAAATCAAAGGAGAAAAAGCTGTTATCCAAAAAGGTGACAAGCTCCGGGAAATTGATATTCGTACAATCGAAGGCCTTAAAGTGAGTGACTGGGTTTTATATATGTCGGATATTGCCGTTCAAAAAGTTACGCCGGAAGACGCAAAGGAAATTCTTAAGCTGCTCGAGCATGTTCAAAAAACGGATCCCGAAAAACTTGACCTGAAATTTGTCGAAATTATCAAAAATTCAAAACAACGAAAATTGAATAAAGAGGAAATCGCGTATCTTTTGAAAACGAACGGGCTCGAAAAAGAGGCTTTATATAGCGAATCAGAGATGATTCGTCGTACATATATTAAAGATTTTTTCTGTATTCACGGAATTATCGAGTTTTCTAATTTTTGCCGGAATGATTGCCTTTATTGCGGTCTTCAAAAACAAAATACTGCTATTCGGCGCTACAGAATGCCCATTAATGAAATTGTTGATGCGGCTGACGAGGCTGTTAATAAAAAAGGCTACAAACTGCTT
>JAJRYP010000049.1 GCA_024275695.1 Patescibacteria group bacterium | reverse complement strand
TTGAAAAAGTGAAAGGTTTAAATGCGAGTTTTCGGCCTGAATCAAAGCAATTTTCTTACGTTCGTCCTCCCGGGAGGAGGCTGTTTTAGTAAAAGTTCGTCTATAACACGTCTCGCGTGTGAAAAAACATAAAAACCTCCCTCTAAAACGATTTTCATCGTTTTCCCGTAAAAATTCCGGAAAAACAGGGGTCTTTTTAAGTGAGAAATTGTGAAATCGAAGACTCGGGATACAATAAAGCAATAAGTCAAATCCGCCCTGGGGCGGAATGTGCAATAACGCTCTTTTCATTACTATATCTTCAATTTCGCACTCATGTGCTACAAATCCTGCACAACTTCAATTTTAATATTATCCGGAACAGATGGAATATTAGGCGACCATGCCGGCCAACTGCTTATTTCAACTTTATTGATTGCGGGAAGTTGTTGAATATAGTTTTCGGCTTCTTCAATACTCTTTCCGACTATATGATTTTTAATGTTTTCAATAAGCCTGCGTCCGTTCTCGCGATCTTCATTTAATTCGTATTGTTCAATTCCCTTGATTGTTGCCGTAATTGTTTGTCTTGTAGGGTCGGCTCCTTCTTCTATCGGAATTAGACGATATGAAATGCTGTCGGTATCAATTTTAAGAAGTTTCTTTTCCGGACTCTTGGAGAGTTTCAATCTGTTTCGCAAAATATTTACAAGTTCGTTGTAATTATATGCCATTCCCTTTGCGGTAAGAGTTCCCGAAACGTCAAATTGTTCAATCATTTGGCCTTCAAGACCTTCCGGGATAGTTACGGAAGGTTCTCCAAGTTTCATTGATCCCCGACCGACCAAAAGTACAAGTTCCATATTTCGTTCCTCATTCATTTTTAATACTTCTTTTTTAAGTTCCTCTTCCGCCGAGTTAATAAGCTCCGCTTCCATTTGCCCTTGGCTCCTTCAAGATCCTCCGCGGAAACTGTTTTATGAGTGATTGTTTCTCCGCCTGAAAAACTGGTGGTACTTTCGGCGTAAAGCTTTTTCCGGTTTTCTTCTGAAAGTCCGGGAAGGAAGAATTTAGACGGTCCGATATTTCCTCTCTCGCCGATAATAAGTCCGTTTGCGTCGAGTTCGTCAGCTACTACAAATACATCCAAAGTCCCGGCTCCGCTTAACCCTCCCGAAGGTACTGTAACGCCTTGTTGAATACGGTATACAAGTCCGTCATCGGTCTGAAAACGTGTTTGTTCAACAAGTGGCCAATCTCGTCCCGAAGTATTGATAATCGTTAATGTCCCGGTAGCGTTTTTACCTTCAAACTTTTGTCCGCTGGTATAATAAGTAGTTGATTTTTGGATGTTTATTTCAACGGGGAAACCGGCGATTACGTCGGTTGGATGCGTGTCAAGATATGCCCGGTTGCTGGTGACATCGGCCAGTGTTATATTTTTCGAAATCGAAATAGTATCAGACTTTGGTGTTAGATAAATTGTTGCACCGGGTAGTGCTATATAAGTAATTAAAATTAAAACTAAAACAGTAATGGTTACGAGAATTGTGAGTGCTTGTCTGTTGGGTGACACAAGAACATAACGATTTTTTTCCTTCTTTCGTTTTTTTGCCGCCGCCGAGCCGGTAAGGCGTTTCTTTGGAACTTCCCGAGTCTTCTTTGTCCTCCTTATTAACTCTGCAATAGAGATTTTTTTAGATTTCATCCTTGTCGGAGTTTCATCTTCAAATGTATTAATACTCGCTTCAAGAGGAGTGATTTTAAGTTGATCATCGTTTAATTTACCTGAAACAAGCGAAGGATGCTCATTCCCTTCGAGTTTATCAAAAACCGTAAAACCGGCTCTTTGAGCAAGCTGCATTCCGTTATGATCGTTCGTAATAATATAAACATTCTTATTTAAATCTTCCGATTTTCTTTTTAATATGCGCAAATTAACAATACTCTGAAAAAGGATGGCCCTCTTTGGAACAACTATATAAATATTCTTCATTTTATATTTCTTGAGTTTGTCGTAGATTGTTGTTATCTCATCGTCTATTTCACTAAAAAGAACCTTTTTTTTGGATATGATTTTTTCTTTAAGCAATGCTTCTTTAACAGGATCTGCTTCCGCCTTTGCGATGCTTCGTTTTTTCATAACCGGAGCTGTTGATTTCTTAGCTTTGTTTGTACTTTTTCTTGGGTTCATAAATGATTATTAAATTTGCATTAAACGAACAATTTTTCTTAAAATCTTCGACAATACTTTTTCTTCACCAATGTATTCGAGTCCAAGATTCGCAAGTGCCATCGGTGTAATATCTTGAGGATCTTTAAGTTGCTTGGTCTCATCCATCATATTACTCACCATCTTAGGTTCAATAAAGCTAATTATCGGTTTTTGAGTGAAAGGAAGTTTTCGGAACCATTCGCGCGTTTCAAGTACTTCTTTGATTTCGGGAAGATGAGAGCCGCCCCCGCAAAGCATAATTCGGGAGGGGAGTACATCTATTTCTTCGAATTCAGCCAGTGTTAAAGCAACTCCGGACAGCCATACTTCGCAATCACTTTTCATTGCCTCACGTACGATTTTGTATGATTGTTTTTCCAGTTTGTCACCACTATACGCGAGTTTAATTTGTTCCGCTTCTTCAAAAGAAATATTTAAACTTTGAGCGAGTCTTTTTGTGAAAGTTCGTCCTCCCAGTGTAAACATTCTTGTTCCTTCAACGCCTCCGTTTCTAACGATGGCAATGTCAGTTGTACCTCCTCCAATATCAATAAAAATCCCCGAGAAATTGCCCCCGTCTTCGTGTCCCAGACATCTTGCAACGGCGTACGGCTCCGCTGTAACTGCAAGAAGATTTTTATCAAGCTCGGCTGCAATTGTTTGAAGCGCTCCAAAATGAACAAGAGGCGCGAAAGCGTTAAAAATACTTATATCAACGTCTTTTCCCTGAAAGCCGATTGGATTTGAAACTTTATAACTATCAATTTGAACATCAACAATGGCTGCGTTCACAAGCTTTACATCAATTTCATTATATCCCGTCTCGAACGCGAGATCACTTCTAACTTTATCAAAAGCTTTCCATTGAATTTTATGAACGATATTTTTAAGCTCCGACAGATCAATTTTTGTATTTGGTTCACGACGTGTATAAGAGAGTGTTGTTGTAGCCCCCTTTACAAGTTCACCGGCAATTCCCATAATCATCTGATCGGCGGAAACCCCGGCCATACGTTCGGCATCTTTAATAGCTTTATGGCAGTTTCTTATAACGCCGCCGATATCCGTGACGGCTCCGCTTTGCATATCGCCAAGTTTTTGCTTATGTTTCCCGACACCTAAAACACGTCCTTTTGTCCCTTCGGAAAGACAAATAAGAGCTTTAACAACTTCTGTTCCGATATCAAGTGCAAGGTAGATGTTTCTACCACCCCGTGTTTTACGTGTGAAAATAGCCATTAATGCGGAATGAAAATATGCCCTTCTATGAAGCTTACCTATTTTATAGAAAGCCTTCATCGCGGTCAAGAAAATAGCACTTTATTGACAAAAATCAGAAATTTGCTATTTGAACCAATCTCCCGCATCTTCAAATGAAACTTTTTTTTCGTTCATTTCCTTAAATCTTTCAAAACCCAGTTCGATAATTCTATCAATCAATTTTGAATAAGGGAGACCCGAAGCTTCCCACATTTGCGGATACATGCTAATTGCGGTGAACCCGGGAAGAGTATTTATTTCATTTAAATAAATCTGTTTTGTAGTTTTGTCGTAAAAAGTATCAACTCTCGCAAGTCCGCTACAATCGAGAATTCTATATGCTTTAACAGCCATATCTTGAATCTGTCTTTCAAGACGAGGAGAGATGTCCGCCGGAATCTGCGTTTTTGAAATCCCGTCAACATATTTGTCTTTATAATCATAAAATTCTCCACCAACCAAAACTTCTCCGACACGTGCGATTTCCGGATCATTATTTCCAAGAACGGCACATTCAAGTTCTCTAATATTAAGTCCTTTTTCGATTAAGATTCGATGATCAAATTCTGCGGCAAGATCCATTGCCTCGGGCAGCTCTTTTGCTGATTTTACTTTACTGATTCCAACTGAGGAACCCATGTTTGAAGGTTTCACAAAAACAGGGAATCCAAGTTCACTTTCAATTCGGTGAACAACTTCTTTAGGGTCGTTTTTCCAGGCATTTTTTGTGACCCCGATATATGGGATAACCGGGAGTCCCGCCTGTTCC
Source organism: Patescibacteria group bacterium (assembly GCA_024275695.1). Taxonomy (GTDB): domain Bacteria; phylum Patescibacteriota; class Gracilibacteria; order UBA1369; family PNNO01; genus JAJRYP01. The sequence continues at coordinate 749 of JAJRYP010000049.1, read as the reverse complement.
CATAATGCTTTGGAGATTAACTTATCCATTCCAACGGCTGAGGCAAGTACGCCGCATCCGGTGTAAGGTGTGTTTGCCATATCAAAAAGTCCTTGAATAGTGCCATCTTCACCGTAAGGTCCATGAAGAACGGGGAAATAGATGTCTATATGAATTTTTTCGTAATGACCATCGGTAAAATGAATAAGTTCATTTGCTCCGGCAGTTGTATTTACGGATACTTCGTTAATACCGCTATAATCATTTTCCCGGAAAGCTTTAATTGTATTGTTTCCGGAAAGCCATTTCCCATCTTTTGTAATACCAACGGGGACAACGTCGTATTTTTCATGATCCATTGCTTCTATAACGTTTCTTGCAGACACTATGGAAACTTCATGTTCACCGCTTCTTCCTCCAAAGATTACGGCAACGCGTATTTTTTTAGACATAGTATAGGGTGTTAATCAGCAGAGGAAATATAGCAGAAGATTACGAGATAGTGAAGTTTTGAGTAAGTTTAAGTGGTAAGTTTAAGTGGTCGGACCACCTAAAAATTTTATAAACTCGGGATTGTTGCTAGAGGGTGGGTGATTTTCGCGATTTTTGGGTTGTTTTTCGTGGCGCGTGGATTTTTGAAAGTTGTGTTAATTTGATGGCGATTTGTTCGTTTTTGAGAAAGTTTTGAGGGTGTGCGTTGACGTTAAAATCGTGATCGTTATTTGTGGTGCTTGAAATGTTGCATAATCGCATTCTGGTGCGATTTTCAG
>JAJRYP010000048.1 GCA_024275695.1 Patescibacteria group bacterium | reverse complement strand
GATGAAAAAATGAATGATCTTGCCGAAGGGATTGCGGGAAAAATTGAAGATAAATTGAGTTATCCGGGGAAAATTAAAGTGAATGTTATTCGAAGAACTCGTGCCGTGGATTTTGCTAAATAAGCTAAATTGAGATAAAATCGATTAGCACGGTAATAATTAAAGTCGCATGGTTATGTTTGGAAAAAAGAAAGAGAAAAAAAAGGGCGTAGTAGATAAAGTGGTTATGGGGGCGATTATCGGCGGAGCCATTGGTTCAGTCGTTGGGATTACGGTTGCTCCGAAATCGGGAAAAGAAACCCGAAAAGATATTGTTAAGGCAAAGAATAAATTTATTGAAAAACACGGTGAAGAAATTGAAGAAGTTAAAAATGAGGCAAAAAAACAAGGTGGCAAGCTTTGGAGACATATTAAAAAAAGCATAAAAAAGCATAGATAATCGAGACTTTCATTTTATGACGAAAAAGAAGAAAAAAAAGACAGCTCCAAAAAAAAAGAAGGCGGAAGTTTCTACCAAGAAAAGACAATCTCCGGCTAAATCTCGGCATGGTCGTAAAAAGTCCAAAAAGCCGACAAAAAAATCAACAAAAGGTGCCGCTAAAGCTCCGGCCAAACTGTTTAATATTCAGGAGTCCTTAAGACGAAAGTGGCTAAAAAAATTCTCCAAAAAACTTCGTACACCCGTCATTATTGTATTTGTAGTGATAGGCCTGTTTGTTCTTTACCAATTGTCATCCGCGGTTATTACATATTCGCTTCTTGGGAAAGCCCTTCCCGGAACACGTATCGCGGGTATGGAAGTGGGAACCCTCAGCCTGGATGAGATTCAGGAAAAATTAATGGAAAAAGGCCAACCGTTTCTGGAAAAACCCATTCGCGTTGTTCTTGGAGACGAAAGTCTGGAATTTTTGCCATCCGAACTGGGCATTTCTCTTTTGCCAAGACATACGTTGCAAGAAATTCGTTTTGTAAAGTTTGAAAATAGTAATTTGTTTACGATTCTGGGTGCTCTTTGGGGCGGTCGGGAAATCCCGTTTTATGTTTCTGTTGATGTTGACAAGGCGGCTTTTAATATTGAAGCCCGTTTTAATTTTGATGATCGAAAAGCAAAAAACGCTTATCTTTCATTTGATGAAAATGGTGAGCTTGTAATAGTTTCGGAGAAAAAAGGGGAGGATATTGACATACGTCAACTTTATCAAGATATAAAATTAAAGGCCGGACAACTTTCCTCCGAGCCGATTACGGTAAAAACACTTAACAGAGAACCCTTGGTTACACAGGCCATTTTGGAAGAAAGACTTTAAGAAATCAAGGAAACTTTATACAGAACCATCACTTTAACTTATGATTATCGGAATTTTGATATTCGTCTTATTGATCACGTTGATTGGATCGCCTTTGATTACAAAAATACGCTTTTAGTTGGGGAGGAGTTGTCTTTTCCCATAGACTTACCGGAAGAGTCCGTAGGTGATCTCCCGAAATCGCTTTCCATAGACCAAAACCTTTGGATAAACATTAGGCGGGCTCCGTTTATTGCATACGTGGAAGAAGAAATTGCTCCGCTTGTTGAAGTTGAAGCGCAGGACGTGAATATTTATAAAGACGAAAACGATAAAATTATTATTGAAGGAACCGGAGAAAACGGACGTGAAATTAAAAGAAGATATTTTGCTGCCGCGGTTGAATTGGCCGCAAACTACAATTTTGACAACGTGCCAATTCCAGTATTTGTTAAAAAAGCACATGCTGAAATTTCCGATGACCTGAAATTGCTGGGGATTGAAACTTTAATTGGTACGGGCCGAAGCGCCTTTGCGGGTTCTCCGGCAAATCGTACTCATAATATCGAGGTCGGTGTAAACAGATTTAACGGATTGCTCATAAAACCGGGTGAAGAATTTTCATTTAATGAGCATCTTGGGCCGGTTGATGCTTCAACAGGATACCGTCCGGAGCTTGTTATAAAGGCTGAAGGAACGATTCCGGAGTATGGAGGGGGTTTATGTCAGGTTTCATCTACAATGTACCGCGCCGCGTTAATGTCGGGTTTGCCGATAACCGAAAGAACGGCGCATTCTTACGCGGTTTCATATTATGCGCAAATATACGGTTACGGTTTGGATGCCACTATTTATCCGGGAGTAAAAGATATTAAATTTGTAAATGATACGCCGGGTCATATTTTAATTCAGTCTTACACGGAAGGAACCAATGCTTATTTTAAATTTTACGGAACGGATGATGGACGAAGTGTAGAAATGGAGGGGCCTTATCTTGGGAATTATCACAATCCGCCTCCGCCGATAATTATTGAATCTTCCTCGCTTGCTCCGGGGCAAAGAAGGCAGGTTGAATATGGGCATACAGGATTTAACGCTACCTGGTACAGATATTTAACAAAAGCCGGCGAAACAATTAAGGAGCCGATTTACAGTGCTTATAAAGCTATTCCGGCAAAGATTCTTGTGGGGCCCGGTACTGCCGAAACAGGCGGATAGTTTAATCTTTGATTTCTTTCATCATTTCAAGTGCTATCTTATTATCCGGTTGCAACTTGAGAACTTTTTCAAGATAAAATCTTGCTTTTGCATACTTCTCGTCTTCGATTAAAAAGTGCGCAAAAGTCAAAAGATATTCAATGTTTGAAGGATCAAGCACAAGCGCTTTTTTATACATTTCTTGTGCCTTTTCTTTATCACCCAGAAGTCTGTACACTTCTGCGGCGCTAACAAACCTTCCCGGCCTGGTGTCGTCCAGTCCGATCGATTTTAAATATGAAGCAAGCGCTTCCTGAAATTTTTCTTGTTCGTAAAGAGCTCTACCTAAATTACTATGATAAATCGCATCGTCCTTGACTTTTGCAACCAGTTGTTTAAAAATTTCTTCAGCTTTTTCGAATTCCCCTTTCTTTAAATAAATAAGACCAAGCTTGTGCCTAGCATCGTTAAAATCTTTTTCTATGGTTGTAATTTCGACCAGCCGCTTTTCCGCCTCATCCAACTCTCCCCTTTCAAAATAAGTCATTGCTTGACTGTAAAGAACCTTTGCTTCGGTTGTTCGCGGTGTTTGTTGAGGTCGTACAGGAACTTTTTGTCGCCCATGCACGGCTTTTTCTTTCTTTGAACCGTATGCTGAAAAAGAAAGGTAATAACGTCTTGCAAAAATTCCGACAATAACCAGCGCGATGACGAGCAGAGCAATTTCCATAGTAAATTATTGGTTAACCTTTAGGGATCTCTCTTTTAGAGATTACTTTTTTGATATCTTTCGGCCCAACAAATTCAAAGCTTCTGTCAGGGAAGGATACTTTAATTTTTTGATTCAAAATATCAAGGGAAACTACTTCTCCTTCACCTTTTTTTACTTTAACAATACTTCCGATTTTCGGGAGTCGCTTACGAAGATTTTTATATTCGTCAGCTTCATAACGCAAACAACACATCAATTTTCCACAACACCCGGATAACTTGGCGCTCCCTTTGCTCTCAAGACACTGTAGTCTAACCATTTCCATGGTTATGCTCTCCAAATTCTTCATCCAGCATCCGCAACAAAGACCTTTTCCGCATTTTCCTCTTCCGGTAACCATACGAGCTTTGTCGCGCGGGCCAATTTGCTGCAGATGAATTTGTTTTTGGAAAGTTTTGGCAAGATCCTTTACGAGTTCTCTAAAATCAACACGATCATCGGCGGTAAAAATAAAATTTATTCGATTTCCATCAAGCGAATATTCCGTAAAAACAAGCTGCATATCCAATTTATGTTCCGTAATTTTCTTACGACATATTGCCATGGCTTCTTCGGCAGTACTTTTTTGCATATCCATTTTTTGAAGATCATGAGGCGTCGCCTTTCTTAAAAAGGGATAATTCAGTTGGATTTTTTCTTCATCTTTTTCTTCTCTGCTTGCAAAATGTATTCTGCCTATATTTTCACGATTTTCTTCATCGTGGTATACGGCAAAATCACCAGGCGACACTTCGGCCCCATCCGGATGAGGAATCAAAATTTCTTTACGTGTAAATTGGTCATATACGCACATTACTTTCATAAGGAAGCTTTAAGGGCAAGATTTTCGAGCGCAAGGCGAGCGTTAATATTACGTTTTAACAGCTGTCGCGTGTCCTCGATCAAAGAAAGCAAAGAGAGAAAATGCTGTCTTTCGGACGTTGTGAGTTTTTTGTTCTCAATGCCTTGATGTAAGCGGCTCCGTACCAAATGAGTGAACACATCAAGAAATTCCGTAACTTTATTATTTTCCGCCAACACCTCCTCAACAAGTCTGAATTTTTTATATAAAGGACCCGGCTCCAAAAACTCACAAAGCATAGTATACATTGTTCTGTAAGAAGCTAAAAGGTCTGCATTTTTAAGCAACTTGATCGCTTTTCCGCTTTTCCCTAAGGCAAGCGAACAAACCTGATCGATGGTTTCTTTACCTGTTTCCGGAAAAAGTTTGCTCATTTTGTCTTTAAGGAATCTGTTCGAATATGCACTAAATTTGATTAAGCGAACTCGCGAAATAATTGTCGGCAAAAGCTCGCGGACATTATCGGTTGTCATGATAATTAACGTATGCGGGGGTGGTTCTTCAAGTGTTTTAAGTAGACAGTTGGCCGCTTCCGGAGTAAATCTTTCCGCTTTTTTTATAAGAATAATTTTGAATTTGCTTTGTTTGGTCATGTTAAGTTTTGCAATAATATCTCTAATCTGCTCAATTTTTATAGACTCGGACCCCTCTTCGGTCTTTAACGTAATTGTGTCCGGATGACTACCCTTTTGAAGTTGCAGACATGTTGGACATTGACGACAAAGATTGTTTGGACATTGCAAAATATTTACAAACATTCTCGCAATTGAAAATTTGCCAATGCTTGAAGGGCCTGTGAAGAGATAGGCATGCGCAAGCCGATTCGATTTAATATCGTGCTCAATAAGTTCAAGTTGTTTTTTATGGCCTATAATTTTCCAATTATACATAAACCTGATTACAAATTCTCTCTGTGCCACAATGTGACGATGCGTCGTGGCGAAGCCGTATCATGAGGATATTAGCACATTATGGATTTATATTCTTCCAGTTTTCTTCCTGTCTGACAAGCTTTTCTTTTGCTTCTTCCGGATTAGCCATCAACGCTTTAACAAAAATTTCCAGACGCACTTTATTTTGCGACCCTTTTGCTAAAATAATATCTCCTTCTTGTATGATTTTTTTGTAATAATCTGCGGCATCTTTCGCAGAATCCAGGGTTTGGATATTTTCGGCCGGAAGTCCGCTTTTAACAGCCCGGTCTGCCGCAAATTTAACATCTTCTCCGACTGTAATCAGGATATCCGCATACAAAGGAATTTGTCTTCCTACATTTTCATGAAGCTCTTTTGAATTTTGTCCGAGTTCGTTCATATTCCCAAATACAAATACCCGTCTTTTGTTGCGTCTTTTTCCCAAAAAATCCAGAACTTTAAGTGATTCGATTACGGCTTCCGGCGAGGCGTTATATGAACTGTCCAAAATCAACGTATTTTTAATACCTTCTATAAGGTTCAATCTTCCCGGAGGTAACGTAAAGCTCGCAACGGCCTCTTGAATCTCCCGAATCGGCACATCGTTAATCAAACCGAGAATTATAGCCGGCATAAGTATTGAAAGCTGATACTTCCCAAACAGATTAGTTTTAAACCGATATTCTTTATTTTGATAGCGAAGGCTAAAAGTTAGACCTTTTTCGGTTTGGATTACATTTTCCGCTCGCACCTTTGCATTTTCAGATATGCCGTATGTAATACATTTTTTGCATTTAACGGAATTTGTCAGTTTCTTAACGAATTTATCGTCGATTGCCAACAATGCCAGGCCGTTTTTTTCTAAATGATCAAAAATTTTCTTTTTTTCCTTGAAGATTTCATTGATGTCGGCAAATTGCCCCGATGCCATATGAACCGGCTTTATTGCTGTAATTAGAGCAATATCGGGAGAAGCTATTTTTGTTAAAAAGTCCATATCTCCCGGCTTGTCAACACCCATTTCGAGAACAACAAAGTCGTACTTGTCTTTTACGAAAAATGTCCGAAAAAATCCTTTAACAAGAATTTTTAACCATTGAGCCGGCGAGGAAAATCCGGATTTCTGATGAAGAACGGTTAATGGAAGTCCAAACTCGCTGTTAAAACTTTTTTCGTTTCTAAGAACTTTATATTTTTTTGCCAGTACGGAAAAAACTACTTCTTTACACGACGTTTTGCCTACCGCTCCCGTGATGCCGATTGTTTTTGCAGCCACTTGTTTAAGCTTGATTCGGGCGAGCACTTCAAGCATCTTAAGAACGATTTTTCTAAATAAAGATTTCATATATAATTTGAGCAACAAGTTGCCAAAAGTATTATATGTCAAAAGAAGCAGTTTTAAAAATCTCTCTCAAGAAGAGATCCTTAATTCATTTGAAGTAAAATATTGACACTTTACTTTTCAACTCCCGCCTTTGCTCTTTCAACGATTGCTTTAAAAGCTTCTTCGTTGTGCACTGCAAGGTCGGCGAGCATTTTTCTATCAATTTGAATTTCTTCTTTTAGAAGAGCATTAATAAATCGGCTGTAGGAAATGCCGTTTGCTCTACACGCTGCGTTGATTCTGGTAATCCACATTTGTCTGAAAGTCCTTTTTTTCAGCCTTCTATCGCGATAAGCGTTTATTCCGGCTTTCATAACTGCGTTTTTCGCTTGTTTAAATGTGGTGCTTCTTTTACCACGATAACCTTTGGCAGCGCCGACAATTTTTCTGTGCCTACGGTGGGCAATTACGCCTCTTTTGATGCGTGTCATACTATATAATTATTAAATAATATTATTTGCTTTGTTTATACTTGCGTTTCGCTTCCTATCTGACAGTTTATGCAAGCAGTTTGGCAAGTATTTTCTGCTGCGGATCTTCTGCCCGTTTTCCTTTGTTAAACAGTTTTTTCTGACGTTTCGACTTATTTACAAGTAAGTGATTTTTGCATGATTTTTGGACGACAAACGTTCCCGTTCCGGTCTTTTTTACACGTTTTTTTGCGCCACTGTGAGATTTTTGCTTCATTATTTTAATGGGGTTAATATCATGATCAGATTATTTCCTTGTCTTTTCGGGCCTTCTTCCACGGATCCGATTTCTTCAAGAGATTCCGCGAATTTTATAAGTTTCTCCTTGGCTCTGTCTACATGTGCAAGTTCACGACCTTTAAATATAAGTGCAATTTTTACAATGTTTCGTGCTTTCAGGAATTTTTCAGCTTGTCTTCTTTTTACTTCCAGATCGTGATCATCGGTTCTAAAGCCAATTCTTACGCCCTTCACCTCACTTTGCTTTTGCATCTTTCGATGTTTCTGGTCAATCTTTTTTTGACGATACTGATGTTTTCCGTAATCCATCAATTTACATACGGGCGGATTCGCTTCCGGGGATACCTCCACGACGTCCAGTCCTTTTTCGCTTGCTTTGGCTTTTGCGTCCTGTATAGCCATTATTCCAAGCTGTTCCCCCCGGTCGTCAATCAGTCGAACGGTGGGCGCGGAGATAGCTTCATTAATCCTCAATTTCTTGCTTATATAGGAGGAGTTAAGAATATTTTAAGCACTTGGTTTAAGCGCTTAAGGATAATAGAAGAAAAGTCGCATAAAAGTCAAGTAATTTGGAGTATCTGGTACAATTTACGAAAACCCGGCAATTTCACATTTACCATTTAGTATCGGGTATTCCAATTGCAGATTTTCAAACATTTATGATAAAGTGGATTCCCGCTGAGCATAATCTTTACAATTATGGCAGTACAAAAAATGAAGCGTGTTACACGTGAAATATGCATAGGCAAGCCCGCCGTAACTATTGGAGGCGATCATCCGATTGCTATCCAATCTATGTGTAATACAAAAACGCACGATTGGAAAACAACTGTTGAACAAATTCGCGAACTTGAAAAAGAAAAGTGCGAAATTGTTCGCGTTGCGGTTCCGGACTTAAGGGCCGCAAGGGTTTTGCCGAAAATTATTGAAAATATAAATATTCCACTTGTTGCCGATATCCATTTTGATCATCGGCTTGCAGTTGAGTCTATTAAAAACGGCGCAGATAAAATTCGAATAAATCCGGGGAATATTGGTGCGCCGGAAAAAGTTGAAGAAGTTGTTAATGCCGCCAAAAAAGCGGGGGTGGTTATCCGGATTGGAATTAACGCGGGATCTTTAGAGAAAGAACTTTTAGAGAAATATGGTCACCCAACACCGGAAGCTTTAATTGAGTCCGCGGAAAACGGAATTAAATTTTGTGAGAAACTTGGATTTTACGATATTGTTGTTTCATTAAAAACAACAGATGTTTCGGATTTTATTCGGGCGCATCGAATGTTTGCCGATAACTGCAAGTATCCGCTTCATATAGGTATTACCGATGCCGGAACTTTAATCCCCGGTGTTGTTCGAAATGCAGTTGGAGTCGGAACTCTTTTGCAAGAGGGAATTGGAAATACGATTCGCGTTTCTTTAACTGCCGACCCTGTTCGGGAAATTAAAGCGGCAAAAGAAATTTTGAAAGCGCTTGATATGTATCATAAAGAGCCGATTGTTAAATCGTGTCCTACATGTTCACGTACGGAAATTAATGTTGAAACTTTGGCTCATGAAGTTGAAAAACTAACTGCTCATATTGAAAAACCAATCAAAATTGCCGTTATGGGCTGCGTTGTAAATGGGCCCGGCGAATCTCGCGAGGCGGATTACGGGATTGCCGGAGGAATAAAACAAGGAGCGTTATATCGAAAAGGCGAATTTGTAAAAACAGCTTCGGAAAGTGAACTTTTAAATGAACTTTTAGCATTAATAAAGCGGGATTATGAGTAAAAAAATTGTAATTATAGGTTCTACGGGGTCAATAGGTACACAAACCTTGGATGTTATTCGCGCAAATCCCGATGATTTTAAGGTTGTTGGTTTGGCCACTCGTTCAAACGAAAAAATCAAAAAACAAGTTGCCGAATTTAAACCTAAATATGGCGGAACTTTTAGTCGCGAAGAAGCTGCGAAAATGGTTAGTCAAAAAGACGTAGACATTGTTGTTGTGGCCTGCAGAGGCACAGATTGGACCACCGTCGTGCTTAGCGCAATGAATGCCGGCAAAAAAATTGCCATGGGAAACAAGGAAATGATAGTTGAGCACGGCGAAACAATAATGAGAGCGGTCCGTGAAAATGATATCGATTTTATTCCTGTCGATTCCGAGCATTCGGGCATTTTTCAGTGCCTTCGAGGTCGAAATAAAGATGATATTGAAAAAGTTGTTTTAACTTGTTCGGGCGGACCTTTTTGGGATAGAAAAAAACTGGACGATGTAACGTTGGAAGAAGCGCTTAATCATCCAACATGGAAAATGGGTAAAAAGATAACAGTCGACTCGGCTACTTTAATGAATAAATCTCTTGAGATTATTGAAGCAAAATATCTTTTTGATCTTGAGCCGGAACAGATAGAAGTGCTTATTCATCCTCAATGTATTGTGCACGCAATTATTCATTTTAAAGACGGAAGCAGTATTGTACACATGGGATATCCGGACATGAGTTTGCCGATTTCGTACGCGCTTTATTATCCAAACGTAAAAGCGAACGATCTGCCACGCATAAATTTGGCTAATCAGAAGCTTGAATTTTATGAGCCTGATGCAAAAAAATTCCCTTCTTTGCAATTCGCTTATGACGCCCTGTCTCGAAAAGGCAATTTACCGCAAAAGCTTAATCGGGCTAACGAGGACGCGGTTGAAAAATTTTTCAACCGGGAGATTTCTTTTCGGGAAATTTTTAGCTACATACGGAAGAACACTTTTTAGTATCAAAATAAAATCACATCAATATCGCAAAAAAGGATACGATTCGATTTTTGAGTTTACGACTAAACGGATAGGCCGAAAAGGTTCAAAAATGTCAGAGGCGGCTTTGGGAAAACATATTAGAGATATTCAAAATTCAGATCCCGGGATCGATAAACCTGGTGCGCCACAAAAATTTGCTTTTGGCTACTTTTATCTCGATTCAGACGCGTATCTATTGGTGGAGATGCCGGGAGTCGAACCCGGGTGCAAAGACTTAAAACGAAGACGTCTACAATCATAGTTCATTTTGGATTACGCTTCTTTAAAATAAAAAACGAACAAAAGCTTAAAAAGGAGCGTTCGGTTTAAATCTTTTGCGTTACTAAAACCGTATAGAAACGCAGCAACCTGATAGGTGGCGCCCTAATAAAATATCAGGTGTCAAATATTAAGACGTGAGCTTAAAAGCTCAGGAAAGATTAAGCAACAGCCGGTGCAAGTTGGCGTGAACCAAGAAATGCAAGCCAGTTTGCAGCTTGTTCTTTTGCAGATTTAGCATCTGTTTATGCGCTGGACGGATATGCGGGGAGACAGCGCGATCCCCGGATTGCAATCTAACATTTTAAAAATAGTCTCTGTCGAATGCCGGTACATCCCCAAATTTTTAAAGGTCGATTATCGATTGATGTCGTCGTATATTAATTATAGCTTATTTTAGCTGTGAGGGTAGTAAGAATAATAATATGTGGCGCGAGGCATGCAATACATCCCCGCCATCAAATTTTTACCCACACAGCAACTTGCTAGCGCTTTTTTCCTTTGGTTCTGCCCTTTCCCCTTCGTTTCGGGGTCTTGGCCTTCACTCTGATGTTGCCGCTGCTGCGGCGCGCGGCGCGCTCTATCCGAAGCGCTTTTAGATAAGCGTCCGGATGTAGGAGCTGTTCATGGGCATCAACCTCCGCAATGCTGTCCGCCACAGCTCCGCAAAATCTGCAACTTGCCATTAAGCGTCCCTCCTGTGTGGTTCTTACTACCCTGTTGTCAAACGAATACCTCTGTGGGCCTGGTCGCTGCTGAAAAACAGCGAGCAACGCCACACAAGGCATCCTCAAAACAGAACTATTATAACAAGGTTTTGCCAAATGTCAAG
>JAJRYP010000047.1 GCA_024275695.1 Patescibacteria group bacterium | reverse complement strand
TTTTATATATTCAGTTGTTTGTTTGGAAGTTTTGGGGACCACACTTTAGCATGAAAAATTAATTGTAAATCGTTTGAAGAACGAAAACGGAGGAGAAATAATGAATCAAGATGTCATCGAACGTGCGAAACAGCACTTTGCTAATCTTGTAGAAGAGCAGTTAGCCAGAGTGGAAAAGATGAAACAGGGCGAAGATTGGATCGATTATTCGAAATTGAAACCGATCATTATCGGTGTTTGCTGGGGAGACGGAATCGGTCCTATTATTTCGCAAGAGACGCAGCGCATTTTGTCTTTTTTGTTAGAAGACGAATTGAAATCCGATAAAGTTGAATTTCGCACCATTGAAGGTCTTACAATTGAAAATCGCGCCAAACACATGAAAGCTATCCCTGACGACGTTTTGGAAGAACTAAAGGCATGTCACGTCATTTTAAAAGCTCCGACAACAACTCCAGAAAAAGGGGATCAATGGCCCAATATCGAAAGTGCGAATGTGGCGATGCGTCGCTATCTGGATTTGTTCGCGAATGTTCGTCCCGTGAAAGTTCCCAAAGAAGGCATCGACTGGGTCTTTTTCCGTGAAAATACAGAAGGCGCTTATATTTTAGGTTCCAAAGGCATTCAGATCACTGAAGATTTGGCATTTGATTTCAAGGTAATCACTCGCCAGGGCGCAGAAAGAATTATCCGCATGGCTTTTGATTACGCCGCGAAAAATAATATCAACAAAGTCACTGTCGTCACAAAAGCGAACGTGGTAAAAACTACGGATGGTTTGTTCCTGGAAGTTGCTGCGGAGGTTGCTAAAGATTACCCGCAGGTGGAATGGGAAGGCTGGTATATCGATATTATGACGGCAAAATTGGTAGATCCCAAACGTCGCACGCAGTTCAGAGTTATTGTGCTGCCCAATTTGTATGGCGATATTTTGACAGATGAAGCCGCAGAATTCCAGGGCGGAGTTGGCACAGCCGGATCCGCTAATATTGGCAAACGCTACGCCATGTTCGAGGCAATTCACGGTAGCGCTCCGAGAATGATCAAAGAAGGCCGCGGAAAATATGCGGATCCCAGCAGTCTCGTTCGCGCCGGAGCAATGATGTTGAAACACATCGGTTTCGCTGATAAAGCTGAAAAACTGGAAATGGCGCTGGATATTTGCGGTCAATACGAGAAAAAACTTGTCATCACGGGTCGCGATAATGGTGCCACGGCAGAAGAATTTGGCAATTATTTGATGGAAACAATGAAAGATCCCAACTTGAAACAGAAATGGGAAAGTTATGTGAAGTAGCTTTTATGGATATTCGCTTTGAACAAGGTAGATTTTATTTCTGCCTTGTTCAAAGTTTTAAATCAATTGGGTGCATATATTTTTTCTTTGAGGAAAAATGCAAAAGAAGCTTGCCCAAATAGCTAATGTTATTAATAACTCAATTCCTGAAATTTCGAACATTGAGGCGATAAATAATTCAATTGAAAATGCTGAAACTGTGCAGGAAATTGGAAAGTTATATGAGCTTTCCATAGAAAAAACGAATAGAAAAAGCAACGGTCAATTTTTTACACCCAGAGAAATTTCCGATTATATAGTTTCTTACTTAAACATTAAGCCTACTCAAAAAGTGATAGATCCTTCCTGTGGCTGCGGTTCGTTCTTGTTAGCGATTGTTGATTTCTGGCAAAATTCAGGGATAGAAATAAATTTTGAAAATTTATTTGGCGTGGATATTGATGAGCATGCTTTGCATCTCACCAAAGTTTCTTTGCTTTTAAAAAGTTACTGCATTGACAAAGATAATGATATTTTGAATAGGAATTTAATTTTAGGAAATTCAATTGTAGAGAACAAACTTTTAGACACTCATGGCATCGATTGGAAAGAGAAATTTAGCGATGTGTTTGAAAAAGGCGGATTTGATGTAGTAATCGGAAATCCGCCTTACAAGACAATAAGAAAATACAAAGATTTTGATCCCGCAGATTCTAATTTTTATGAGATTCTAAATGGATCGGTTAATGTAGCTTCCCTCATGATTGCAAGAGGTCTGGAAATTCTTAAAGAGGGCGGAATTTTAGCTTTTGTCTTACCAAAAAGTTTATTACACGTTAACTCATATTCAAAATTGAGAGAGTATCTTCTGGCACGTACGAGTGTTATTCATATTTTTGATCTAGGTCTTAAATTTAAAGATGTGCGTGGGGAACAGATAATTTTAATCTTAAAAAAGAAAAAGCCTTCCAGAAAGCATGTTATTGAAATAAAGACACTGAAAAATGGTGGAAACAGACTTTCACAAGCAACTTCGTTTTTCATCCCACAGAAAAATTTTTTAAAGTCAAACAGCAAATTCCTGATTTTTGATAATAAGAAATGTTATGAAATTATTGATAAAATTTATTCTCAAGGCATCTCATTGTCAAGACTTGTTGAAAATAATATTTTCCGAGGATTGCCTTTAAATAATTATGTGACCGATGAACTCGTTGGAAATAAACAGAAAAGAATTTTACGCGGCAAGTCTATTTCAAAATTTAAAATACATAAAGTTGGTTATATTAATGAAAAGTATTTGAGTGATTTTGCCCCTGCCCGCATTAAGAAGATAGCTAAAAAAAAGATAGTCTTACAAAATATTTTTTCTTCCGAGACAGGGATTGTTGCTGCTTTTGATAGCCAAAAAATGCTGACACTTGATACCGTCACAAATATCATCATTGAAAACGAGGAATTTGCAAAATATATTTTAGGCATTTTGCATTCTAAGTTGATCAATTTCTTTTTGATTTTGGCTGTTTTTAACAGGTCAAAATTAACGATGCACACTGACCAAAGTTATATTGGTAAGATTCCAATTGTTGAAGCATCTGACTCAGATAAATTTAAAAAAATAGTTGCAATTGTGGATGAAATTGTCTCTGTAAGCGCTGAAGTCAAAAAGGAAAATTTGAGAAAGTTGGATGAGATTGTTTATCGAATTTATGATATTTCCGAAAGCGAAAAAGCAACTATTGAAAACGAATTGAAGACAATTATTTCTCCGAAAAGCTGGTGGTAAGAAATGGCTGATAGATTAAATGACCTTGACGGAAAAACCTGGTATCAATATTCGTTTAGTATTTGGAGAGGAATACAAAAGTCCAAAGAAGAAAAGCAACTAAAACATCCTGCCATATTCCCCACCGCTCTGGTTAGCCGAATTATTCAAATTTTTTCAAAAAAAGGAGACAAAGTATTAGACCCTTTTATGGGATGCGGGAGCACAGTTTTGGCAGCGGCTTTAGAGGGACGTAAAGGCATCGGGTTCGATTTGTCCCAAGAATATTTTAAAATTACAAAAAATAGACTTGCAAATATCGGACTTGTGCAAATGGATCCAGATTTCCTTGAACCGGCGCTTTACCATGATGATGCAAGGAAGATTTTAGAATATGTAGGTAAAAATGAAATTGATTTATGTATAACATCTCCTCCATATTGGGACATATTGAATAGGAGCAGAACGGCAGACGGGAAAAAATCTGTTAGTTACAGTGACTCTAAAAAAGACTTGGGCAACATAAAAGATTATAATGATTTTTTAGAGGAATTAGCCGATATTTTCAGACAAATTTTCGAGACAATCAAACCGTCTGGTTTTTGTGTGGTAATTGTTATGGATATAAGAAAGAAGAATATTTTTTATCCGTTTCATTCTGACTTGGCGAAAAAAATGACAGACATTGGTTTTTCTTTTGAAGATATTATCATTTGGGATCGCCAACATGAATACAATAATTTACGACCTCTGGGATATCCTTATGCGTTTCGCGTAAATAAAGTTCACGAATACATTTTGATTTTTAGAAAGGCTGCTTAAGATGAATAATGCCGAGTTTGTTTACTTGCTGGGTATGATCATCGGAAAAGGAATGATAGTCAGGAATTCCGTAAAGACAGAAATAAGGATAGAAATACCACATAAAAACTTGATCGTTGAAAATAAAGATGCCAGATTATCTGTAAAGGCAAGTTTATTAGATATAAAAAACATTTTAGAGCCTTTGATTGATACAAGAATCAATGTCGTTACCGGAAAAGGCAGAACAACGATATCATTCACAAAAAATAGTAGCGATTTTCTCATAAGAGAAATAAATCGATATTTGAAAAATGAAGTTAGCTATCAAGAGTTTCGCATTCCAGGGGAAGTTTTTCAGTCTCCCACAGATATCAAAAAAGAATTTTTAAGCGGGCTTGCCGATGTAACTGCACATATTCGCCGCAGCAATAATTATTTATGCACAAAAAACGCTCCCTGCTATGGACATAGAGTTTACATAGAAATCCCAAAAAATTGGTTTTTAACTATTGATATTGCCAATCTGCTATTGGAGCTTGATATTCCTGTTCATACCATTAATTGGGGACATCCCAATACTCGAGATCCAAATCTTCGCGATTACAAAAAAGGACGTTATAATACCTGGATTCGAGAACATCAAATAAAAATATTTGCGGACGAATTTGAAAAAGTTGGTTTTCGCATAATTCATAAGATGGAAATTTTAAGTTCATTAGCTGAACACAATCGCCGGGAATGGGATCGTTTTGTGAAGCTGAAAATAGAAAAAGCAAGATCAGAGGCGCAAAAGGAGAAGTGGGAAAAATTGCTTGGCAGATTGGATGTAATTCACCATCGATTTTATTGGCAAACAAAATTCGCTTCAAAAAAGAAGCCAATACATCCGTTAGAAAAAGACGAAAGAATTCCAGAGGTTTTGAGAGGAAGACATTTTGATTCATGGAAAGAAATGGCAGAAATCCTGGGGTATCCGAGGAAATAATATGGACGAAAAAGAGCTTTATCCTGACATTGCTGGTTGGCTGAAAATTTTTTTGAAGGAAAAATATCCTTATTATTCAATAGAGACAACATTTGAAACATCTAAATATAATTTAGATGTTGTGCTACGAAAGAGAAATATCGCAATAAAAGAGACTTTAGGCCTTTCAATAAAAGTAGATATTGTAGGAATTCTAAAACGAGGCAACAAGATCAAACTTGCTTTTGTAGAAGTTAAAAACAAACCGCTGACATTAAAAGACCTTGGGCAACTTTGGGGTTATACACAATTAATAAATCCGGTAGAATCATTTTTGATTTCACCAAAGGGGCTTGGCGCACTCGATTATATTTTTAATGTTTTAAGAAGGGAAGATCTCCTTTTTTATGGCAAAAATGCAAATCAGACGATGAAGGTTGCAAAGTGGGATGTTTCGAGGAAAATGATCGACTATCTTACTTTGGTTCCGAAAACATAAATATCTTAATTCCTAGATATTGTCGAAGCTTTTTTGCGGAGTCCGGGATATAAGAAAGTTTTAAAACGGAGAGTGCTTCATGCAGAGTCTTCGGGTTATAAAAATTTTCAATTTTTTTCGTGTGCTTTATTTTTTTGTTAAGCATTCAGGAACTAGCGCTTTATATGGCAAACCCGAACTAATGAAATGGAGACAATGGTTTTTATCTATATTCCTTGTAATATGCTTTACGAAAATAAAAAAATCCCCCTCAACCAACGGCTAAGGGGGATTTGAAATTTAACGCCTGAAAACAGACAAATTATTTCCCGGCTAACATTTTGTAATGTTCATACCGTTCTTTCACAAAGATCTGGAATTCGCTCCAGTATTTATCTACGTTTTCCGGGAAAGTCGTTTTCAGCGCGCTGTATCGTTTTTCTCCCTGCAAAAATTCCACCACATCCAATTTCGGCTCTTTTGAGTCCAGAATGAGCGGATTTTTGCCCTCTT
>JAJRYP010000046.1 GCA_024275695.1 Patescibacteria group bacterium | reverse complement strand
TGCTTTTATTAAGCCGCTTATGAAGATTTTTTCGCTTCCGTTTGTTGTTTTGACGGCAGGACTGTTTTTGATAGTAATTAACGCTATAGTTTTATTTCTTACTCAATGGGTTATTAATACGATGGCGTTTCAGAACGTTACTTTAATGTTTACGGGACTTGGCAGTTATTTGCTTGCCGGTATTGTACTTGGGCTAATAAACTGGGCGCAAAATATTATTCTTAAATAAATTTAAATTATGAAAACTTTTCTGGAAATATTTCAAATCGCGGTATCCATTCTTTTAATTCTTTCAATTCTTTCTCAACAACGAAGCGCCGGGCTATCGGCGACCTTTGGTGGATCCGGAGGATTTCACGTTAGTAAAAGAGGGGCTGAGAAAGTTCTTTTCAATTTGACTATAATTTTTGCGGTACTTTTTGTAGCCAGTTCAGTTTTATATCTTTTTGTATAAGATTATATGAAGAAACCTTCGGTATTTGTCCGCGTTCTAAAGTCATATACGGGCATTGAAAAGATCGTGAGCCTGATTCTTGTAGTTGCTTTTGTAGTGATTGCCGGGAAATACGCGTACGGAAAACTTGGATTTGGCGTTCAAACGGCCGGTGCCGAAGGTATTTACACCGAAGGCTTTCAGACAAACATTTTGAGAATCAATCCGGTTTATGCCGATTTAAACGAAGCTGACAGAGATGTCAGCAGGTTGGTTTTTACCGGTCTTACAAAATACGACCCGGATACAAAAAAAATAGTTGCCGATATGGCGGACGTAGTGATTAGCGAAGATCATTTAACTTATACCTTTACTTTAAAAGACGGTTTGTTTTGGCATGATGGAGAATCTGTAACGGCGGATGATATTTATTTTACATTCCATGACGTTATTCAGGCTCCCGATTTCCAGAACCCAATATTAAAAGCAAATTTCGAAGGGGTTGAAATAACTAAAGTTGATGAGAGAACTGTGTCTTTTAAATTAAGTGCTCCAAATTCTTTCTTTATTACAAATACGAATGTCGGACTTTTGCCGCAACATATTTTAGGTGATGTATCTGTTGCGGATTTGTTTACACACGAATTTAATTTTAATCCGATCGGTACAGGTCCTTATAAAATCAGCTCACCTTTGGTAAATACGATGACAGGCGTTACCCAGGTTGTTCTTGAGCAATCTGAATATTACTATGGCGTAAAACCCCAAATTCAAAATATTCGATTTTTTGGATATTCTACGAGACAGGAACTTGTGGAGAATAAAAATTCGATAAACGCGATTGCCAAATTAAGTGACGAAGCAATTAAGGCGGTTTCCGAGGATTCTCGTTTTTCTTTGTATGGATATTCTTTGCCGCAATACAATGCTGTATTTATGAATATGGAAAATCCTAATCTTAAAAGTTTAAAGGTTAGGCAGGCATTACAAAAGGCGATTTTTAAAGATGCGTTCCGCGAGCAGATTCCAAATACAATTCCGGTTGAAACACCGGTTTTAAGTTTGAATCAGATTGAATGGCGATATAAAGCCGGTATGGATGACGCAAAAAAGCTTTTGGATGACGCGGGATTTAAAGAAGTTGCTGTAGAATCCGAGGGAGATACCGCGAACGAGTCCGCGGAAGTTGTAACCGAGAAAGTTGCAACCGAAGAAATTACGGCTGAATCTGCCGAGCCTGTTGTTGAGGAGGTCACGGAAGATGTTGTTGAAGTGGTTATTGCCGAACCTGTAGAAGAAAAAAAGATCTTGCGAAAAAACGCCGGCGGACAAATATTGGAATTTCGTTTAATTGCACGTCTATATCCGGAAAATACATATAAATATAATGAAACCGCTACGATTCTTAATTATCTTGAAGAAAATTGGTCTAAAGCCGGAATTAAATTGAATATTGAGCTTTATGACGCGGAAACCTTGCGGGAAAAAATTAAAACGCGTGACTATGACATGCTTTTGTCCGGTCAGGGACTTGGATATAATTTGGACCTTTACGGATATTGGCATTCAACACAGGCTTCCGAAACCGGGCGAAATCTTTCAAATTACAAAAGTTTTCAGGTAGATACTTTAATTGAACAAATTCGCAATACGTTTAACGAGGAAGAAAAGACGGATAAGTTAGAGCAACTTGCAAAAGTCATTCAAGATGATATACCGGCCATTTTTCTTTACAGGCCGGTTTACTATTACGCAAGTGATGGAAAAGTAAGCGGCATCAATATGGAAGATCTGGCTTTTCCGGCGGACAGATTTTGCAGATTGGATGAGTGGTATTTTAATTAGAGGCGATGAGAGGTTCTTTTACCGCGGGAACGTCCATTTTAATCATCTTGCGGGCATCGCGTGTTTTTTGAAAAATTTTTAATTGACATAATATGTCTGGGATGTTATTGTACGTTCCAATTTTAAAATTAACCAATCAATTATGTCGATTGAAAGTCCGAACAGTAATAAAGAGACAAGGGAAGTTCCTTCCGCTTCCGTACGAGAAATGACCGGCAGAGCGCTTGATATCTGCAATAAGATCGGTGCCAGAATTGCCGGAATTAAAGGAACGGATAAACCCGGAGATAATAATTTTCTTCAAGAAACGGAAAGAACTTTGTTTAAAGCCAGAATTAGCGCGCTTACTCAACGTGCGATCACGGTTGGCGATGATCGTAAAGTTAAACTTCTCGATATGATTAAGGATCCGCGGTTTGACGACTATTTGACTGAGTTAAATCTCATTTTGAAATTGCTTTCAGGGGGTGTTGGGGGAGAATCTAAAATTGCTCTTTCTTCGCTTTGCGTGAGGGTTAAAGATAAACTTTTAAAATTCGCGGAAGAGTTGAAATCTGATGGTAGTCTTGATGATAGTGACAAGAAATTGCTGCTTAGAATGGCAAATCTTGTCGGGACTTTTGAGGATGAGGTTTCAAGAAATGTCCCGACCGATCTTGTTGAAAGCGTGATCTAATTAATAATAATTAATAATTTTCCATTTACAACAACATGTTTTTCCTCTATTTTATCTCTGCTTTATTTTTACAATCTAAATATTTAATAAAATGCAGGTTATATTAACAACAAACGTTGAGAATCTCGGGAAAAAAGGAGATGTTAGAAACGTTAAAGACGGATATTATCGAAATTTTCTTGCGCCTCGTAAATTTGCGAAAGTTGCGACTCCAAAGCTGCTTGAATGGGGTAAAAAATTGCAGGAACAAGCAATGAAAGAAAAAGAAGAAATTTCAAAACAGGCGAAAGAAATTAAGAAACAACTCGAAGGATTAACTCTTACATTTGAAGAAAAAATAACCGATAAAGATACGCTTTACGGATCAATTACTGAAAAAGAAGTTGTAAAAGCGCTTGAAAAACAGGCAAAAATTAAACTTGACAAAAAACAGATCGACATGACCGAACATATTAAGAATGTTGGAGAACACAAAGTTACTATAAAGCTTACAGACGAAGTTCATGCAGAGATTAAAGTTGAAGTAAAAGGTAAATAAATGCCAAAGAAAGGAAAACTCCTTGGAATTGACTATGGCGATGCCAAGATAGGGATCGCTATTAGTGATGAATCGCAAACTGTCGCTTTTGGTCGCGTTTTAATTAAAAATAAATCTCATGAAGCTGTGATTAAGCAAATTAAAGAGATTTGTGATAAAGAAAAAGTTGTAGAAATCATTATTGGTCTGCCATTAAACATGGATGGTGAAAAAACAAAGCAAACGCGCAAAGTTGAGCACTTCGGAGAAACTCTAAGGTTACAAATCGGCATACCGATAAAATTTCACGATGAACGGTTGACAAGCGCAGAAAGCGATGCTATATTATACACTCTTGGAGTGAAAGGAAGCGGAAAATCCAAGAAAAAGATTAAAAAACAGGAACAAGATATAATTGCCGCTTCACTTATTCTTCAAAATTATCTAAACTTATACTGACAGGGAACCGGGAACAGGGGAGACATACTCTTTAATAAGGAAAGCTACTAGATGGATATGTCTCTAATCGCAACAATCGGTATTATTTTAATAGGTGTATACGTACTCCTGATTTTGCTGGAAATTTTTTCAAGAAAACTTCAAAAGAAACGGCAATATACAAAAAAGTTCACAATCCTGGAAGTACGTGTTTCCAAAGAAAATGAAACAGGGCCTATAGTAGCCGAACAGATATTTTCATCATTACATGGAATATATAAAAAAATATCTTTTTGGAGGCGATTATTTGGCGCTTCTCAAGACAGAATTAGTCTTGAAATAGCGAATATCGGAAGTCATATTAAATTTTACTTCTCATTTCCGGCAAAATACAAGAATTTTATTGAAGGCCAGATTTATGCGCAATATCCCGATGTTGAAATTGATGAAGTTGAGGATTACGCGTCGCCGCAGGAAATTGAAATTGCACAAGCTCCTGTTTTAGATCAGGCGCAACAAACAACAGAAAAAACAATTGTCGCTATAGAAAATCTTCCACCGATTCATAATAAAAAGAATTTTGAAAATTATGATTTATATAAAAATAGCGTCGGTGTCGAATTGACTTTTACAGATCCGGATATTTTTCCTGTAAAACGTTATGTTCAATTGGAAGATAAAATTACAAGAACGGCTGTTGATCCGATTGCGGGTATAACTGCAACGCTTGCCAAACTTCATGATATCGATGAGCAGGCCTTCGTGCAGGTTGTTGTTCGTCCGCTTTCCGACAAATGGAGAATTATTTTTACAAAATGCGTTCGTATAATTGGAAAAGGAATTTGGGCGAATATTGAAACTTTCCAAAAGGCTTATACGAAAATTTTTTGTACGCGAAGCAGATTAACAAGAATCATTTTCTTTCCCGTTTATTTGATTTTGTGGATTCACGGGTTAAAAGCCGGAACAAAGATGTCTTTTCAGAGTACCGCTGATTCCGGGGGGTCTGAACAGGATATCGAAGATTTAACTTCAAGAAGTCATGAAAGAGAAACTTCAACTTCCGCTGCGATGGATAAAGTGGTCAAACTGCTTTATGAAGCAAACATCAGAATAATTTACGTTCAAAAAAATAAAAATCCGGAAACCGCAAAGATCAAACTTCGTGAAATTGCAGGTTCGTTTAAACAGTTCAATATACCGCAATTAAACGGGTTTAAAATCGGACAATATATCAAAGGAAAAGAAGCAATTGACAGGTATCGACATCGCGTGATTGATGATTCTTTTGTTTTGAATGTGGAGGAACTTGCTACAATTTATCATTTGCCAAACATGTCGGTTTCAACACCAAATATTTATTGGGTGAAGTCACGAAAACTTGAACCGCCCGTTGATCTCCCAATTGTTGGAAAAGAACGGGAAGAACTTACAACGCTTGGACGAACAAATTTTAGAGGAATTAAGAAAACTTTTGGAATTAAAACGTTAGACAGGCGTCGTCATATGTACATTATAGGAAAAACCGGTATGGGTAAAACAACTCTACTTGAGAATATGATTTTTTCCGATATACAGGCCGGGAAAGGTGTTGGCGTGATTGATCCTCATGGAGATCTTGCAGATGCCGTTTTGAATTATGTCCCGCCCGAGAGAACAAATGATGTTATTTTGTTTGATCCTTCAGACCGTGATTTTCCGATTGCCTTTAACATGCTTGAAACGGCTGATCCCGCTTTGAATACAATTATTGCTTCCGGACTTGTTGGAATCTTTAAGAAAATTTATGCCGATAGTTGGGGGCCGCGCCTCGAACATATATTAAGAAATACAATTCTTTCACTTCTTGAATATCCGAATACGACAATGCTTGGAATTACGCGAATACTTCAAGATCGTGATTTCAGACGTAAAGTCGTCAGAAAGATCGAAGATCCGGTTGTAAAGGCTTTTTGGGAAAAAGAATTTGAAGTTATGCAGGACAGGATGCGGGTTGAAGCTATTTCTCCTATTTTGAACAAGGTTGGCCAATTCCTTGCAAGTCCGATTATCAGAAATATTGTGGGACAGCCAAAATCGACAGTTAATCTAAGATTTGCCATGGATCGCGGAAAAATCATCATTGTTAATTTATCCAAAGGTAAACTTGGTGAAGATAATTCTCAGCTTCTTGGTGCGATGCTTATTACAAAATTTCAGATCGATGCGATGAGTCGAGCGAATATTCCAGAGAAGGATCGTAAAGATTTCTATTTATATGTGGATGAATTTCAGAATTTTGCTACGGATTCGTTTGCGACAATCCTTTCCGAGGCTCGAAAATATCGTTTGAATTTAACAATGGCGAATCAATATATCGCGCAAATGCCCGACGAAGTTCGTGATGCGGTATTTGGAAACGTGGGATCTACAATTTCATTCCAGGTAGGATTTGATGATGCCGAGTATTTATCATCACAGTTTGGTGAGGAGGCACTTCCGAATGATCTTGTTAATTTGAGCAAATATACCGCGTATACTAAACTGTTGGTTGATGGAATGCCATCAAAAACCTTTTCGTACGATACTTTGCCGCCGCCCGAATATGATATTGAAGAAGGTCGTCGTGAGAAAATTTTGAAAGTTGTACGCGAACGATACGCAAAAAAGCGTGAAATGGTTGAAGACAAAATTAAAAGATGGAGTGCTCCGCCACCGAAAAAGGAATTGCCATCACCGGATAAGAAACCGACGGATAAAAAGCCCGCTCCCGAGAAGAACACGGAAATTCCGAAAAATGATGGAAAAAAGGGTGACGGGTCAAATAAACCTAAGAATTAAAATTTATATGCCAACAATTTTCATCTTTCACGGAGTCGGCGGCGGTCCGCAAGAAAACTGGTTCCCCTGGCTCAAAAAAGAGCTTATAAAAATTGGCCGACAAGTTATAATCCCTCAGTTCTCCACGCCCGAGAATCAGACACTTGGAAATTGGCTAAGTACCCTCGAACAATACGAGAAACATATCGATGAAGATACGATTTTGGTCGGTCACAGTCTGGGTGTGCCTTTCGCGCTGAATGTTATTGAACGTTACAAGGTGAAGGCTGCTTTTCTGGTTGCTGGATTTTATGGCAAAGCGGGAAATCGGTTCGATCCCGGCATGGTTACGTTTGCGCAACGCAAGTTTGATTGGGAAAAGATCAAATCGAATTGTAAGCATTTTTATATTTTTCATTCGGATAACGATCCGTATATTAGATTAGAAAAAGCCGAGGCACTCGCGGAAAAACTTGGAACAGACGTGATTATTGTTCCGGGTGCCGGTCACATTAACAGATCGTCCGGTTATACTGAATTTGATATACTGCTTTCAAAGATTAAAGAAATAGTA
This sequence comes from Patescibacteria group bacterium, assembly GCA_024275695.1. Classification (GTDB taxonomy): domain Bacteria; phylum Patescibacteriota; class Gracilibacteria; order UBA1369; family PNNO01; genus JAJRYP01. Next base: position 14,877 of record JAJRYP010000046.1, on the reverse strand, counting down.
TAAGTACAAATTTATTGATTTCACATCTAAAATCTTGTAAACTTTTGCGCATGGAAACTATAAAAACAGACAATGCGCCACAGGCAATCGGGCCTTATTCCCAAGCAGTTAAAAACTGCAAACTGATTTTTTGTTCCGGCCAAATTCCGCTTACTTCAAACGGTAATCTTATTGCGGGAGATGTATCGGAGCAAACTCACCAGGTTATGAAAAACCTGAAGGCGGTTCTGGAAGCTGCGGAAAGTTCTTTGGATAAAGTTCTTAAAACAACCATCTACCTTGCGGATATAAACGACTTTGACAAAGTTAACGAAGTTTATGCGACTTATTTTCCGAGTCACAAGCCCGCCCGTGCGACCGTCGAGGTTTCAAGGCTTCCAAAGGATGTTAAAGTTGAAATTGACTGTATCGCTAGTATTTAACGAATAGAAATGCCTAACGGAACAAGTACAGGTCAAAAATTTTATAAACTTCAATGTATTGAATGCAGTGCTGAGTATGACGAAAAGCAAACCGCTACGTCTTGCTTAAAGTGTGGCTCGGCTCTTGATGTTATTTACGACTATGAGCGAATCAAGCGTCGAATGAATATGTTTGCCCTTAAAAATTCGCCTATTTCCGCAATGAAATATCTTGATTTTTATCCGATTCTGGATCTTGAGAAAATTGTTAGTTTAAAGGAAGGCGGAACACCTCTTTATCACGCGAAACATCTTGGAAAAAAACTCGGGCTTCCGAAACTTTACGTTAAAAATGAAGGGGCGAATCCAACAGGTGTGTTTAAGGATCGCGGGACTCTTGTTGAAGTTACAAAAGCTTTGGAACTTGGCGCTAAGGCGATTTGCCTTGCTTCATCAGGTAATATGGCGGCTTCAATTGCGGCATATTCAACAGTTGCAGGTATTCCGTGTTATGTTATGGTGCCTGAAAAAACACCGATCGGAAAACTTTCTCAAACGATCTCATATGGTGCTCGTGTGCTTCTAATTAGAGGTGCATATAGTGAATGTGCAAAATTGGCGGTCCAAATTGCGCAGGAAAACGATTTTTATCTTGCCGGCGATTATGTCTTTAGAAGAGAAGGTCAGAAATCTCAAAGCTACGAAATCTGCGAGCAGCTTTTTTGGCGCGCTCCGGATTATGTTGTTTGTCCGATAGGTTCTGGAACGAACCTTTCCGCTATTTGGAAAGGATTTAAGGAGTTTTATAAATTGGGATTTATCGACAAACTTCCAAAATTAATTGGTGTTCAGCCAAGTGGATGCCAAACCGTTGTTGAAGCCTTCAATAAAAAGAAACGAAAGGTTGTTGCGGCGGATTATATTGAAACAATTTGCAGCGCTGTCGCAGTAAATTATCCTCTTGATGGCAATATGGTTCTAAAAGCCATAAAAGAATCGGGAGGAATGGCGGTTGCGGTAGATGATGACGATACGCTTGCCGCAGAAGCTCTTTTGGCTAATATTGAGTCGATTTTTGTTGAGCCTTCCGGTGCTTTACCTGTTGGAGCTCTCAAGCAATTATCCGAAAAAGGAATTTTCAAAAAAGACGATACTGTTGTTGTTGTTGCAACCGGAAACGGTCTTAAAGATCCAATTACGGCGATGTCAAATTTACCTTCGCCACCATCTCTTGAGCCAAGCAAAGAAGATATTAACAGATACCTCAAATACAAGCTTTATAAATTACGTGCCGCTTCATCAAAAGGGAGACAAAAAACTTTATGGAATAAAATGCCAACAGAAAAGCAGCTTCAAAAAATTATCAAAGAGAAATTTGATATCCTGATAAAAGGGGATTACCTTCGTGCTGTGTATGGTGAACTTTTGAATTTTCAAGCAAAAGGGAAATCGGTAACCGAAAGTGATCTTCAAAAAATCGTTGAAAATGTACTTAAAGAATTCTCTTCCAAAAAACCGGTTTTGAAAATTCTTGATTTTAATCTGCAAATAACTAAAACAAAGCGTCCCGTCACAACAATCGATATAGAATTTATGGGTAAGAAGATATGCGCGAAAGCCGAAGGGGTTGGGCCGGTTGATGCGATTATAGCGGCGCTTAAAAAAGGAATCGCCAAGGACGATAAATTGGAAGTTCGATTGCTGGATTACGCGGTGACAATTCACTCCGCGGGTACGGACGCCGCTGTTGAAGTAAACATTACGATGGGGGACAAGAGTGGCGAAAAAGTACTTGGTTCCGCAACATCTCCGGACATTATTCAGGCATCAACAGACGCTTACATTAGAGGTTATAACGCGCTTTATTGGAAGAGTAAAAAGAAATAAATTAGAGTGTTTATTTCATTAATACTTTAAGTCCGGGCAAATCTTTCCCTTCCAAAAACTCTAACATTGCTCCGCCTCCGGTAGAAACGTGAGTAAAAGAATCGGGAGAAATTTCGAATCGTTTTATTGCATCTACTGTGTCGCCGCCACCTAAATAACTCTTGGCACTACTGTTTTTAATTGCCCACGCAATTTCGCGTGTTCCTTTTTCGAATGGCTTTTTTTCATATAAACCAAGTGGGCCGTTCCAAATAATTGTTGCAGCTTCATTAACTATTTCGATAAACTGTTTTAGAGACTCTTCTCCGACATCCAGTATCTGCATATCTCCTTCAATCCCTCTTATATTTGCGTCTGCCGTAATTGCATCATCACTGATTTCATCCGCGGCAATTACGTCCTGCGGCATTACGATTTCACAATTGGCTTTTTCCGCTTCGAGCATTATTTCCCGAGCTGTTTCAATTTTATCTTTTTGGCATAAAGAAGCGCCCACATCGAATCCGCGAGCAAGAAGAAATGTATTTGCAAGTCCGCCTCCAACAATAATTTTGTCAGCCTTTTCAAGATAATTTTTCATTACTCCAATCTTAGTATCGATTTTCGCGCCGCCCATAATTAACACAAAGGGTTTTTGGGGCTCTTCCAAAAGAGGGGAGAGTGCCGCTATTTCTTTCTCGATCAAGAATCCAGCGTAAGCCGGCAAATGATGAGCAACTCCTTCTGTGGAAGCGTGTGCTCTATGAACTGTGCCAAACGCATCACTCACGTAAACGTCGGCGTAACTTGCGAGTTTTTTAGCAAAGCCGGGATCATTCTTTTTTTCTTCGGCGTGAAAACGAGTGTTCTCAAGCATTAGAACTTGCCCGTTTTTTATTGATTTGATGGCTTCTTCGACCTCAGCTCCAATACAACTTTCAACTTTAATTACCGGCGCATTAAGAAGTTTAGATAAATGATCCGCAACCGGAGTTAAGCGCAATTCTTCTTTAACTTCACCTTTCGGACGACCAAGATGCGACATAATAATTATTTTCGCATTTTGCCCTATAAGATGTTTCAAAGTCGGAAGTGATTGCCGGATTCGAGTGTCATCGGCAACTTTTCCGTCGCGTAGCGGTACATTATAATCAACGCGGAGAAGAACAGTTTTATGTGCAAGGTCAGCGTCTTTTAAAGTTTGGAGTTTCATGAGTTTATAATTAAATTGATTTTAAAGTGTGAACTGTGTGAAGTGCGCTCTCGGCGAATTCTTTTCCACGGCAGCTTCTTTCTTTTGCTTGATTCTTATCCAATGCGGTTATAATTCCCGAGATTATCGGTATTCCCGTTTTTAATGCGAGCATGGATAACGCATGGATACTTTCAGTCGATACATGTTCAAAATGCGTTGTATCTCCTTTAATAATTGCACCGAGTGCAATAATAACATCGAACTTGTTTTTTTCGATAATTTTTTTTGCAACTATTGGGATTTCGAGCGCTCCCGGGACATTGAATGTTTTGATTTTTTCGGTTTGCAGTCTTTTAAGCTCTTCAATAGTTCCGGAAAGCAGCTTTTCCACAATTTTTTTATTAAACTGTGAGTATACAATTGCAACTTTCACATTCTTTCCTGTGTAATTCGAATTGTTTGAAGCTTTTTTTTTCATAATTTGTTAGATAAATCCGCGATCTTTAAGAAATTCGTAGCTTGTTTCTTTGTCGCGCGCATCAAAAAGTCTTTGCAGATAGCGACTAATAAGATCAACTTCCAAATTCACTTTATCATTAACTTTTTTCCTTCCAAGTGTAGTGTTCTTGAGCGTGTGGGGAATGATAGAGACTGTGAAATGATCTTCCTCGAGTTTTGAAATTGTAAGGCTGATTCCATCAACGGCAATCGATCCTTTAAATGCAATAAATTTCGCAATTTCAGGCGGGAATGAAATATCAAAATCATTTTCTTTAATTTTGATGATTTTTCCGACGGCATCCACATGCCCCGCAACAAAATGTCCGCTTAATTTATCGTGTAATCTTAGCGAAGATTCAAGATTTATATTGTCTTTCTTTTGCCAACTTCGCGCAGTTGTTAATTTTAAAGTTTCCGGCATATATTCAACGGAAAATCCATTGTCGAAAATATCCGTTACAGTCGAACAGATTCCGTTTAAGCAAACCGAATCTCCTTTTTTACAATTTTTTAATATTGTTTTAGCTTCAATTTCGACAACTTTGTTGTTGCCGTCTTGCATGATTTTTTTTATAGTTCCGATTTCTTGAATAATTCCGGTAAACATGCGTTAAGTATTATTTGTGCGTTCATTATTAGTGAAATGTAACCGAAAAACAAGAAGAATTTGCTTCCTGAGTGCGCAAGGTAAATTAATTGCAAAAAATCACAAAGTTATACAATTTGCAACCTCCGGAATACTAAAATTCCTCAAATGAGCCAATTTCGGCATATCAACTTTTAATATTTTTTTTAAATTCTTTTTACAAATCTTCGTTAAGCTTAACGTACTTTCATTTTTTAACCAAAAAAATATGAGAAGTTTGAATCGCGTTACTCTCATGGGGAATCTGGTGGCCGATCCGGATCTGCGTGAGACAACTACAGGCAAAAAAGTGGCGAATTTTGCGCTTGCAACAAATCGCCAATGGAAAAACTCGGACGGAGAGCAAAAACGTGCCACGGATTTTCATCGCATAATTGCATGGCACAAACTTGGAGAAATTTGCGGTGAATATTTAAAAAAGGGTTCAAGTATATACCTTGAAGGAATGCTTAAAAACAGAAGTTACGAAACCAAAGAAGGCGAGACAAGATATATTACTGAAATAGTTGCTAAAGATGTGAATATTTTAACATGGAAGAAGAATAAACAAGGTGAGCCGAGTGCGTCGGTTGAGCCGATCGAAGAAGAGGAAATTGAAGATGAAGAAGAGGATAAATAAGCCGAAAATTTAAGATAGGCTTTTGTTGGGACCAAGGTCGCGTGTCGTACGTTTTAAATGTAATACACGCGACTTGGTTGAATTTTCTTGCGGGCTGCCGTAAACTTCCAGAGACGAACGTAGAGCGAGTCTCCCGCGAGCGAAACTTGTCGCGAGCGTAGTGTGAGCGGAGCGAACTCCTTATAATGTTTTTAATCAAAATCACAAGGTGCAGGCAACCATTATTATTCCTACATATAATAGAGCGAATATTTTGAAAGAGTGTCTCGGAAAGCTTTTGAAGCAAAATTTTGTTAAAAACGAATTTGAAATTATTGTTGTTGATGATGGAAGCACAGATGAGACCCGGGAGGTCATTAGTGAATTTGAAAAAAAATCGAAAGTCCCGTTTAAAGCGCTGCATCAAAAGAATCAAGGACAGGGAATTGCGAGAAATTACGCCCTTAGATACGCAAGTGGAAAGATAGTTGTTTTTATTGGTGACGATATTCTGGTTTTACCTGATTTTGTAAAACAGCATGTTCAGTATCATCGCAGGTTTAACAAACAAAATGAAGCTGTTTTAGGTTTTGTGGGATGGGATCCGCGTCTTGAAATTACTCCTTTTATGGATTGGCTTGCAAACGGCTCTTCCGTAATGGGAAAATTCGGAGGTCATCAATTTGCTTTTGAGAAACTTGAAGGTAAAACAAAGGCCGATTATAATTTTTTCTATACTTCCAATATTTCATTAAAACGTTCAATTTTAAAGAGACATCCTTTTGATTCCAGATTCAGTTCTTATGGATGGGAAGACATTGAACTTGGATATCGTTTAACAAAAAAGGAGAATCTTATATTGCATTATAATCCTCGGGCTGTTGGTTATCATTATCATCCAATGGATGAAAACAGCCTTAAAGATAGAATGAAAATGATCGGGAAATCCGCTCATTTAATTAATAAAAAGTATCCCGAGTTAAATAAAGTCCCCTCGATATTTAAAAAATTTGTTTTTGTGTTACTATCAAATCCGATTTCTCTGTCTGTTTTCAAAAAAATACGCGATATTTCCAATGGCAAATATTGTACGCTCTATTATTACGCACTTTCAAAAAAATATTTTCTGGAAGGTTTAAAAGAAACCGCTTAAGCTGCCGCCGACATTCCGCCACTTTCGTCTCCGCCAATATTTTCCGGACTTTCTTCAGCCAGCTCCATCCCTTCATCGCTTATTGTTTCAAACTCTTCGTCAGGACGAATACCTTGTTCGGATGAGTATTGTTCCCAGAGCCTCTCGTAACTTGCATGCGTTTCTTCAAGAGCTTCGTTAATTTGAGGCATATACGGGGTTTCTTCCACTTCGTAAGAAGTATCATCTTCAACTTTTGGAAAACCTAACTCCTCTTCATCATAATATGTTCTTTCAGGATCTGCCATTTTAAATATTGTTAATTTTACGTTTCTTTATATTATACTATAAAAACAATGCTATAGCAATTTGTTTGGTAAGGTAAAAAATAGTATAATAATATAAGTACATTTAAGAAAATTATATGAATCGACGACTTCTTCTTATAATTGGCGCAGGAGTGGCGGGAGTAGTATTTCTTTTTTTGATTGCGTTTGGAGCCGGATGTTTTCGTAAAAAAAGTCCTGTTGTGAAACAAACTTTTGATATGGTGGAACTCACTTATTATAAGCTTTTCGATGATTCCGAAGTGATTGAGCCTGTGATTCAGGAATATATGGCAAAATATCCGAATGTTAAAATTAATTATCGAAAATTTACCGATCCCGAGGAATATTATGACCTGATATTAAACGAACTTGCCGAAGGTGAGGGGCCGGATATTTTTTCTGTTCCAAATACTTGGTTTGTAAAAAATTATAAGAAGGTTACACCTGTTCCGCCCGATTTAATGCCGGCTAAAATATTTGAAGATACTTTTGTTGGAGTTGCATATGATGATTTGGTAAGAGTAGATCCAAGGACGGGAACGCCAACTCCTTATGCGCTTCCAATGACTGTTGATACGCTCGCTTTATTTTACAATAAAGATCATTTTGACGACGCTGTCCCGGAAAGAGGAAAACCTGCGGCTACCTGGGACGGAATTAAGGAAGATGTGTTTAAATTAACAAAGAAAGATAATAGTTTTGAAAGATTTGAAGTTTCCGGAATGGCAATGGGATTTGCGGATAATATTTCCAGGGCGGTGGATATTCTTTATTTATTAATGCTTCAAGAAAACGGAGATTTTTATGACGACGGTTACACTAAAGCTGTTTTTGCAAATCAACAGGGCATCGGAAGCGATGGAAGCAGTTTGAAACCCGGACCAAACGCACTTGAGTTGTATACAAGTTTCGCGAATCCTTCAAATAAAAACTATTCATGGAACGCTTATCTTTCCGATGCCAATTCCGATGAAAAGGAAATTACCACTTTCGCACGCGGAAAAGTTTCAATGATTATTGGATATTCTTACATGTATGATCAAATAGTTGATCAGATTAAAGAACTTAAAAGCAAAGGTCTTTCCACGATTGATCCGGAAAGTATTAGAATATCGATTATACCTCAAATTATCGATCCGTCCGTTTCGACCGAAAAGCGTGATGCTTACGCACATTATTTTGTGGAAACCGTTGCTCGTACTTCGGAAAATTCAAGGTGGGCATGGGATTTTTTAATATTTATCACTTCTCGGGAATCACTTCAACATTACAATGAAAAAACCCACAAACCGACAAGCCGTCGCGACATGATTGAAGAACAAAAAAATGATCCGATTTACGGTGTGTTTGCGGAACAGATCGGTTTTGCGGAAAGTTTTCCAATATATGACGAAGAGTCTTATAAAGCAAGTATGATAAAAGCGATTAACGCGGTTCTTGCGACAAAAAGTCCTGACGATGCAATGAAGATTGCACAGGACGAAATAAATGCTATCCTACCTAGCGGGGGATTGCTTCCGCAAGTAACTGTAACAGAAGATGAGACTAAGCAAGCTTCGTAAAAAAATTTTAAAAATCGTTTCCAAGCTATCTTGGATGAAGGTTTGCCGTTTTTGTTTCTATGCATTTATTTTTTTATTGCCTCTTTAAATTAATGTGATTGTTTATGCAACGCCGGTTTTCGAAAGCGGTAATTTTAATCAGATAACATCTTTTTTTCTATATCTGACTGATTTCTTGTTTTTGGCAGCGTTTATTTGTTGGGGCATTGGAATATTTAAAAATGAATACAAAAAAAAGATCACTTACGGGAAAAGCGTGATTTTGATTTTTATGGTTTTGTTTTTGATAATTGCTGAAGTTTCGGTTTTGTTTGCGGAAGATCAGTGGCTTTCGTTTGCTTACGTTATTCGATTTGTTGAATTGACTTTGATGTATTTCTTTGTTGTTAATAAAACGGTCAAAATCGATACGATTATTAATGTATTTATCGCTTCGGTTAGTTTACAGGCATTGCTTGCCGTCGTTCAGTATCTTTATCAGGGATCTGCCGGTTTTGAAATTTTTGGTGAACCGCGTATTTCCGCCGATATCCCCGGAGTGGCAAAAATTCAGCTCGAAGATACTAGCCTTATGCGGCCTTACGGAACTTTTCCACATCCGAATATTCTTGCAGGATATCTGTTGGTTGGAATTCTTTTTGCATATCATCGCATGCGTCAGAAAGAATACATTGCTTATCCGCTTTTAATTCTTATGTTCGCCGCGTTTGTGTTGGCTTTCTCGAGAGGAGCTTTTTTCGCACTTTTTGTGGCGCTTCTTGTTTATATATCCTTGAAAGAAAGCAGGATTTCACTTAAATATATCTTGTTTACTTTAAGTATTTTAGTTTTCTTTGTTGTGCTATTCAATCTTGAACAAAGCATCCTTACACGTTTATTCTTGTTGGATGATGCCAGTCTTACAGAACGTGTTTTCTATTTCAATATAAGTAAACAGATAATGTACGTGCTTCCATTTGGAATCGGACTCGGAAATTTTACGTTACTTATGGCCGATTTTACATCTGCCAAACTCGCGCCGTGGGACTATCAGCCGGTTCATAATATTTATATGCTCGTTACAAACGAAATGGGCGTGTTTGGATTTATAGTGTTTGCCATGCTGCTTGTGAGTTTTGCCGTTTTGGTTTTCCTTGCAATGAAAAAATCAAGCGCGCACAAAAAAAATCTTGGAGCCATTTTACTTTCAATACTAACCGCACTTTGCATAATCGGTCTTTTCGATCATTATCTTGTTTCCTTATATCACGGACAAGTTCTTCTCTTCCTTATGTTTGCCGTATTTGGAACTTACGCTATTTCTTCAAAAAGCCATTAATGAAGTCCTTTGCGGCAACAGGTTTTTTACCTTCCATTTGAACTTTAAAAAGCTTTATCGATTCTTTTTTTGTTCCAAGAATCAGGTTGCCATCAATATCTTTAAGTTGTCCCGGATCAACTTTTTCTTTGCTCGCTTTAGCATGTAAAATTTTTAATCGTTTATTTTGAAAATCCATATAAATACCGGGCCATTTCGTAAAAGCCCTAAGTTTATTCAGAATTTCCTCTGCGTTTTCTTTTTCAGGATCAATTCGAGCATCGTTTTTTGAAATTTTTTTACAATAGCTTGCATCATCTTCGTTTTGTTCAATAGGGGACAGGACATGATCTTCAATATCCTTAAGAGCGGACGGAAGAATAATCGCGCCTATTTCAGAAAGTCTTTTAGAAAGAATTTCCGTTGTGTCCGCTTCATCAATTGCGACTTTTCTAAGCATGTAAATGTCGCCTTTATCAAGTTTTTCATTAATTTTCATAATAGTTATTCCCGTTTCTTTGTCTCCGTTTAAAAGCGATGTCTGAACCGGCGCCGCTCCGCGATATTTTGGTAATAATGATGCATGAACATTAATGCAATCACATTTTGGGATGTCGATCATTTCTTGAGGTAGAATAATTCCGTATGCGATAACAATAATAAAATCCGGCTCCATCTTTTTTATTAATTCAAGAAAATCTTCATTGATTGAATCCGGCTGTAAAACAGGCAAATCGTACTCTATTGCTGTTTGTTTTACAGGTGGAGGCGTGAGAATTTGCTTACGCCCGACAGGTTTGTCCGGCTGAGTAACCACCGCCTGCACTTCAATATCCTTGTCGTGAATCAAACTAATAAGAAATGGAACTGCAAAATCGGGAGTTCCGCAAAAAATAACTTTCATGAGATAAATTTAAACATTTAATGGTATTCGCTCAGCTCACGACTTACGCTTCGCCTTGGCTCAGCGGGACACTCCGCTCCGTGTCTATTTGATCTTACTCGCTCTTTTCATATTTTTCAAATCAGGGTAATATGTTCTTAGAAAATAAATTATTTTTGCATGAAAATAACCGAATATTTATTTAAGGATTATCTTGAGGATGATGAGCATATTCTTTTTGTTGCACGGAGACATCCTGTAATTATGTTTCGAGATGTTTTGAGAATTATATTTTTTCATGCCTTTATTCCGTTTTTGTTTTGGATAATGTTTCCGCAACTTTTGTTTATTTATGGAGTTTGGGGATTTATTGGTATTGTTAGAGTTTTTTTTGTTGTTCAAGATTGGTATTACGATGTTTGGCTATTAACAAATATGGGAATCATCGGTGTCGAATGGTCGGGTTTTTTTGATAGAAGCAGTAGTAGAATTGAATATCCTTCAATCGAGGGTGTTTCGTATAGCTTGAGGGGTTTTTGGCAAACTATGTTGAATTATGGAGAAATGACTCTTGCGAAATTTGGCGGGCCTTCGACGATTACTCTTAAAGAAGCGATGAATCCGAAGAAATGTGAGAAATACGTACTTAAATATCAGGAAAAATTCATGACTTCAAAGAATTTTCAGGATCAAGAAGTGCTAAAACAACTTCTTTCCGATTTGGTTGTTGAGCATGTCAAAAAACACGGACTTCCGAATAAAGTCGAGGAGCTGCCTACAGATGCTGTAAAAAAGAAATAATTTATGGATATTATCTCAATTGTTCTTTTAATTTTTATTGGATTGGCCATTGTTGTGGCGATTTTGGTTTTGATAAAAGGAGGCAGTCGCAAGTTAACGGCACAGCAGCAAAAATTTTTAAACAAACAATGGGCAAAAATAATTTCCGAAAGTCATAATAATTCTGTCCAAGCTATTTTAGACGCGGATAAACTCTTGGCATATTTGCTTGAAGCAAAAGGATATGAAGGAACTGTTGGTGAAATGCTTAAAAAAAGCGGATCTTTGTTTAAAAATTTGAATGATGTTTGGGCCGCCCATAAACTAAGGAACAAAATCGCGCATGAAATCGGGGTTTCTTTGTCTCCAAAGGATGTTAATAAAACACTATCCAAATTCAAAAAAGCATATAAAGATTTAGGCGCGAAATTATGAATAAACCAGTTATTGCTGTTACAGGATATCTCGGGTCCGGAAAAAGTACTGTTTTAAAGTATTTTAGTAAGCATGGATTTTATATTATCGATGCGGACAAAATTGTTCACAAACTTTATGAACCTGAAAATGACGGATGGCGAAAAATTAATGATTTTTTTGGATCGGAATATATTTTAAAGAACGGAAAAGTTAATAGAAAAAAGTTAGCAAAAGCTGTTTTTGGCAATCCGGCAAAGCTGCGAATTTTGGAAAAAATTATTCATCCTATTGTTTTTAATGAAATGAGTAAGGAAATCCGGGCAAATGGATCCAAGAAGATTGCTATTGAGGCAATTCGTTTTGATGAAAAAAGAATTGGCATCAAGTTAACTCATATTGTTTGGGTTGCAGCCGATCATGATACGGCTTACAAGCGTATAATTAAAAAAAGAAAATTAAGTCGTGAAGATTACGATAAATTAATTTCATATCAAGAGAAGCCTTCCAAAATTGATTTTGTTGTTGAAAATAATGGTACTTTACAAGATTTAAAGAAAAACGTTGATGAAGTGGTAGAAAAAATTGAAAATGTTTAGTACAATAAATCGCGGTATTTAATATTTAAATATGGGTGATTTTGAAGCAGTTATTGGAATAGAAATACACGCGCAGATTTCAACAAAAACAAAAATGTTTTGTCGCTGCGATAATGATTCTTTTGACAAAGATCCGAACACTAACGTGTGTGAAATTTGCATGGGATTTCCCGGGCAGCTCCCGGTAATTAATGCAGAAGCTGTGAGAAAGGGGACTATCGCTTCCCTTGCGCTTAATTGTAAAATTCCCGAATATTGCAAATTTGATCGAAAAAATTATTTCTACCCGGATCTTCCAAAAGGATTTCAAATTTCGCAATACGATAAGCCGCTTGCGATAAACGGTGAGATCGAGATTGAGCTAGGTGATAAAAAAAAGAAAATTCGAATTACGCGTTTACATTTAGAAGACGATGCAGGAAAATTAACCCACGTTCCGGGAGGGTCTCTTGTTGACTACAATCGCTCGGGAACTCCTTTGATGGAAATTGTTTCCGAGCCCGATATTAGAAGTTCGGAAGAAGCAATGGCTTATGCTCGTGAGATTCAAAATATCTTACGATTTTGTGAAGCATCGGATGCGGATATGGAGAAGGGGATGATGCGTTTTGATGCCAGTGTCTCGATTCGGCCGAAAGGCGAAAATAAACTTTATAATCGTGCCGAAATAAAGAATTTGAACTCTTTTAGATCTCTCAGGTCCGCGATTGATTATGAAATAGAGCGTCAGATAACTTTATGGAATAATGATGAACCTTTAGATAAAGATATTACAATGGGATGGGCGGATGACAGTCAAAAAACATATTTTCTTCGTGATAAGGAAGGCTCGGATGATTATAGATATTTCCCGGAGCCTGATTTGCCACCGCTAATCACGACAAAGGAAAACCTTAAAGATCTTGAAAAACTCGTTCCGGAACTTCCGGCTCAAAAAAGAGCTCGCTATGCAAAAGACTATAAGTTACTTCCCGACGATATTCGAATTTTAACTTCCGATTTATATATCGCTCAATATTTCGAAAAGGTAATTTCTATGATAAAAGAGCCGAAAAAAGCAGTCGCTTTTATTAATACGATTTTAATGAAACGTTTGAATGAAGAGCAGATTAGCTTGGGCGAATCTAAAGTTACCGCGAAAATGATGGGTGAGCTTATTCAACTTGTTGAGTCCGGAGAAATATCTATGAATCAGGCAAAAGCGGAAGTTTTTGACGAGATGTACGAGACAGGGCGTTCCCCTTCCAAAATTGTGGAAGAAAAGGGCTTAAAAGTTGTTAGTGACACAGGTGCAATTGAAAAAGCATGTAAAAAAATTATTGAAGCAAACCCAAAAGTTGTTGAAGATTTTAAAAATGGAAAAGACAAGGTCTTCGGTTTCTTGGTCGGTCAGGTTATGAAAGAAATGAAAGGACAAGCTAATCCTCAGATTGTGAATGATATCTTGAAAAAATTAATTTAATCATCTTTTGTTTTATCGGCATTACTATCCTCATAATAGTGATTTCGTATTGCCCATAAACCTGTTTCATTATTGTATTCGAATATTGTTAGATATAGCGGATCAAAGAGTATTTTAATTAATCTTCCTTCTATCTCAATTTGAAGCACATCTTCCAATACCAATTTTTTTATGGCTTTCCCTCTGTATTTTTTATGTTCAACCATTCTTGTTGATTTACAAAATTCTTCTATATGTGTATCTAATTCTTCTAGTGTCGTGGCTGAATTTGCTTTTTCAGATAATGCTTTTTTTGACTCATTGAATGTTTCGATACCATTAATTCTTTTTTGTATAAAGTGTATAAATTGACCGACGGATTGTTCAAAAAAACTTGCTGCTCCGGATTCGTATTGCAAGACTTTTCGAGCTTGCATTGCCAGCTTTTGCGGATTTTCGCAAAATATTTCAAGTGTCGATTTAGATTTTTCTTGAGTCATGTGAGTTTAGATTAAAGTATAATAATCTGTTCGCAAATCCAATATTCGCAACCGTTTCCATTGTAAAGCCTTGCTGGAGTATAAACCATAGCCAAATCTATATCTTTCGGAACAATTGCAATTTTTTTCCCGTCCTTAACGTGTAATAAATTTAAGATTTTCAAGGGCAAACAATACTCATATGGAGGTTTTTTGTCAACATTAGTTTTGGCCTTTTATTGCACTATTTCTCACACATCTTTAAAATAAATAAAGAAATTTACCCAAAAAATATGTTTAATACTTCTCTGGACATTCTCTACATCGTACTTGCGGCTGTTATTCTCCTTGTAGGGATTCTTTTGGCGATTGCAATTATTTATTTGATTTTTATTCTTCGTGATGTGAGCAAGACATCGCATTATGTACGTGATACGGTAAAAAAAGTAAATGATTTTGTTTACAGACCTCTTGTGATGGCAAATTCCGTTATGGATAAAGTAGCTCCCATTTTGGAATCTCTCGCTCACAGAGGTGAGGAACTGGCGGAAGCCGCTGTTAAGAAAACTAAAAAAAGAGGACGGCCGCGAAAGAAGAAATAACTTAACGGAGATTATTAATTACTTTACTTGGAAATTTGATTGTTGCGTTGTAAATGCGTTTCCACCTCGATGGTTCTTGAATTAACCTGAAAAGCCATTCAAGTCCCAGTTTTTGCATCCATTTTGGAGCTCGTTTCTTCTTTCCGGCAATA
>JAJRYP010000045.1 GCA_024275695.1 Patescibacteria group bacterium | reverse complement strand
TTACTATACCCCATTTTTTAGGTTTTGCAACCTCATCTAATGAAAATTTTCCCTTGATCAATAGCCAAAATTTCTGTCAAATGAAGACAGCATAATGCAAACAACAATTATTAATGTCCACCAAGTCTCTTACAAAGAACAAAAAAGCCTTTGCGGACTACGAAATCCTTGATACTTTCGAGGCCGGAATTCAGCTTGCGGGTCCGGAAGTTAAATCGATTAGAGCCCGAAATATAAATTTAAAAGGCGGCTTTATCGATATAGACAATCGGG
Organism: Patescibacteria group bacterium; assembly: GCA_024275695.1. Classification (GTDB taxonomy): domain Bacteria; phylum Patescibacteriota; class Gracilibacteria; order UBA1369; family PNNO01; genus JAJRYP01. Next base: position 4,770 of record JAJRYP010000045.1, on the reverse strand, counting down.
GTGAAGTCTGGGCAAATGAAATTCATATTTCTCCATACAAATTTGCTCGTGATCAAAAACTGGCTCCGACTCGAAAGCGCAAATTGCTTCTTCGTCAAAAGGAAATCGATAAAATTTTAAAAGCTCTTAACGAAAAAGGGATTACGTGCGTGCCGCTGGAAGTTTATTTAAAAGGTGGTCTTATCAAAATGAAAATAGGACTTGTTAGAGGAAAAAAGAAGTACGACAGGCGCGCCGAACTCAAGAAAAAATCACAAAATCTTGAGGTTGCAAGGGCGCTAAAAAAACGCGTACAATAAGTCGCGCATTAACTTAATCAAATGGGCAACGCAGCCATTTACAAAAAGCTTACGGACGGATTACTGAAATACTCGAATCAAAGTGGCATTAAAAAAGGAGTTTTGGGGTTGAGCGGTGGTCTTGATTCCGCTACCACTTTAAAGGTTGCCGCGGACGCACTTGGAGCCGAAAATGTCGCGGCGATTATTATGCCCGAAACCGGATTAACCAAATCCGAAAATACGACTCACGCAAAAGGTCTTTGCGAATTTATGAAAATTGAACACTACTTGCTGCCCATAAATTCTTTTATTTTGAATTACGCCACTCTTCCATGGAAGCAAAACGATACCGCCTTTATTAACAACAAAGCGCGCGTACGGGCGACGATCTTGTACAACTTTGCAAACACTTTTAATGCTCTGGTGCTGGGGACTTCAAATAAGAGCGAACTTCTTCTGGGCTACGGAACAAAGCACGGCGATCTTGCTTCGGACATAATGGTGCTTGGCGATCTTTACAAAAGCGAGATATTTGAACTTGCCGAATATCTCGGCCTTCCTCAAGAACTTATAGATAAACAGCCCAGTGCCGAACTTTTCGAGGGTCAGACCGACGAACAAGAACTTGGCGGCTCATACAAAGAGATCGACACGATTCTAAAGCAGCGCGATGCCGGTGAAGAAGCTCTGATCGAAAAAGGTATGAATCCAATGCTTGTGCGCGGTCTTTTCCAACGAATGAAGTTAAACAAACATAAACTGGAAACAGCGCCGATTATTCAAATAACTTAAATTTTATGAATGCGAAATTAAAACAAGCACTTTTTGTAGGACGATTTCAGCCGTTCCATCTTGGCCATTTGTCTGTTATTAAAAAAGCTTTGGAAAAAGAGGATCGCCTTATCATAGTTATCGGAAGCGCCGAAGAAAACCATGAACCTGAAAATCCTTTCACAGCCGGCGAACGTTTCCAAATGATCGAAACCGCCCTGCTCGCCGAAGGCATGAAGCATGAGCAGTTTGCGATCATACCTATTCGAAACGTCGAAAACTTCTTTTTGTGGACGGCCCATGTTGATCAATACATCCCTCCGGTTTACAAAGTTTACACAGGCTCCCAAATCGTCAAAGAGCTATACCTTAGTTACGGGAAATATGAAATCCGGGATATCGAAATGGTTAGCGGGATTTCAGGCACCCGCATTCGCGAAAAAATGCAAAGGAGCGATTCTTCCTGGGAAAAACGGGTGCATCCCGAAGTTGTAAAGCTCGTTCGGGCATGGAAAGGTGAGGAACGTGTGCGAATGGTTTCGTAAAGTTATCCGGCAACCTCGACGTATCCGGTACGTGGCACTTACCGGATACATTTTAAACAAATTTTACTAAAATTTGATTTCTTTTAGGTAAAATTTATGCATGCGAAGACCCGATTTATATCCAAAAGTTGTTTACCATATCTACAACAGAGGCGTTTCTAAAAGAACTTTGTTTAAAGAAGATGTAGACTATAAGTATTTTATGTATAAACTTGCAAAGTTTAAAAAGCAGCACTCGGTTGAGATTATTTCGTTTTGTCTTATGCCAAATCACTTTCATTTACTTGTGAGAACAGAGCGCCATAAGGAAAATATTTCTAAGTTTATGAAGAGTCTGCAGCTGTCTTATGCGTTCTACTTTAATAAGAGAAATAACCATTCGGGTCATGTATTTCAGGGCTCTTACAAGAATAAAACGGTTAAGACACAGATTTCTCTTGCTAGAGTAATTCAATATATTGCTGAAAATCCTGTGAAGAAAAAATTGGTAGCTAGACCCGAGCAATGGCCTTATTCTGGTTAATAGTATCCGGTAACCTTGAGGTACCGGATAACTTCAACTTACCGGATAAGGCGAGGTTACCCGGTAACCATTGTCCGCGCCACCGCTTCCTGCTACAATAGTGCCACTTTTGGAGCAAAGTTATTTGTAACTTTATTAAACAGCATGACAATCAACCCTCTTATTTTTCGCGCGTATGATATTCGTGGAATTGCCCGGGCAACGGAGAAATTTCCAAATGTAGATCTCACTCCCGAAACCGTAAAATTGATCGGGAAAGGAACCGGGACCTATCTTCAAAAAATCTCGGAGTCTAATTCGGACTCCAATTCTAATAACGCCATGAATATCGTGCAAGCCGCGGAGTCTAATTCGGAACTCAAAACCGCTAATACTTCAAGTATTGCGCAAGTCGCGGAATCTAAGCGGAGTATCGGTTCAAACACAAAGCTCAATGTTGTTGTTGGGCGAGACAACCGACTTCATTCTCCGGAGCTGCAAAAAGCCTTTATTGATGGGCTTATTGCGACCGGATGTAATGTGATTAATATTGGAATTTCGCCATCACCGATGGTTTACTACGCAGTTTGCAAATACGGATTTGATGGAGGTATTAATATAACGGCCAGTCATAATCCAAAGGAATACAATGGAATTAAGATAGTCGCAAAAAACGCTCACAGCATTTGCGGAGACGAACTTCAAGAAATTCTGAAAATTATCCAAAATAATGAGTTTAAAGAAGGCGAGGGGAACTATGAGGAGAAAGAAATTTTTGAAGATTACAAGAACGACATAGTGAATCTTGTAACTTTGGCGAAACCTTTAAAAGTAGTTGTAGATGCGGGAAACGGTACGGCCGGGGAGTTTGCGCCCGACCTCCTGCGAACACTCGGTTGTGAGGTTGTAGAACTTTATTGCGAGCTTGACGGTAATTTTCCAAATCACGAAGCAAATCCCGAAGAGCTTGAAAACATGCTTGATTTAATTAAAAAAGTGCGTGAAGAAAACGCGGATATTGGAATTGGTTTTGATGGGGATAGTGATCGTGTCGGAATTGTTGACGAAGAGGGACATCATTATTCGGCCGATTACCTGCTGCTCGTGCTCGCTCGCGATCTGTTATCTCGCATGCCGGGCTCAAAAATCGTATTTGACGTGAAAGTCACCCAAACGCTAATCGACGACATTAAAAATCGCGGTGGACAGCCTGTAATGTCCAAAACCGGCCACTCGTTCATCGAGTCAAAAATGAAAGAAATTGGCGCTCCGCTCGCAGGTGAAGTGAGCGGCCATCTGTTCTTCGCAGAAAATTACTACGGTTTCGACGACGCATTTTTGGGGGCCGCAAAACTTCTCGAAATTCTTTCAAAATCAGACAAACCTTTTTCGAAACTTTTTGATGACGTACCTCACACATTTACAACTCCCGAATTCAAAGCATATTGTCCGGATGATAAAAAATTCGAAATCGTGGAAAAACTTACCGAACATTTTACCAAGCACTACGATTGCCTAACCATTGACGGAGTTCGCGTAAATTTTTCGCCCAAGGCGTGGGGAGCTGTCAGATGTTCAAATACAAGCCCAAATTTAACCCTCAGGTTTGAAGCGGACTCGGAAGAAAAGTTAAAAGAGATTCAGGCAATTATGGTTGAGCAACTTAAACAATATCCCCAGGTCAGTCCGGACTGGTATAAATCTTAAACGACATATGCAAGAGGCAGCAGCCGACAAATGGTATGCAAAAATTGGCAACGCACTCGAAATCGAGAATCCCGGCCAAAGGAAATTCTACAGAGCAATGGAGATGCTCCCGGGGATTCTTTCATGGGGAACTATTTTCGGAATGCTTATTCTGTCGTATTACACTCCGGCCTTTATAGCGATTTTCATTATTATTTTTGACGTGTATTGGTTTTCCAAAAGCGTGCTTTTCTCGGTCCATCTTATTTCTAGTTATAGAGAAATTAAAAAGCGAATCCGAAAAAATTGGCTTAAAAGAGTGGAAAAAAAATTCGGCGACACTTATAAACAGTACAAGCATCTTATAATTTTACCGACTTTCAACGAGCCATACGAGTTGATTCGAAAAACTTTTGAAGCAATCGTGAAATCAAATTATCCGCTGGATACATTTATCGTTGCTCTTGCGACCGAGGAGGCGGCAGGTGAAGAAGGACAAAAGACAGCGCAAAAAATTAAAGAGCAATTTGGCGATAAGTTTTTCAAATTCCTAATTACCAAACATCCAAAAAATATTCCCGGCGAAATTCCGGGCAAAGGGTCGAATGAAACATGGGCCGCAAAAAAGGCAAAAGAACAAATTATCGATGAACTTAAAATTCCATACGAAAAAGTTATTGTCTCGGTTTTTGATATCGACACGCGCCCCTTTCCAAACTATTTTGGTGTTCTCATGTACGAGTTCTTGAGTCAAAAAGACCCTTTAAAGGCCAGTTATCAGCCAATTCCGGTTTTCCACAATAATGTTTGGAAACTTCCCGCGTTTTCAAGAATCGTTGCTTTCTCAACTACGTTCTGGCAGATGATGCAACAAAAACGCGCCCATAAGCTTGCAACTTTTTCATCACACTCAATGAGTTTCAAATCACTTGTTGAAATGGGTTTCTGGCAGACAAATATCGTATCTGAAGATTCACGAATTTTT
>JAJRYP010000044.1 GCA_024275695.1 Patescibacteria group bacterium | reverse complement strand
TTCCCAAGGTGCTTTCAGAAAAATTTATTAAAGATTATGCCGCGCGAAAAACACAAAAGGGCATTAAAACACGTATGTTGTCGCCAATTTCCGCAAACGCGCAAAGTTATATAAAAAAATATTATCCGAAAAATTTTGACCGTAATCTTGTTGAAATTTTTTATGTTAATTCAAAAGAATTTAGTTTCGAATACGAAATAAATATTTATGAAAATAAAGTTGCGATTATTTCTTTGAATCCCAAGGAATTAATGGGAATAATTATTGAAAGTCCGATTTTCGCAAAAACACAAAGAGCAATTTTCAATCTGGCATGGCTTGGTGCGACAAGTTTTGTAGCAAGATAGATATAAAAATAGCCTCAGCCGCACCAAACTATTTATAGCGTTAAGGAGCTTTTTCTAATAAACAGTTTTCAAATAACACTCTTTGCAATACGTACTTTCCGACCTTTCCGGCGTATAAGGTGTTTGAATTTCTTTATTGCACCTCGCGCATTGACGCATCCATAATTTCCGCGGGTGTCGTCTCTCGATTCTATCTTGATGCCTGCAATCCGGACATTTTTGCGGAATCGGAAGGTGCATCTTGTGATAAAACGAAAGTTCTTGAGCAATAATTTTGTAGTTTTTCCCGCAATTTGAGCATGCAAGAATCTCATTTGTAATACTATCTGGTACGTCAGAAATATCATCCGGAATTTCGTACATTTGAGGCTGCCGCTTTGCCTCTTCTTTATCTCTCCAGGGATAACCGGCAGCTAATGCTTCCTCTTTTGTAAGCGGGTAATACTCACTCGCGATACTTTCGTTATATCCATATGGTGAAAGTTTTGCAGGAAAAAATTCACCCCATTCTCCCGTCTTTCGCATATGTTTTTTAATGCGCGGTATCATCTTTTCATATTCCTCTTTTGTATATTGCTTGTTCAAAATACAATATTTCTTTTGATTTAAGCCTGTGCAGCCAAAAAGATTTGAAGAATTATTACAATTATCACAATAAAAAACATTATTACAATAATGACTTGTTAAACTGAATGCGGAAAACTTCATACTTAAAGTGCTTATAATTTCATAAGCAACTTCCGGCTTATACAAAGAATAATTCATATCGTAACAATCTTTCGCGTCCAAAACGTCATATAAAAATTTGCTATCCTCACAATTAACAACATTGTAAACATTATGACAATTCTTTGAATTTTTAATATTATTCCCCGTACAATTTTCTGAATTTAAATTGTACATATCACGATGAATCGCCTGTTTCATCATATCCTTCCACATTTTGATTTCAGCCTGAAGCGCCTTAAACGAGCCAAATTGAAGCTCGGCCAGTTTTTGCTCATATCCCTCTTTGGAATATTTCTGATTGAAAATATGATATTTTTTGTGACGTAAATTGTAACTAAAAAGACAATCGTTACAACCTTTCAAATCATAACAAAAAGCGCAACTTGAACAGTTGTCCAAATACATGGAATACCGAACATTATGACAGTTGTAACAATTAATCGATTCGTAACAAAGCTCACTGTTATAAACAAACGTACAATCCGCGCAGTCCTTTGAATATTTTATGAAAAGATTATAGTAACAATCTTCGTTAGCCTCACCGGCTATGTCTAAGTAACAATTTTTGTCATCACCGCAATAATTGCAATAATAACTGTTTTAACAATTTACAATATCAATTCCAAGACGCGGAACTTTTAAAAAAAGTTCATGATATTGCTCAAAAAAGGACTTTGAGAAATCATAATCCCGCCCAAATTCCATTGGATTCCATTTATCGCTATACCATGCCTCCGGATGATAAACCGGAAATGGCGCATCTTCGGGATAAATCGAAATCATTAAATCTCCTGTCATATCACATTTACGTTTATAAAAGGTTCGATCATTTCTCCAAACCATTCTACGTTTATTGCGACATACCGGACAATGAGTCGGCTCGGGAACATCCAGCTTTTGGTAAAATTCAAAATCACAATCAGTGATGGTAAATTGATCGCCACATTTAATACATGATTTTGTTGAGACAATTTTTTCCATCAGTCGATTGATTAGATAAATTCATATTAAAAAAATAACACTGTAAAAATAGCATTTTTCATAATAAATGAAAATTTAAACAATTTCCTTCAAATAGCACTGCTCGCAGTATATCATCTCAGGCCTGTTCGGTGCATAAGCGGTTTTTATCGCGATTCCACATTTATCACACTTACGGTTATACAGTTTCCTTGGATTTCGAAATGCCATTCTTACTTTATGCCTGCAATCGGGACATTTTCTTGGTATTGGCAATTTTATTTTTTTATAAAAACTCAATTCTTGCTTTATTATTTTATAATTTTTTCCGCAATCCACGCATGCAAGAATTTCATTTGTAATACTATCATGTATTTCAAAAATATCATCAGGTAAATTATACGTCTGATCTTCATATTCTTTCGGATCGGGATCTTTCCATTTATATCCCTTATTAGCCGCCTGCTCTTTTGTTAACGGAAAGTATTCCTGCGCCACTGTTTCATTATATCCAAAAGAGGAAAGCGGTATCGGAAAAAATTCTCCCCACTGCCCTGTTTTTTGCATATGCCTTGCAATTCGTCCCACCAATTCATAATACTCTGCTTTTGAATATTCTTTATTTAAAATACAGTATTTTTTATGGGTAAGACCAACGCACCCAAACAAATCACTTGAGCCCTTCCAACAAAAAGCTGAGTGATAAATGTTATTCGAATCAAAGCCGCAATAATAACAGCCGATCATACTTTGAGCTCCGGCTCCAACACCGGCAGAGTTATAAGCTAAATTTAATCTGTCTCCCCAAATATTTATATCCATGCAATCATTTGCCCCCATAAGCATATTAGTGCAAAATTTACAATCGCGAAGACCATTACAATCATATGACTCAAAAGTATTCTTACATTGCGTTAAGTTATCTCCTGTAACATTTTCGTTCATCTGACCTCTATAAACTTTTTTAGGCTGGTTGACACAAAAATCTTCAAATAGATGTTGTGTTTTCTGAAGATTTTTATATTGATGTAATTTTAAAAATCTCATTTTCTTCTCATATTCCTCCCTTGTATGCGGTTTATTAAAAATATAATACTCCTTTCTATGCAAGTTCGCACATCCGAAACAATTCTTACAACCAACGCAATCTATGAGAAACGCAGAATCCGAACAATTATGACAATACCGTGAAAAGATTAAATTATAACAATTTTGACAATTCACGCATTCATATAAAAGCTCCGAATGTTTAACAGCAAGGAAATCAATACTATCTTTTAAATGATCAAATGTTTCTCCATAATAACAATCCTGCGCCTGTTCCCCGTCAAAAACAAGATAACAATTTTTAAGACGATAATTATCGTGCGTGTAATCACTATTCACATTATCTCCCAAAACCAAAAGTCCTAATTTTGGAACAATGTCCCAAAGTTCTTTCCATTGCTCAAAAAAAGAACGCGAAAAATCAAAATTGCGCCCATAACTTAAAGCATTCCATTTGTCTCCCCAGAAACAATTGGAACAATAAACAAAATACTCTTTGTCCGGAGAATAAATTGAGATCATTGGTTCGCCACATAGACTGCATCTGCTCTTATAAAGCATTCTCTCGTTTCTAAAAGCAAGCCTCCTTTGTTGTCTACAATCCGAACATAATTCAGGCAGCGGAATTAAATACTTTTTTCCATTAAATACGGGAGAAACTTTTTCATAAAACTTTAGATCTTCGTCTTCAATCGTGAACTGAACGCCGCAATTTTTGCATTTTTTTTGCATAAATCGACTTAATAATCTACATCTGAAACATATCACTTTTAATAATTATTTTAAACTATTTTTACAATTTATTGGTAGAATTTAGATGTTTTCAATTTTCTTCAATTTAATTATTTCTCCTTGAAAGGAAGTATTACTTAATAGTATGATATATATGTCATATCAATTATTACTACAAACAGGGATGTCTAAAAGTAAAATTTGTATTACTCTGCTTAAACAGCTTGAGCAACAATTAACTAAAATTGCAAAAGATCAAAAGACTACTAAAAGTGCGCTTATTGAAAGTGCTGTTGATTTTTGGCTTAAAAATAAACTTAAAGCAGATGCGAAAAAAATTGCAAAAATAGAATTTGATGATCTGCCCGACGAAGATACATGGCTTGCTATTCAGGGGGAAATTGATAAACAAAATTATTAGATTATGAAACAAGGTGACATTTATCTCACAAATCTAAATCCAATAAAAGGTCATGAACAAAAAGGTATAAGGCCGGTTCTTATAATACAAAACGATATATTAAACAAAAACCTTTCAACTACAATTATTATCCCTATCACATCAAATTTAAAAGCAAAAGATTCTTTAATAACATGGTTTCTCTCAAAAAAAGAAAGTAAGCTTAAAAAAGATTCGGTTATGCTTCTTTTTCAAATCCGAACGATAGATAAAAAAAGACTCATTAAAAAAATCGGACACCTGAAAGAATCAAAATGCCGTCTTATCAAACAACAATTGAATTTTGTTTTTTAAACAATTTCCTTCAAATAGCACTGCTCGCAGTAAATAATTTCCGGCCTCTCGGGAGCAAAAGCAGTTTGAATTTCAATGCCACATTTACTGCACGTTCTTTTCCATAATTTTTTTGGCGTTTGTAATTTCATGCGATCTTTGCGTCTACAATTCGGACACTTCCTCGGTATAGGCAGATTCATTTTTCTGTAAAACGCAAGTTCGCCGCGAACGATTTTATAATTTTTTTTACATTCGCCGCACGCAAGAATTTCACTAACAATCAAATCCGATACATCATTGATGTTATCCGGAATTTTGTACGTCGATTCCCGATAATTTTTTGGATCAAGATCTTTCCATTTATAGCCTCTTTCCGAAGCCGTTTCTTTCGTTAGCGGGAAATAATCCTGCGCGACTGTTTCGTTATAGCCAAACGGCGATTTCTCAATCGGGAAAAACCGGCCCCATTCTCCGGTCTTTTTCATATGTTCGATAATGCGCGTTTTCAAATTTTCATACTCTTCTTGCGAATATTTTTTATTCAAGATGCAATATTTTTGACGCCGGAGTGAAATACATCCGAACAAATGTTCCGATGAATGACAATTGTCACTGTAAAAAACATGCTTATCTTTCCAACACCACAAACTGTACGCGGTCATAAAAGAATCATCGGGAGTTACAGACTCGTAGCACCATTGCGAATTTCCACTCTGATAAATGTCGTAACAAAACTGCGGATGGTCGCCTTTATAAAAATATTTACATCCTTCGGCATTGAAACAATCATACCCGAGGGTATTCTTACAATTATATAAATTGTCACCATAACAATTTTCACAATTTATTTGATTTACGTGCTTTCTTGGAAAACGTAAAATAAATTCGGCAAAATCTTTTTTCACTTTTTCGAGAGTTTTATAAGATCCTAAATTAATTTCCGACATTTTTTTACGGTACTCGTCTTCCGTGTGCGCTTCATTAAAAATAAAATATTGCTTTTGACGAAGCCCGATACAACCAAAACAATCCTTGCAGCCTTTTAGGTCATATCCAAAATGACAGTCCGTACAATTTGTCGTAACTTGCATAAAGCTGCAGTTGTACAATTTCTGCGAATGTACGGACTCATACACAAGTTCCGATTCAAGATTAACAGAAGAACAATCAACAACATTTTGAACATGATTTGTATTGTTACTGTAGAAAGAATCACGAATTTTCCAACTTCCGGTCACAAGATAACAATTTTTACCAAAGGCAAAATCCTGACAATATTCCGAGTTTTCGCTCACAACTCCGTTGTCGTTCATCATCGCAATTTGTGGGATCTCTTTTTGAAGTTCTATAAACTGATCAAAAAACGGGCGATCAAAATCAAAATTATGCCCGTAATCTAAAGCATACCACTTATCGCTCCACCAACACTTGTTACAAAAAACCGGATAAGGCTGCTTTAGTGAATGAACGGAAATTATATTACTTTCACACATATCGCACGTGCGACTGTAGTAAACATTTTCGTTTCGCCAAGATAAAAGCCGTTGTAAACGACAATCAGGACAAAAAGTCGGCTTCGGAATTGCTAATTTATTATAAAACTCCACATCATCTTTTGTGATTTCGAAATTGTTGCCACAATTTTTACAAGAATGTTTTTCCATAATATTTCAAAAGGTGTTCGCCACGCCCACGTTTGCGCTCCGCCTTAGCTCAACGGGACAACTCAGCTTTGCTTCGCATCCGGGCAAATTATACCTTTTTACAAATTAAAAAAACAAGGGTATAATCATACTATGAAACTTTATTTAGTACAACACGGCAATCAACTTTCAAAAGACATCGACCCGGAAGAAAGCTTATCTAATAAAGGACGATCAGATTGTGAAAAAGTCGCGTTATATGTCGCAAATGAAGGAATAAAAGTTAACGCGATTTTCCATAGCGTTAAATTGCGAGCAAAACAAACCGCTGAAATTTTTGCGAAACACCTCCTCTCGGGTGGACAAACCGAAGAAAAAGAAGGCCTAAAACCAATGGACGACGTAACTGTTTGGGTGGATCAATTACACGATGGATTGATGCTCGTCGGTCACCTGCCGTTCATGCAAAAAATTTCTTCGCTTCTTCTTACGGGAAATGCCGAAAAGCCAATCATCGAATTCCGGCAAGGCGGGATTGTTTGCCTGGAAAAAAACGAAGACGGGAACTGGAGCATGCGGTTTATGATTACGCCTGATTTGTCGACCTAAACAGTACCCGGTACTCATCCGACAGTCTCCTTTAAATAGCATTTCTCGCAATAAACTTTTTCCGGCCAATCTGGGGAATAAGTTGTTTTAACACCCACATTACACTTCTCACAATTTCTATCCCAAAGCTTCACTCCATTTCTCATATCTAACCTTGTTTTATGCCGGCATTCCGAGCATTCGTCCGGAGCCGGAACATTTTGTCTTTGATAAAATCGTAATTCAGCATTATTGAATTTATAATTTCGGCCACAATCTTTACATGCCAAAACTTTATCAACAATCGAATCATTAAGTTCAAGAACTTTATCCGGAACAACCGCATCTGATTTCTCATATTCTTTTGGATCAGGATCTTTCCATTTATATCCATAAGCTAAAGCTTGCTCTTTAGTTAAAGGGAAATACTGATGTGCCGTGTTCTCATTGTAAGCAAAACACGCTAAATCTGGAGGAAAAAATTTCCCCCATTCCCCCGTTTTTTTCATATGTTCGATAATTAGATCGCGCAATACGTAATACTCCTCTTCCGAATATTGCTTATTTAGAATACAAAACTTTTTATGCTTAATCCCGTTACATCCAAACACATTATTACAACTAATAATCTGCTCACAGTACTCAATATCACTACTATCAAAAACAAAATAACTAAACTTTGAGTGAGAAGCTGTAAAAGTGGCCATCATATTATAATTAACCTCACTTTTATGCCCGATATACGTGCAATTAAACAAATCTTTTGTCTCAACTCCGAACAAAACATTTCGAAGATCTTCACTGTTATCAATATTATAGGAATTAATACAATTTTTAGAATTTTGAATATAATCGCCAGTACAATTTTCAGTGTTCATCCAATGATAATTCTTAACTTTTCGATTCGCTCGAAGTTTCAAAAATATTTCAAAAATTTCGTTCATTCTTTTCCGACTTCCCGTCAACATTTCCTTTTTCCGGGCAAAGTAATCTTCTTTTG
>JAJRYP010000043.1 GCA_024275695.1 Patescibacteria group bacterium | reverse complement strand
TTTTGAATATGTCAATGGCGTTTAGATACGGAACAAAAGGGATTAATTCCCCGTGTTCGTCAAAATGCAAACCGTTCCTTTTGGCATGCCTAAAGTACTGTTTCTTAAAAAACCTCCCTAAAAACCGGGGTCTTTTTAGTGAAACGCGTGAATCGTTTTTAGTGAACCGGCAAGTACAATAGGCTAAACATAATAGCCACTCCTATGAGAAAACTAATTAATTGTAATATTGAGTGAGATATTTTTGTTTCTTTATGAAGCTCCGGAATTAAATCCGCGTTCGCGATATAAATGAATCCGCCCATTGTAACAGGAATGATTATTTGAATTATATACTCGTTATTTATTCCAATTAGCAAAACAATTAATGCTCCTACTACAGCCGTTAAAGCGGAAAGAAAATTAAATAAAAGCGCTTTTTTAGGTTTCATTCCGGAATGAAGCAAAACTCCAAAATCTCCCATTTCTTGAGGAATTTCATGAAGAATTACTGCAACTGTCGTAGCAATTCCAACCGGTACGCTTAGTAAGAAACTGCCCGCGATCAAAATTCCGTCAATAAAATTATGCACCGCGTCTCCAACAAGATTCATAAACGCCAAAGAATGTATATGATCTTTTGTTGCGGATAAATGGCAGTGTCTCCAATGTATGATTTTTTCTAAAATAAAAAATATAAGAATTCCAAGCAATATATATAGCGATGTCGTCATCGTTAAACCTCCTTCTTCCGCGAGTTCCGGAAGCATATGTATAAATACATCTCCAAGCATTGCACCGGCTGCAAAAGAAACCATAAAAATCAAAAACTTTTTAATGGATTTCTGATTTATTATCATTATTATTGCACCAATCAGGGAGATGATACTTACGACAAATACGCTTACAAGAGTGTAAAACCATATCTCGTTCATAACATTTTATTTTAAATACTTTAGCTGTTTTATAATAAATAACTCGTCTAACTATTGCAATGAAACTTACTTAGCTTTCCGGACGTAATTTTCTAACTTCCTTCCCGGCCTGCCACATTTCACTGTTACCCATTTCGGCAAGTTCTTTATCTAACTCTTCGCGATAATTCGGCTGACTGTTTTTTTCCAAAACAATTTTTGTTTCAGTTCCGTTCTTAACGCTTTCATAGAGATCGCTGAATACGGGTGCAACCGCGTCCCGAAATTTGTTTTTCCAATCCAGCGCTCCTCGTTGCGCTGTTGTTGAACAATTTGCAAACATCCAATCCATTCCGTTTTCGCCAATTAGAGGGATCAAACTTTGAGTAGCCTCCTCGACAGTTTCATTGAATGCTTCACTGGGACTGTGTCCGTGTTTACGAAGTTCGTTATATTGAGCTTCCATTATACCTGCCATTGCTCCCATTAAGACTCCTCTTTCACCTGTTAGATCGCTATAAACTTCATTTTGAAAAGTTGTTTCAAATAAATATCCCGAACCTACCGCGATTCCAAGAGCCAGACATTTTTCTTTCGCGTTCCCCGTCGCATCTTGATAAATCGCATAACTGGAATTTACACCCTTTCCGTTAAGATAGTGTTTTCGAACAAGACCGCCCGGTCCTTTTGGTCCTACAAGTACAACATCAATATCTTTTGGAGGAACGACACCTGTTTGATCACCGTAAGTTATTGCGAATCCATGTGAAAAATATAATGTTTTACCGCTTGTTAAATATGGTTTTATAATCGGCCAAACAGCTTTTTGTCCCGCGTCCGAAAGTAGATACATTAAAACGGTTCCTTTTTCCGCCGCCCGCTCGATGGGGAATAAAGATTCGCCGGGGATCCATCCGTCCGCAATTGCTTTATCCCAACTTTTTGATCCTTCCCTTTGTCCGACAATTACATTTATGCCGTTGTCTCTTAAATTTAATGCCTGTCCCGGTCCTTGAACTCCATATCCAAGTACGGCAACGGTTTCGTCTTTCAAAACTTCACGTGCTTTTTCCAACGGGAATTCCTCGCGAGTTACTACATTCTCTTCAACGCCGCCAAAATTAATTTTCGCCATAATTAATATCTGTTAATAACTAAAGAAAAACTATAGAGTTAAAAAATCAAAGTCAAATTATTTTTTCGATAATGACAAAAGACCGTAAATCGCAATATAACTTCCTTTTAATAGTATGAAAAATAATACTGTAAAGATTAAAAATTCAAAGTTCAATTTTTCAATTACAATAGATATAACCGCGAATGGTTTTGTAAAAACATCCCAACTGTTTAATCTGATAAATCTCCCGATATAAATTGCGATACTTGTTAAAAATAAAGTGCCGGTTACAAATAACCAACCTGTTTTTAAGTTGAAATATTTTTTTACGATTTTTTGAAGTATAAAAAGTGAAATAAATCCAAGCAAGATGCCGATTCCAATTGATAGCGATAAAAGAATAAAGTCATACCACATTAATAAATCAGTATGAAAAACATACGTATTAAACAAATAATTTTGTTCTTTGATTGACATGAAAGTGTACCGACTTAAATGAATAAAATCGGTAATCATATATGGCGCGTTCGGATAAAAAAATAACCATAAAAGTCCAAGTACTATTAAAAATGAATTTTTATAGTTGAATTTTTTCGAGTGGACATAATTTATTAATAATGAAAGTAATAAGGGAATCCATGCAAGAAAGAGATTCCATATTAAAAACAGATAACCGGTTCTTTCCGTAATAAATACTCTGATTATAAGTAAAAAGAATAGTAATATACTAAGTAGGAAAAGAATCTTCAAACTCGTCTTATCCTTCATTAATTTGTGTTAAGGAAAAAAGCTTTATGCATTTTTCTTATCGAAAATTTCTCTTACAGTCAATATAATATCATCCGGCATAAACGGTTTTCCCACAAAGGCGTCTATAGTTTCATCCATCAACGCCGCTTGAATTTCAGCCTCGTTTAAACCGCCGCCGCTTACCATTATAACCGGTATGTTTTTGCCGTTTTCAAACTGTCGGATAGCTTTGGCAACTTCCAGACCGTTCATTTCCGGCATTGAATAATCGGTTAATACGGCTATATTTTTTCCGGCTGCTTGTAGAAGACTTAGGCATTCTTCGCCATTATCGGTTGTGATTTCCACTCCGCCCGCGCTCTTTATTATTTTTGCCGTAATTCTTGCAATAGCCGGTTCATCATCAACTATATAAACGGTAATTCCTTCAAGGGGGTTTTCATCCGGCGTTTCCGTTTCCGCGTTAACAACTTGCGCTACAACATGGCTAATTGCAGGGTCACCTTGAGTTTCACCCGGTTTATTCGGGAATTCATCCGTTTCCGGTTGATAATATATTTTATTTTCCCGTGGTAATTGGCTCTCTGAACCGTTGTTGTTTTCATTCTCCATTTTTTATTAAAGTTAAAATCAACAAGACACAAATTCTAAAAGTCTTTGCAAAATTTGTCAAAAATAAATAAAATAAAATCGATTTTACGTTTTTAGATTGATGTGGGTACTTTGTTCAGTATAATATGTCTGCCTATCTTTATGACGTATAACAAATTATGAAAAAAAATACTCAAACTTTAAAACGCGGTCTTGCCCGGATGCTTAAAGGCGGAGTAATCATGGATGTGGTTACCCGGGAGCATGCGAAAATTGCCGAAGAGGCCGGAGCTTGCGCCGTTATGGCACTTGAAAGAGTCCCGTCGGATATTAGAAAGGATGGAGGAGTTGCGCGAATGAGTGATCCGCAATTAATTAAAAATATTAAGAAAGCGGTTTCGATTCCGGTTATGGCAAAAGTCAGGATAGGTCATTTTGTGGAGGCGCAGGTTATTGAATCGCTTGGAATAGATTATATTGACGAGAGTGAAGTTTTAACTCCGGCAGATGAAAAATTTCATATTGATAAGGCAAAATTTAATATTCCTTTTGTGTGTGGAGCCACTAATTTAGGTGAAGCCTTAAGACGGATTTCGGAAGGTGCTACAATGATTAGGACGAAAGGGGAAGCCGGGACCGGAAATGTTGTTGAGGCGGTTAGGCACGCGCGTACACTTTTTGGTGAAATTGAGGAATTGAAATATGGAGCTGAAAAAACTTTAAAAGAATACGCAAGACAACAAAGGGTTCCCTATGAATTGGTAAAAGAAGTGGCCGAAACAGGGAAGCTGCCCGTAGTTAATTTCGCGGCCGGAGGAATTGCCACGCCGGCAGACGCAGCTTTAATGATGCAACTGGGCCTTGATGGTGTGTTTGTAGGTTCCGGAATTTTTAAAGCAAGTGATCCTGTTAAGAGAGGAAAAGCAATCGTTAAGGCTGTAACTCATTTTCATGAACCGGAAATTATAGCAAGAGTTTCCGAGAATCTCGGGGAGGCCATGGAAAGCAAAGAAATTAAAGATCTTGATACTCGTTATGCGGAAAGAGGATGGTAGATGAAAAAATAACAATTGGAGTTCTTGCATTACAAGGTGCTTTTTTTGAACATGCGCAGATGTTAAAACATTTTAATGTAGAAGTGCGTGAAATTAGACAAAAAAAAGATTTAAAAGGGATTTTCGGATTAATAATTCCGGGAGGGGAGAGTACGACAATGTCTATTTTAATGAAAAAGCAATCGTTTCGAGATGAATTGATTAAAATTATCAAAAACGGACTACCTGTTTTTGGAACATGCGCCGGAGCGATTCTACTTTCAAAAAAAATTAAAGGTAACAAGTCAAGTGAAGGTCTCTCATTAATGAATATTGAGATTGAAAGAAACGCATATGGGGGACAGCTTGATAGTTTTGAAGAGGATGTAGTATTAAATTTGAACGATGAAAAAAAGCGGTTTCATGCAATTTTCATTCGCGCACCAAAAATTATTGACGTGTCTGAAAATGTTGATGTGCTTAGCAGAAATTCGAGAAACGAAATTATTATGGCGCGTGAAAAAAACATGCTTGTTGCAACATTTCATCCTGAACTCACATCAGGTTTGGCAGTTCATGAATATTTTATTCAAATGTGCGGAAGGTTTACTCAAAAGCCTTAAGAAATTTTGAAATATTGAAGTTTTTTACTTCTTCATGTGGTGATGTTTTTATCCCTTCTCGGTTTGGCAGACGTTTTTGGAAAGGCGCCTGATTCTTTTTTTGGTAAAAAATTCCAAGATAAATTTCTTTTTCGAAATCTTGCACTATTTTTTTTGCGGCATCCGGATCAACAGGGTCATATTTTTTTAAATTTTCGATGTATTTGATTCGATCCCGGTACCATTCTTGCGGAGTTGCCTTGTTGTATGTCGGACAAACTTGAAGCATCTCAACAAACGCGAATCCTTTATGTTTTAATGCCGCTCTGAGTATCTTTGTCATGTGTTTAATATCACCGGAAAAACTGCGGGCAACAAAAGTCGGATTTAATCCGAGAACAAATTCAGAAGGATTCATCGGCTTGACAACAACGCCATCGGGCGATCCATTCATTGCAAATCCCTTTGGAGTTGTGGCGGAAGCCTGTCCGGTCGTAAGTCCATAATTGTGATTGTTATGCAGAATAAAAAGCATTGGGTAGTCACTTCTGACAGCATGTACCAAATGATTAATACCTTCGCTCATCGTTCCTCCATCTCCACCTGAAGCTATAATTTTTAATCCGGAATTCCCAAGTGCCGCGCCCGCGCCAAGACTGATTGAACGTCCGTGAAGACCATGTACGGTGTATCCTCCGATTTTATCAGAACCGTTTCCATTACATCCAATGTCGTAAGCGTGAAGTACATCACGATATTTAAATCCTTCCAGGGTCAATGCTCTTTTGAGTGCGTTTTGAATATTATAGTTGCCGCAACCGTGACACCACGTGATAACTTCCTCACCTTCATATTCAACGTATATATTTTTACGTCTTGAAAGTGTTTTTAAAACTTTAGATATTTCGTTTTTTGATTTTGGCATAATTAATGTTTTAAAGCGTACGACATAACTTCATCGAAGAAAAACGGACGTCCGTCATATTTTAATAATTTTCCTTTAAATTCTTTCTTGGTTTTTACTTCAATTTGTTGACCAAATTGTCCCTGGTAATTTCCTTCAATTAAATGAACATTTTTATTGTTTTCAAAAAATCTTTTTGCAGCATCCGCTTTTAACGGCCACAAGTAATCAAAATGTAAATAATTAACTTCCACTCCTTTTGTTTTATATGCCCGAATTACGTCGAGCATTGTATTTTTACTACTTCCCCAACCAATAAATGAAATTTTCGCGCCTTTTTTTGTCCCATATATTTTGGGTGCCGGAAGATTTTTTAAAAGAGTTTTCTCTTTTCTCATTCTTTTTTCAATCATAATTTTAGCTTCATTTGCTTCTTCATTTAGCTCTCCGCTTTCCCAGTGTTCATCACCGTTCGCGTAATAATAAGCCGGCGAACTTCCGGGAAGCCATCTTTTTGAAATTCCGGAAGGCGTGATTTTATATCTATCACTTGATTGTAATTTCTCAAGTTCTTTTGGACCGGTGACAAGTCCTCGTTTTATCGGAATTTTTTTGTGCTTAAAGTGATCAACTGTCAAATGTGTATCATAAACCGTTTTTTCCGAAAGGACTATTACCGGGATCTGATATTCTTCCGCGATATTAAACGCATGTTGAATTAATTCGTATGACGAATGCGGATCCGAGCACCCGATAACCGCTCGCGGGAATTCCCCGTGCGCGGAGTGAATCGCGAGATTGTAATCTCCTTGAGAAGTCCATGTTGGAAGTCCCGTTGCGGGACCCGGTCGTTGCCCGATTATAAATACAGCCGGTGTTTCATTCATCCCGCATAAAGAGACACTTTCCGTCATGAGATCGTAACCTCCGCCCGACGTGGCAATCATAGCTCTACATCCTACAAGCATGGAACCGATCATCATTTGCGCGGCGGTGATTTCATCTTCGGCCTGTTTTACAAGAACGCCGGTTTCATGAGAAGTAGCGGCAATATAGGTTAGAATGCCGCTGGAAGGACTCATCGGATAGGCGTAGTACGCTCTCATTCCCGCTTGAATTGCTCCAAGTGCGATGGAAGTTGTGCCATCAATTAATATTTTCTTGGGTGCTTTTTTATTACGTTTAATTTCAAGCTGTGGAATCTTTTTTATATCCTTGCCTTTATATCCCGCGTCCACACATTTTAAATCTATTTTTAAAAGTTTTGGTTTTGATGCGAACTGATGTTTAACCTCCTTTTTTAAATTATTTATATCGAATCCAAGAACTCTCCATAGAAGGCCGAGAAGAACCATGTTTACCATTACGGAACTTCCTCCGAGTGATCTTGCGATTTGCCTGGCGGGCAAATATAAAACTTTAATTCCTTTCTTTTTTGCCTTTTCTTTTAGTGCCGGAATTAAATGATGCCTTTCATATCCGTGAATCAAAATCCCGCCACGCTTTATCATGTCGATATGGTAAAGAAGTCCGGCACGATCAAGCGCCACAACAATATCAATCTTGTTTGAGCGTGATCTGATATCTTTTGTACTAAAGTCTATTTGAACGTTCGAACTCCCACCTTTAATCAATGAAGGGAACTCTCTTTCCGAAGCGATATAAAAGCCAAGATCTTTAAGTGCGCGACTAATAATGTGACCACTGCTAAGTAAGCCCATTCCACTTTCACCCGCAATTCTTATTACTGTTCTTTCCATATATTATTTAATTTTTTTAGATAATTTTTTCGCCCAGTCCTTAACGGATGTGTCGAGATAAGGGATGGGAGTTTTATTTATTCGAAGTGCCGGGATAACGAGTTCTCCTTCAATTTCTTTAATTCCTTTTTCAAGAATTTTTACCGCCTCAATAACATATTCGGTGTTGTATTTGTTGTCGCCGAGTCCTATAACGGCACATTTTCTTCCTTTTACACCGGTTTGTTTAACCTTATGAAAAAATTTCAGCATGTGATCCTGTAGAAGTCCCTGGCCATATGTTGAACTTGCAAAAATATAAAGACCGTAACCTTTCAGATCGTTAACATTGCTTTCTTCCGCGCGTTTTACAGTTACTTTATGTTCGTCGGCGCTTAAAATTTCGGCTACTTCGTCCGTAACGATTTCCGTGTTCCCACCCGTACTGCCGAAAATTATTAACACTTTAGCCATAAAAAGTTTGTTTATCTTCCACGCACGGAGCGAAGCCGAGTGTCCCGCCGAGCTAAGGCGAAGCGCAAGCGTGAGCGGAGCGAATTCCTTTACTAATTATATAGTTTAATATTCCAAGGTCAAATTTATTAAAAACCTAAATTTATTAAAAATAATTTGCAAATATAATTAAAAGATATATAATTGAAATCAGGAATCATTCCTGTTAATTAAAATTTATTATTTAAAAACAACGTTATGACACATCATGAAAACACGGAAGATTGTTGTTTCGACTCCTGTTGCCGCAATCTTCAAATCGGGAAAAAGGCCCCGACATTTAAAATGGAAGGATACTATAAAGGAGACAAGAAGCACTATCATCTCGAAGATTTTAAAGGGAAATGGGTAGTGTTATTCTTTTATCCGCTGGATTTTACATTTGTTTGTCCAACCGAGTTAATTGAACTCAGCAAAAAACATTCCGATTTTGAAAAAGTTAACGCGCAAGTTCTCGGAGTAAGCGTGGACAGTGTTTATTCTCATGAAGCCTGGCTAAAAGAAATCGGTGATCTCGAATATCCGCTTCTTAGCGACATTACAAAACATGTGAGTTGTGATTATAATGTTCTTTTACGGGAAGAAGGAATCAGTTTACGTGGAGCATTCATTATAGATCCGGACGGAATTTTAAAAAGCTACACTGTAAACGACCTTACAATCGGTCGAAACGTGGACGAACTGGTACGTTTAATAAAAGCATTCCAAACAGGCGATTTATGTCCCGTAGGATGGAATGAGGGAGAGAAAACTTTGGGAAAAGCCTAATTTGACACCGAGATTTCCCGCGATAATCGAACAAAGCGACCATCGGGTCGTGTGCGAGCGAGGAGGGAAGTCGACGAAGAAGCACGAAGATTATCGTGTAAAAGAAAGTAAGAGGCGTATACCTGATTTCACATACTTGCCATATAAAAATGGTAAAAGCAGAGGTGAGGCATACGCCTCAACGTAGTGCTCTTTAATCTCTCTCAAGATCGTATCTGCAATTTTTCGAATTACAGAGATCTCAAGGGATCAAAGAGCGGCATGTAACAGGTTCGACTAAGAGTTCCTGTTACGGCATAGCCCTGAAGTTAAATTTGGGCTATCTCCCTACCGTTCTTTGGATGGTTTATTTTATGACGGAGCCACCATCGTCTTTTTTTTTGTTTCTATTTTTTTGTCCAAAATAAATTTGGGAAAAATTTTTGTTTCGTTTGTTTTTGTGTTTTTTGGTAGGTCCTGCCTTTCTCTCATAAAAATGAGAGAAGGAGGCTACTTCTTCAGTGGCAGTAGTCGGCTGCCATCGAAAAGTAGGGAGGAGAAGATCATGAAGGAACATCTTCATAACCCCGGGTCCTCCCGGCTTTTATTTTTCTTTTTTTCAAAGGGCTTTTGCGATGTTTGATTTCTATTTTCAAATTGTGAAATCTTAACATTATAGCAGTATTAGCGGTAAAATTCAATCCCTTAACACGCACGGGGCACAGCGGAGTATGCAATAAATGTAATCGAGCAAAGCGAGGTCCCTTAAAGTGTGACTTTTTTGATAAAATCTTTATAATAAGGAAGCATTAATTTAAATTGGCGCTAGTATATGGCAGAACTAAAAGGAAAACTGTTTTTGATCGTTGGGCCGTCCGGAGTTGGAAAGGGGACGGTTATCGAACATTTAAAAGAGATTCATCCGGAATGGGAATATCCGATTTCAGCTACAACACGTGATCCGCGTCCCGGAGAAGAAGACGGTGCCACCTATCATTTTGTTGATCATGATGAATTTGAAAGGATGATTGAAGAAGGCGAGTTACTTGAATATGCAATTGTTCATAATAAAGAGTATTACGGGACGTTAAAGCGGCCAATTATTGAAGCGCTTAAAG
>JAJRYP010000042.1 GCA_024275695.1 Patescibacteria group bacterium | reverse complement strand
GAGCTTGTTAATGATCCCGCGGACAGCGGCCTTCCCGTTGAACATAGAGGAGGTAAAGTTGTTTCACCATATGGAGAAGAATTAGTGGCGTTCATTAAAAAAAGCAAAGAGGAGGGAGAATTGTTTGATCGTGACAGAAAGATAAAGCTTTATGAATATTTTCATAAACATCCTAAAAAACGCTATCATGATAAATGGAATACACTGGAAGATCCGGAATCTGTCGGGAAAATGGTTGCTTGTCTCGGACAAGGTTGGGAAAATTATCTTTTTCGTTATTCTCCGAAAGATAAAAAAATATATTATGTTTCGATTCAGGGTAAAACGGCTAGGCCTGAATGGGGATATATTTCAATAAAGGAAAATAAATACAAGAAAGGGTCGTGGATGGTGGACAGTTATGTGGATAAATCAAATGATTTGGAATTTCTGAAAAGGGAAATTATAGATAAAATGCCTCCGAATCAGGTAAATGCGGAGCTTTCCAGGATTGAACGCAAAACAAGTCCTGTTGTTAAAGGAAAAGAAATTGACAAAACGGTTGGCGCGTGCGCCGATATTTTTAAATCACCCAAGGTTTATAAAGTTAAAACGTATTTTGCATACGATCAACGTGAAAAATCTTTCTTTGTACCTCTTAAAGCGGCACTTCTGGCATGGGTAAAGGCGAATGTTGCAGTTGCGAAAAACAATGACAATCTTGCAAACAAACTTGCGGATGTTCGAATGGCGAAAGTTCGAACTGATTTTGATGCGGCAAAAACTGCAAACGGAGCATTGGACAATGCTTTAAACAGTAAGCCGAAAATAAAGGTTAAAGTTGAATTCGGTGCTGACGATTCGTTAAAACTCGATTTTCATAACCGGAGTTTCGCAAGTCGAGCTGCCCGAGATTATCAAAAAAGCCTTAAAGAAAAAGCCGAGAAAGCTAAAAAAGAAGTTAGCGCGCTTAAGCAAAAAAATCTGGTTGCAAGAATAAAACAAGGACTGGACAAATTCTCTGGAAGGCTCGGCGGATTTTTCGGTAAATTCGGTAAATATATTACGGGTCCTTTGGCTTCGATACTGGGCGGCATGTTTGATGCGGCAACTCTTGCAAAGCTTCCAATAATCGGCGGATTTTTAGGAGGAAGTCTTGCTACGGCGGGGCTATTAAAAATGGGCAAAAAAGATTTCGAAAAACTTACTAAAGGCAAAACAAGATACAAATTCAAAAAAGGGTATACCATAGCGGAACGAGAATATGATCTTGGAGGCGGGAAAATCGTTCTTCCAAATCGCAAAGTGGTAAAAGGAAAACTCAAAAAAGGCTTCAAGATTCCAAAAGGATCGGAATGGAGAGCCGCTTAAAATATTTTTAAAATAAAAACAAAATGGACTTAAATTATTCAAAATTTATTTATCAAAAACTTAAAGCCGGGCCGGTTCTGGGCGCAGTCGCAAATGTTATAAGAAATCGAATAGATCGCAAGATGATCCATCTGGACGCAAAAATTCAACGTCAATTGATTGCGAGACTTGAGAAGAAAATTCAAACCGCAAAAGGGCTTGAACTGAAGAGGTACAAGCTTCTTAGAGAATATATTTTTAGAAACAATGTAAATAATAGAATAAAAGAAATAAAAGCTTCGCCGAAATATATAGCACTTGGTCGCATTAAAGATAAAAAAGATGCCATGGACGCTTTTATTCTGTTTGATTTGATAGAGAAAAAGTGGGATATAAATACGGCATATGTCGGATTGGGCAGGGTATTTACCAAAAAAGGATATGACATTTTTCAATTATTATATTTTTTTAGAGAAGAAAACGCGGCAAAAAAACTGGGATTTTATTGGGGTGAGAAATGGAAGTCCTGGGATTATTACAACAAAATAGCCTTCACAAGAAAAAAATCAAAAGGATGGAGAGGCCTTGCGGTTGTAAAAAAAGATCCGGCTAAAAAAAGAGTATTAATTAGAAGTTGGTGGACAGTCGATAATAACGGTGATGACGAATGTATGCACACAAATTCAATAATCGATGCATTTCCCGGTATTAAAAAGGAATTAATAAAAGATCCTGTTGATAGTGGATTTGATGATATAATGCATGGCCGCGACGGAAAGGTCTATTCTCCGGCGGCAACGCAAATAATCAATTATTTGGAAACTGCTATTAGAGTTGCAAAGAAACATGAGGAATATTATCCGACCGATTGGGCAAAGGATTTGTACAAACATTTTAATGATAATAAGAAAAGATATACAAATACATGGAGCCCTTTGGACAATTCGGATACCGCAGGACAAATGTCCATGTATTTTGGCGAGGGATGTGAAAACTATTTATACAGATATGATCCAAAAAAGGGAAAGGTCTATTTTATTTCTATTATTGGCAGACTTAATAAAAGTGAATGGGGATATATCCCCGTGATTACGGAGAAAAAGGTAACGCCGCATTATAAAAAATTAGGGAAGTGGATTGATAAAAGCAGCGATCTTGAATTTCTTAAAAAAGAATTACTGGATGAGATGACCGTGGACGAAATGGATACGGAGCTTGGCAATATAAATGTTCAAAATAGAATTTCCGCTGTTGCAAGAATAAAACCGGGAGAGGAGCTTAAATCGACAATAGGGCTTGTATCTTATATACTTAACAGAAAAGGTCTTTATAAAGTGTCTTCATATTTTAAATACAAGAAAATGAAAACGCATTTTCTTGCTCCTTTGGAAGATGCTGTTGAAAAATATTTAAAAAAGCACACTAAACTTTCGGATGTTGATGTAAAAGCTGCGGCAAAGGCCAGAAGAGACCGGGTTGAAAAAGACATTAACGTTGCAATTGAAAATAATAAACCGCTATATAATTATTTATCTTTCAATCCGAAAATTAAAGTTAAATTTACATCCAAAGATACGGTAGAGGTCGATTTTCACAATCCAAACCAAAAAAAGAGAGCGGAAAAACTTTACGAAAAGAAACGCGAGGTTCTTGAAAAAGCTAAAAAGGCGGAAAAAGCTAAAGGGATTCTCGGCAAAATTAAAGGCAAAATCCAAAGTGTCGTTGAAAAAATTCTTAAAAAAACAAAACTTGGGAAATACGCGGGGATTGTTGCCGGATTTATTACCAATGCAATTGTTGGCTTTTTGGATCTTGGCTCGCTTGTAAAAGATTGGATTTCCGGGAAGTACGCCTGGATTACCGGTGCCCTCGGAGGAGGAGGAATCTTGGCCGGATTTAAGCTTAAAGGTAAACGTCTAACTAAAGCAAAACTTGAAAAGCTAACAAAAAATAAATCTAAATATATCTTTCAAAAGAACTATAAAGTTTCACAGCGAATTGATTTAGGGAGAAGCACTATAGTTATCGCCGACGGAAAAAACTTTCACCCTCTTGAAGGAATGCAAATTAGAGTTAACGGTGGCGCTGTTCAGAAGGTTAAAAAGCGCAAAACATTCGGATTTTTGGGAATACTGCTTGGCGGGGGCGGAAAGGACTACAAAGGCAAGAAAATAGAAATTGTTAAATTTCTCCCGAAAGGTTTCAAAATTAAAAAAGGCTCTGTTTGGCATAAGTAATTCATTCAGGCCGTTAAATAAATAACAAAATACATTATGGCGAGATCAGCAAAACTAAAATCAAAACCAAAACAGCTTATTTCCAAAGCAAAGGAAAAAGCAAGAGGTGCCGTTAAAGACGCAGTGCATGGTGCTCGTGTTGAAATAAGCATCAACAGGCTTTCAAGAAAAGTGCTGGCTAAACTTTATCGACAACAGCGCCTTAAAGAGCTCGCGGCTTTGCAAGAAAAACTTCAAGACCTTGAAGGATGGGAAAAAGATGAGCTTCTTGAAAAAATTCGCGAAAAAACAAGGCGCGAATTAGCCACATATAAGACGCAAATGGCGGAAAAAGTAAAAGAAAAAAGACTTGATGATTTTATGTTGGAATTAAATGAAATTTTTGTGTCTGATGAAGAGAATGCTCTTTCCGGCTTTGCAAAAAGAACTGCCGAGCAGGTGCAACGGGAAGAACTCTTTTACAAGACACTCAAGAATTATGTTGGAAAAGAGTCAAATAAAAAATTCTTGAAATACTACATGAAAGGTCCTCTGGTGCAAAAACTTCGCAGCGGCTTGAAAGCGCTGGATGCCGATCAAGAAAAAAAAATTAACGATGCGGTTGAGGCGGGAGATTATGAAAAATTGCGAGAAATACTGATTGAAGCATCCGACGGAGAATTAAGTCCCGAACATATTGATAAAGTATTTGGATCCGTCCCGTATTTCAAAGAGTCTTTAAAACCCGTCACAGGATATAAGATTGTCGATTGGGTAATTAACAGTGTGAAATCCGCAAAATATTTGGGATACGGATTTGTTATGCGCGAGGCGAGAGGCGATGCCGATGTCCCGTTTTTTATTATAATGCAAACAGCGAACATAACACTTCATTATTTACGTGAAATTGATGATACTTTTCAGGAGAATATTGCATTCATTACTTCGAAACGAAAACAAACCCTGCATGACCAGAAACGTCTTGGATTTATGGAAGCGATTCATAAACTGCGAACCGCGCTTGATGCCAAAATTTCTAAACCCGACAAAGACGGAAGGACTCTGCAGGAAAAGTTTGATGAAAATCTTGATTATTATATGGAATCGTTACGTAAAGATAAAAGGCTTGATGAGGAAGCTATTGCTTATATTAAAGCGAATGCCGAACTGAAAGATTTGCGCCTTCAACAAATATATGAACTTGCTTACGGTAGAGATGAGAAGCGTAATCGTGTTGTGACTCGTATTTTTTCGCGTATTCCAACGGCAGTGCGTTTTTACAGAAATGCGATACAGAATCCGGAGCTTGCAAAAACACTTCAGAAATATCATTGGGAACGTATTAAAACAAGAAGTGCGCGAAGATTCAGAAGGGCTGCAAAAGGATGGGGCCTTGAAGATGTTCGCAGTAAAGGAGATGAATTATATAAACAAGTTGAAAATTTTAGTCCGTACGGAGAATCGGCTGCGGGTAGTAAAAGCGAAAGAATAAGAGGATAAGTATTAAAGGAGCATGACGATATCCTTAAAAAATATTATGTTCTTGTAAACAGAACTTCGAAAGTTCTTACTGCAAATGCGCGGAAAATACTTGCGGCCGGAGGGGCTTTGGAACAATTCAGAAAAAATTATGACCTGAATAAAGTTATCGACTGGAGTCATTCGCCTTATCTTTCGGACGATACATTGGAAACATTATTTCCGGGTAAAAAAGCAAGTGCTATTCGTAGCGGGAGAGCTCTAACCGGGAATAAACTTATTCAGGCTTATACGGAGAGACTTGTCGAGCTACGATCGTTGCAAGATACAACGAGAGCTTATTTCTCGGGAATGGCGAGAGATATTGAAAGAAAAGTAGCCGAACCTGTTACAAAAAGATGGGGTGAGAAAATGGAAAAACTTAGCAGGGCGGAATCCGACGTACTGATACACAAAAAGCTTGATAAGATTGGAATACAGACAAGCAAATGGAAAAGAGGAGTGAAAATTGGCGGTAAACTGATTCTTCCAGGAATTTTGTTAGGTTTGGAGGCACGAGCTCTGTTAAGCGGAAAAGCCAAACCGCGTTAATTTATGTGGAATGTGATTGAAATGGGTGGTGGATTTGTGCCGGTTGTAGGTACAATTTTGGATTTTAAAGCTGCATGGTCCGGTCGATCTCTGGCCGGAAGAAAGTTGGGCTTTAAAGAGCGTTTAGTTTCGTTCGGTTTCGGATGTGTGGGCTTCGTGGCGGATGTTTTCACATTCGTTGGAGGAGTCGGACTTGGCCTTCGTTACGGTATTGGATTCTTAAAAGGTGGAAAAAGAGCGGTGAAAGCCGGAAAAGTTATGAAGGCTATGCATGAAGCCGGAATGGCGAGAAAATCTCAATCCGTACTTTCAAAAATTGGAATGTGGGTTGGAAGAAAATTCAACAAAGCGGCTCGTTTGGAATCCGCAACAGCTTCTCGAATAACGTCTAAGGCGTATGATCAGGCCAGGCTTATGAGTAAGTACAAAATTGCCGATCTCGCTCACGCGGAAAAGGAATTGGCAAGTGTGAGACACGCTACAAAAAAAGCACATCTAAAGCAACTTGTAGCTCTCATGAAATCAACAGAGAAATATAGATACGATTATATGAAAGCATTGCGCGGATCTCTTGAAGGGATTCTTAAAACACCCGGAAAAATTGGAGCAGCGGGAAGAACATGGTTGAGAGTTAAATCTGCTTTCCACAAAGTGAAAGAGGCCCTAATAGGCTTGAAAATCGATCCGAAAATTATCAATCGATACGAAAAAACTTTCGATAAAATTAAAGCTCTTGAGTCTGAGCGCGCACAAACCGTTGAAGAGCTTGCCGAATTGGCAAATAAAGGAAAATATTTTGAAAAAGGTGAAGCTGCCGGTAAAGCCGGAGCCGCGGCAACGGAACTTGAACATTTGGAAAAGCTTGCCCACCAACAGAGACTGTTGGCAAAATCAAGAAAAGCTTCACTGAAAGCGGGAGACAGAGTTAGCAAAAAGTATAAAGATGTTGATGAAATACAGGATTTGTTTGATAAGGCAAAGGAAGGGAAAAAGATTACAAAACGCGATATCCGTCGAGCGGTTGGCAAGGCGCAGGATCAAGGGTACAAAAAAGCTTCTGTTAAAGAAATAACCAATGCGGTCGATTCCTATAAAGATGCTAATTTGTCTCTAGCTAAAATGAAGAAGATCAGAGATCAAAGAAAAGCCGATTTTGATAAAGCTGTGAAATATGAAGGCAGTACAAGAGAAATTATAAAGAAGAAAAGAGAAATACAAGCTATTAACAAAAAAATTGCAACTTTGCACAACGAGCGTTTTATCATGCAAACGGAAATGATGTACAAAGCCGAGCGCGCAATGGATGTTGCGCATCAATGGCGGCGTGCGATTCGTTTCCTTCAATATGGACTTGTTGCCGGAGGAGTTGCTTTCTTAACAAGTTTGGCTCCGGATAAAGCGGTTAAAGCCGGCTATACCGTTGTAGGGAAAACAGCCGTTGTTTCTTACAAAGTTGGGAAAAAAGTCTTTTGGGATGAACATGGCGGCAGGCCTCCAATGGACAAAATGATTGAAGAGCGGTTAAACAGGGGCAAACTTTCTTATAAAGTACGGAAAATGAAAAAGAAAGCACTTGCCGGCAAGAAACCTAATCCAAACGCGCTCCGGGATGATACCGGCAAACAAGCTACTCATGATTAATAATTAATACACTTAAACTATGTTTACAAAAATTTTCGCTCTGGTTATTATCCGCATCTTTGAACTTATTGTTCTTGTTGTTACAAGTCTTTGGATGTGGAATAACTTTCCGGAGAACGTCAAATTATGGGCAATACTCGGATTCATCCTTGCCTATTGCATCTATTTAATTGTTACTTTTTCGAACGATTATAGAGAAATTAAATATGGCGAAGGCGAGCCAATGATGTAGAAAGCTTCTCGTCTGTTTTTTAGCAAAGTGCGAGGGCATCGCGTGCTTTTCGATTTTTAATTGCGAACTTTAAGTCCATCCCGTAAACTGGCAGGTGGACTTTTTCGCGTTACCGAGTAAACCTAGATTGCCGAGCAATCGTTGGTTGCCGAGCAAACCTAGGTTGTCTAGCAATCTGCAATTCCTTGGTCCCTAATTTACCCCTAACTCTAAACACATCATGAACTTCGATGGCATTAACGAAAAAACACTTGTACTTGTGAAGCCGGATGCGATTCAGCGCGGGCTTATCGGTGAAATTATCGGACGTTTTGAAAGAAAAGGTCTTAAAATGATCGGTATAAAAATGATGAGTCTCGATGATGATCTTCTTAAAAATCATTATTCTCATTTGGCGGACAAACCTTTCTTCCCAAGCTTGTCAAAATTTATGAAAAGTTCGCCGGTTGTGGCAATGTGCTACGAAGGACTTGAAGTTGTCAACGCAGTGCGGCTTTTATGCGGTATTACAAAATCACGGGAAGCTGAAGCAGGTTCAATTCGCGGAGATCTTGCGATGAGTGTTTCATGTAATGTGGTTCATGCGTCGGATTCTGTTGAAAATGCAAAAAAAGAAGTTGAAAGATTTTTTAAGCCGGAAGAACTCCATGATTACAGAAAGTCCGATTACGAGCATGTTTATGCTGAAGACGAAAAATAATAACAAAATGATGTATTTCGTTCTAAACGGAAAAATCATTTCAGAAAAAGTCGCAAATATTTCAGTTCGCGATCATGGTTTCTTATACGGTGATGCTGTTTATGAAACAATACGAACAATTAACGGAAAGCCGTGGCTCTTAAACGAACATCTAAAACGATTAAG
>JAJRYP010000041.1 GCA_024275695.1 Patescibacteria group bacterium | reverse complement strand
GAAATTGAATTTATAATTTGCCCCACTTCATAATCCTTCGCGGACCCCTCGGCTGCGGCAAAACAACAATCGCTCACATTCATATGGCGAAGGTGCGGCTCATGCGGTTTATGGCTTGGTTTCGAAATGCGATGATTCGCTACGCTCGCCTACTGCCTGACGCGTTCACAAATGAACGTCGCACGCGTTCTTAATGACAATACCAAATTTATTTGGCGATTTTGTTATACAGTAACGCAAAAAGGTATCCTGCAACGTAGGTGAAGATAAATCCTTCGACAATACCTAATAATACGCCAACTACTGTTGCGTCAAAGAATATGTGATACGCTTTCATCGCTTCAAATCCTTCCATATAAACGCCGAACATAGCGAGAACACCGATGATGAGCATGCAGAGGCCCGCAAGTATCGCGGCACTTAATCCGACTGCGTTTGGATTTAGATCTTTCATAGAGAGGAGGTTAAGGGTAGCTGTCCGGATTATAACATAAATGCACCTTATCTGCTTTCGGGAGTAATGCGGCATTCCTTTCAAATTATTTATGGGCTATTATGATAATGTGAATTTAATCCAACTCATGCGTATTAAAAGCAAAGAAACTGTCGGGGAAATTTTCATGATGGCGTCAGCCGCGTTGCATGGATTTTTTCCTCTGCTTGCAAATACGGGCGTTAATTATATTTCCCCTGTTTTATTTGCCGGAACAAGTATTTTGCTTTCATCCGTTTTATTTTTCATCTATCTTCTTTATTCGGGGAATCTCCGCAAAATTTTTAACAAAAAAGCACTTCCTTATATTTTGGGAGTGACGGTATTCATTGTAATTATCCCTTCCATTCTTATTTTTGTAGGAACGAGTATGACATCGGGCGTTAACACGGCGCTTTTGCTTCAGACCGAGGTTTTATTTACTTTTATTATCTTCGGACTTTTTTTCAACGAAAAAATTACCACTAAAAAACTTATTGGCGGTTTTGCCATTCTTGGAGGAGCCACAATAATTTTATATAACGGCTCGTTTTCACTTAATTGGGGTGATTTTATGATTATTTCAGGAACTTTGTTCTATCCTTTTGGAAATAAATGCGCAAAAAAGGCGCTTGAAATAGTCCCATCCACTGTAATTCTTTTTGTTCGTTCGCTGATCGGCGGAACTTTCCTTGTTATGCTGAGTCTTTTGTTCGAAAAGCATGCTGGATTCACCGGCGATTCTTTACTAATTCCCGTTCTTTTTGTTCTGGCTAACGGATTTTTGATTATGTTCCTTTCAAAAATTGTCACTTATGAAGCATTTAAGCGAATTGATATAACAAAGGCGATCGCGCTTGTTATGTCGGAGCCTGCGTTTGCCTTACTTTTTTTGATGATTTTTTTACAACAGTTTCCAAATTTGTATCAGGTGATCGGACTTATTTTTATTATGTCGGGTGTGGCGTTTATTGTTTTTAAAAAGAGAAAGGCCAAGGAGTTAAAAGAAATTGCCGTGGATTAACAAATTGTTTTAATTAAATGTCAGACTTTCAACTATCGCGTCCATTGTTTCAATACGTTTTTTTTGTGAATCCGAAAGCGGAGCGTTGAGCATTGCCTTTCCCGGGTCTTCATACATCTCGTAATCCTCTTCCGTGAACAGATTCAGTGCAAACGCGGCCGAAGGCCATTCTTCGCTTGGAGTTTTAATAAAGTATGTTTTTTGAAATCCGACATCACCCATTTTTGTAACTTCAAGATATGACGTTATTCCTTCTTTCATCTCTGTGCAGTCTTTTACATATTCAACAAGATCGGCTTCATCACAAGCGTTTCTTAAAGTAAATCCGGCTTGTTCTTTCTCAAGAAGCAGAGCGAAGTAATCTGCGCGTTCAATAGTAAACAAAATACCTGGAATAAAAGAATCCTTTTGTTCATCATATTTTCCCATGTGGATTCGGAAGATCCCTTCTTCTTCATCGTATATCTTGATGTCGTATTTTGTCGGATACTCGAATTTAAACCCGATTTCATCGTTTGTGTACCGTCTTAATTCTTCGCCGACAGCATTGCCGTCTTCATCGATAGCGCGAAAGGTTTCTGAAATCTTTTTAAGTTCTTCTTCAAATTTTTCATCAAAGTTTCCTTTACGATAAACAGTGTATTTGGTTGTTTCCCCAATCATTGTTAGTGGCTCGTCTGTTTCGGACGCGGCATCATCACCGGGTGTCACAGATAGCTTTAATTCCTTTTTTCCATCTTCCGAAGCGATGACGATATTGTCGGCGGCTTCATTGTTGATGGAAATTTGTCCCCAGCTAATTGGGAAAGTTAGTTCGAATCCGTAATCCATACTTCTGTATACATATGGTTCTTGAACAGGTTCTCGCACGGTTTGTTCAACCGTCGTATCTTCCGTTTGAATTTCTTCCGCGGCTTTTTTCTGTCCGCATCCGCTGAATCCCGTTATTGCAAGAATGCCGATCATTCCCGCTACTACGAGCTTTTTCATTATTTTGAGGGTTAAATTTGATAAAGTTGCGGTTTCTTTCGCGATAATTATTTTTCAATCGTTATTTTATCGTCCGACGTTATATTTGCAACCTCGGGGAACAAAAAGCTTTGGATTTTTGCCGGATCCGCATAGTAAATTCCCGGGTGTATTACCGTTGCATAGTAAGTTCTGTAAGGCTTGCTGTTTTCGCCGTTAAACCAGTAGAAATACACTTCCTGATTATGAATATTGTATGGACTCGCGTTTCCGTAATAGCTGCCAAATACTCTTGGACTTGTCAGCAATTTCAAACCGCTTGGCATGATATCCGTAATTAGGTAGGAGGTATCTTTTTCACCTTGCAGAGCAAGTGTTATTTTCACAATATCACCTTCTTTGTATGTAGAATCGTCTCGACTTAAATTAGTGTAAGTTCTTGTGATGCCTACGCTGTCGTCCGTTTTAAAGTCTTTAGGGTCAATTGATTCTTCGTAGTAAACAACTGCTCCAAGATCTCCTTTAACATCGGTTACACTTATTCCTTTCATCTTGCTTGCAAGCACTTTATGAGTACTGCAAGGTGTAAGTGTGATTTTTTCTTCCGAATTTCCGGGACGAACCGTGAAGCTTACTTCATCGGGATTTGCGTACTTTATTGCGTTCTTTATATATCCAATTTCATACAGATTGAGTATATCGTCTTTTATGCCGCGTCTTTCAACATAATCGTATAGCTTAATTGCGTCATCTTTCTCTCCGAGGCCTGCCGCAAGGATTGCCCCGAGCGCTGTTTCGTAGGTATTGCCGCTTAAAAGCTTTCCGGAAACATTATTATAGATTTTGCGTGCCTCTCCGTGATCTCCAAGGCTTTCAAACGCAAGGGCGATATATAATTTTTCCGTAAGTGTCAGGCTCCCGTCGTCCTTAATTGTTTGAAGACCGGTTAAAACCGGCTCATTCATGTTGGCCAGGCCAAGCATTCCGAGAATTACTTCTTCAAAGTTCGCATCCGGATTGTTATAGAAAGAATAGAAATAATTCTTTAGCTCTCTTGTGTTGTATCTCTCGAGATTCGGATCGACTGTCGCGATTAATGCCGATAGTCGTAAATCAGACGAAGAATACGGGATAAGACTTAACCCTCCGTCGGCTTGTTGATAGTTGGTAACTTCAAAGTTACGTCTCTCGGCGTACTTGATTTCGAAATGTTCTTCAAGAAGTTCGCGTGATATTACTTCCGAAAGTCTTTGATCGATTCGTTCACCGTCGGTGAAATAAAGCCACAACAAATTCCGATAATGTCTTGTTAATCCTGTATCCATAAAGTAAATTTCGGCAAATCCTTCTTCGGGAAGTTTGAACTCGGTTGATTCGTCCACGGAAGGTATTAAATCAACAATATCGTGTTTTAGGCGGGAACCTTTAACTTCCATTTTTCGTGAAATTGCGTCTTTGTTAGATCCTGATTTTGCATCGATCTGAATATCGTGGGTGCCAAGTTTTAATTCGGGAAGCTCGTAATACGATCCTGTAAACGCTTTTCCGTTAATTGTGTCTGATTTTTCCACTCCAAGCGAAGTCGCCGTGATGTTAAATTCAACTTCATCTTCTTTGTCAAGCGCATTCCCGAATGCTCTAAATTTAAGTATTGGTTTGTCTTTAATTGAGTATTCTTTGTTCATCACGAGATCGGCGAACATCGGCATGGTGACCTTAACCGATCCTATTCCAACGCCGGCCCTTAAATCTTTTGTATCAACAGCTTTTGCAACAACTCTCCAGGAAGTGATATTGTCCGGAACCCGGAATGTCACGCTTCCTTTTCCGTTTGATCCTGTCGTGATTGTTTCAAACAGGGCTGTATCTTCAAAGTCGTTTCGTACGCCGTCTCCGCCTTTATCGTTATGAACATAGAAATCGTTGGCGATATATGTGTGCTGATTTTTAACTTCAAAGTTATATACCCAGGCCGGCTTATTAACTTTTCTGATAGATGTGATTTTTACATTGTTACCTTCTTTTGTTGTTAAATAGTCGCCAATTCGTACGTTTCCGGCAAGATCCCACATGTTGTTAACAAAAAGTACATGTTCGCCTGTAACTTCGAGATTTTCGTTAATCACAAGATATTCGTTAACGTAATGTGAAATTGTACTTGTTACCTCCGAGGCCACAAGTTCATTGGAAAATGCGTGTTTTCTGGTTAAAACATAATCGCCTTTCACGACTTCTTCAATTGGCTTTCTTGTCCCGTCCGACATTAAAATTTGTGTGCCGGCGGTGAAACATCCGCCTGCCTCTGCTCCTGTTTCCAGGTTGGCGGTGCTTAAAGGATTTGTGTGAGTTACATGTCGTTTGATAATTCCGTCGTTTTCAAGCGAATATAACTGTTCGATCGGATCCTGAATTCTGTTGTATATGAGTTTGTAGTACGCCTCATCAACAAGATTCATATTAACTTTTGTAGCAACGGGTTTTCCATCTTTATCTTTTACGGTAACGTTTAAAGTTACTTCTTCTCCCGGTTCGTATGAATCCTTGTTGCTTTTCAATTCAACATCCAGACCTTTTAACTTCTTATTATAACTAACCGATGTGCTGAAAGTCGTATAATACGCTTTCCCGTCAAACCATACTCCTTGAAGATATACGTTTGGGACATCTTCCTTTTCAAATTTGAACGTATAGTATGGCGATTCTTTTACGACATGTTCTCGAAGGCCGTTTTGAAGCTGCATGAACAGGAATTGTCCTTCGCTATCAATGTTTAACGGCGTGTCGCTTTGCGAGAATGCCGTTTCTACGCTATCACCTATATCATAATAATACTTGCCATCGTCGTTATTTAAAATTTTGATCGAATAATATTCTCTGCCTCTGGAACTTTCCGATCCGTAAATATAAAGCTTGTCTTCGGCAAGTCCACCGTCGTCGTCGTATGTTTCAAATTTAATCGTGTAATATTTTGCCGGATCCATTTCAAATTCGTAGTGTGCCACTCCTTTGTCGTCCGTTACAACATCGAACGTCCCGTATTCGTTGCTTACTTGCCTGTAATCGTAATCTTTAACAACTTTTTTATTGATGAAGTCGTAGTGCTTGCCTGTTTCGATTTTATTCCACCATTTCTCGGTAATTATTCCTTTAACTTTTCTGTTGCCCGCAATGTCTCCAATGTGATCTTTGTAATAGTATGATCCTTCGCGCCGGTTAATTTTGGTAAGATCTATCCAGTTTGTTTGTATGTCGATGTACGCGGTGTTGTTTTTAACTTCTTTTTTTGCGTCTACGTCTATGCGAGATCTGTATACCGCGATACTCACGGATCCTGAAATATCGGATGATTCTCCTTTAATTGGATAGAAAGAGAAATATTTTGTATCTACTTCATAATTTGCCGCCGCCTTTTGAGTGTAAACGGCCTTTCCGTTTTCATCCGTTACAATAGAATTCCCGTCCGAATCTCCGTAATTAAGTTCCATATAAGGGACGGGAGTGCCATCAAAGAAATACGAGTCGATATCGATTTTGATTTCTTCTCCCGCGAAAAGCGCTCTTTTGTTTGGAGTTACTTCAATATCATATGTTGGTTTTGTATATGCGCGAACTGAAATCGCCTTGCTGCCAATATTTTTTTCTCCGTCATAAATAGCAATTACATAGCTGCCCGGAAGCATTTCTTCAAATTTATATGATCCGGAAAAGGTTCCGTCTGTTTCCATTTCGAAATCAAGATCGGAAACAAACGCGTCCGGAGCAAATCCAAGATACCCTCCCCATCCTTTATATAGTTTCATGTTCATGTCCTTGATCTCGCTTCCGTCTTTAGGATCAACGAATCCCCAGAAACGCACTTCGTCGTTTGGAAGGTACATTGGCCTGTCGGTGTCGAACGTATACCAATAGCTTTGTCGCGTCTCGCGCGACATAATTTGAACAATCAGCTCTTTGCCGTCGGATGTACTTATTTTCACAGTGTTTTCCGTGTTGTCTTTTTTTGGAAAGTTGAATCTGGCAATACCGTTGTTATCGGTTTTTTCGGAAATATTTTTACCGACAACTTCAACCGTCGCCTTTACAGCGGGCTTTCCTGTCGAAAGATCGTGAACCCATGCAATTGCGTCGGTGTTTGTCGCGGAAACGTATGCCGAGAGGTCGGTTATCTGAACAAGCGCCTGGTCTGTATCATCCTCGGTGTTGACTTTAAATAAATAATATCCGTCAGATAATTCCGCCGAAGGCATGTAGATATATTGTCTCCAGTCCGCTTCGCCGATTTCCGCTTCAACTGTCGCTACTTTTGCTAATTCGGAAATATTATAATCATATCTGCTTCTTGTTAAACTTGCCCAGTAAGGAATTTTTTCTCGTTCTTCCAATGCCTTGATGTATTGATTCGCGTCTGCAAATTTGTATACTTCGACATCAATTGTCGGGGCTTGCGTTGCCGCTTGGACATCTTCTTCGGAAGTGACTTCAACAAGTGTCGGAGAATCGTCAAGATTTGTACGAACAGTCATTGCAAGCGGCTGAGCCCCGCTTATTTCGTAGTAATTTTTTGAAAAATTGAAATATTTTGACGATGTAGATGCGGGGCCTTGGGCGGTTTCAAACTGAATCACGTAATCTTCGAGTAAAGCCCGGTCGCTTTTAAGAAGGGGAAGTCCGGCTTTTAACGTAACCGTGTAAATCGTAGCCGGATCAAGTCCTTCCTGTGGAACAAAACTTACTGTTCTTTGATGTTGTTCAAATGTTCCCTGAACTTCAGGTGAAATTTCAAAGTATTGAAAAATGTGTTCAACATCCGGCTGCCGGTGACTGAATGTGAATTCGATTCCCGTGTTTGTCGGAATCCCTGTTGTTTTGTCAGCCGGAAGGCTTCCCGTGACTTTAAAAATATCTTTTACTTGATACGCCCAACTGTATTCTTTTGGTCCTTCGCCTGATTCACTTATTATTAGAAAGTTATATACGGTGTTTGGCTCAAGAGCCTCTGCAGGTTGCACCTTATATTTACCTTCTTCCGTCTTGGTTACATTAAGATCGACATCGGGAGTTACTTTAATATTTGATTCTATTGTTGCCGCGTCCAGATCTTCCGACGCTATTAATGTAAATGATGTGTCCGGCTCGATTCCGCTCGAATCCCGATTGTCTGCTGTCATTTCAAAATGTGCGCTTACTGTTGGCGCCCCCGATATAAATCCACCTTCCAGAAGGTTTTGCAGATTTGGTCCAAATACGATTGCCACGATAACGAGTACCGCGACTACGCTTGCCCATGCAATCTTTTTTGGCATAAAGAGTGAGACGAAAAAGTTGGCGGGAGTTTTTTCCAGTCCGGTTTTATTCCGGATATATTTCCAGAGATACTCCTTGCTCTTTTTGACCGGAGCTTTATCGACCTTACGGTCTTTAAAGTCGTTATTTAGTATATCTTTAGTCATAATTATATAGAGTTAGTAGCTAATAATTGTCTTAAATTGATGAGTGCTCTATGCATCATTGATTTGACCGCACTTTCGGATCTTTTAATAATCGCACCAATTTCTTTATGTGAAAAGCCTTCGAAATAATGAAGACTAACAATGTTTTGGTATTTAGGATTTAAAGTTCCCACTGCGTCGCTTAATTTAGAAAGTTCGTCATCTCCGAACATTGTTTTATCAAGTTCTTCCAGTTCTTCCTTTGCGTTTGTCTGAAGTTGCTTTAAGCCCTGCATTTCTTCCGTAAGCGGCTTGATTTTCGGATTTCTGCGATGATTCTTTAACGCGTTTATGGCAATCCGATAGAGCCATACTTTTATCGAAACGCCGGTCCACTTAAATTTGTGAAGGCTTTCGAATGCTTTGATAAACGTTTCCGCAGTGATGTCGTATGCGACTTCACCGGACATTGTCCTTTTGAGCAAATACTTAAATATCATTTCGTAATAATGATTGTATATCTTTTCAAATACAGCTTTGTCTGTTTTGAAATCTGCAAGTATCTGCTGCTGGACCTCGGGAGAAAGGTCGCTGTGTTTCATAGATATAAGGATTATTATAATTTGTAACCGTGCCTGTGCCGATGCCGATGCGTTTTTTGCACGCGCGATGCAAAATCGATACAAAACAAGTGTGCACCATATGCGCTTCACTTTCAATAACACATTAATAAAAAAAAGTTGCGGTTGATTTACTTGGTAACCTCGACTTACCTGGTAAGTGGCACTTATCAAGTAGCCGTCTTACGTCGTCATTCTGCTTTAGCTCTTAGCTCAACAACTTCTCAAACCTTCCCTTGTCATCATAAGGTCCTATAATGGCAACTCGCATATTTTCCGGCTTTAATAAATCTTTTGCGACTCTTTGAATGTCGTCTTCGGTAACAGCATCCAGTTCTTTCATAATTTCTTCCGGACGCATAATCTCGTCATGGAGAAGTTCATATTTGCCGAGCAAATGAGCTATTTCTTCACTATCCTCAAGACGCAAAACCATTTTTCCTTTCATAAAATTTTTTGCTTTTTCGAGCTCTTCCGCGGAGACTTTTTCATTTCGAATTTTTTCATATTCAGCAAGGATCGCGCTAATCGCTTCATCGATTCTTTTAACCTGAACACCGGCTCCCGTCGAGAAAATTCCGGTATCAACAAAATTATCCGTAGCAGTCCGAATATAGTAACAAAGTCCGCGCGCTTCTCTAACCGAAAGGAACATTCGGCTGCTCATATTTCCTCCAAGAATCACACTGAGTAGTTTTTCGATCCAGTGATCAATATGTGTTTCTCTATAAGAAGGGACTCCCGCTACAACATGTGCCTGTTCCGTACTTTTTTCATGAAGATAGATTCGTTCGCCTCGGTCATTAGGCTCTAAAGCTTTAAATTCATAGGCCTTTTTATCGCCCGCAAACGTAAAATATTTTTCAGTAAGATCAAGTGCTGTTTTGTCGTCAATATCGCCTGCCAAAGTAAGCACGATATTATCGGGCGAATAAAGATCTTTTTTATAATTAACGAACTGCTCGTGAGTTACGGATTGAATAAATTCGGGGGTTCCGATTTGATCCCATCCGAGAGGTTGATCTCCGAATACAAGTCGCTCAAAATCCCATCCGATTTGATACATCGGGGTGTCTTGATACATATTATATTCCTCCATAATCACGCCTCGCTCTTTGTCGATTTCTTTTGGATCGAACTTTGCGCGGAGCAGCATATCGGACAAAACATCCATTGCACGTTCAATATGATCCGAAGAAACTTTTACGTAATATCCGGCATATTCTTTGCCCGTGAAAGCATTAAAATCACCTCCGATTCCATCGATTGCTTCGGAAACTTCGCGCGTGTTTTTGTACTTTTTCGCTCCTTTAAAAAACATATGTTCGAGGAAATGCGAGATTCCGTTGATACCCTTTGTCTCATAACGTGAACCTGCTCCGGCAAGTATTAAAACGGTAACCGCCCCGGTGCTTTTGACCGTTTCGGTCACAAGACGAAGTCCGCTTGAAAGTTTGTCTTTCTTATGCATAAAACTACAGTTAAATTCTTTATCAAAATTAACACACCTTTCCGTAAACGTCATGCCAATAGAAATTGACATACCTTTAAGTGTATGCTTTAATTCTTTTCCGGATTGTATATCATAGGCCTATTTGCGGGCACTATGGTTGCCCTTTGAAAAAATAGGTCGATCCAAGCGGTCTGTCGTTCACGAATGACACGATCCTCGAAGCATAAGTGAGAGCGCAGGTGTGTTCTTAAAACATCCGTCACTCAATTTGTATGCAAACCGCACTGCGTTGCCTTACAGCAATCCAAATTTGGTATACTTAGCGGCATCCTATTTCGCTTAGCTCGCAAAATCGCTGACGGTTGTTGAGACGGCAGGGACACACCCACTCGGCGCCTCACATTACACCGCCTTTTTTTTCTGTGCGTTTTGATTTAATATAGTATCTCCCGGCACAAGTTAATTCTTACAACCGTTTCATGCGCTCTTCCAGGTCAAGAAGAATGACAAATCGTTCGGCTCACGCCTTAAATCCCGTTAGTTTGCTAATGTTTCTTGTGGCGATGGTCACGCTTGTTATTGTTGCGAGGCTTTTTTATCTACAAATTATAAAGTACGGATTCTATCAAGAGGCCGCCGCTCGTGAACATCTCGGATATACGGAACTGCCTGCAAAACGTGGCGAAATTCTTGTTAAAGATTACACAACCGGAGAAACATATACCATTGCTTCAAATACAACAATGGATTTAATTTATGCCGATCCGAAACTTATCGTCAATAAAACGCTTGTCGCCGCGACTCTTTCGGATATTCTCTTCAACCTTGAAAGAGAACGCGAAAAAGACAACGAGCGTATTATTAAAGAACGTCGTGAATTCAAGCGAACCGGAAATATGGAAGCATATGATCGCGTGACACCTCTTTCCGATGAAGAATTAAAAGAAGCCTATTATCAGGAAATTCTAAAAAAGATCGGTCGCGACACAAGAGAAGAAATTCTTCTGGCGGATAATCTGCCGCAAGAATTTTTGGATGCTATTTCAGCAAAAAATATTAATGGTATCGAAATTCGCGGGGCCAAGTTGTATGGATACCCTCAAAAGATTTACAATAAGCGGAAAACAGCTCAAGCACTTAGTGATTATTTGCAAATTCCATGGCCGCGTTTAGAGCAAATTTTAATTGGCGAAAACCGCTATGAAATCATTGCCGGAAAGGTCGATCCCGAAGTGTCACGAATTTTACGTGAAACGATTCAGCAAGACAAGGAACAGAATCCCGATGCGCCAAACTATTCGGGAATCGGATTCACCGAAGAGTATTACAGATTTTATCCGGAGAGTACGCTCGCAGCGAATATTCTTGGATTTGTAGATAAAAAAGGTAGCGGTCAATATGGGATTGAGGAGACTTTTGACAAACAAATGCGTGGGAAAAAAGGTGTGTTTAAAGCGCAAATGGACACCTTCGGGCGCCAGATTACCGTCGGCGAAAGCGTGATTCAGCCTGCGGTAAACGGTCAGGATATAGTCCTTACTATTGATAGAACGATTCAGCTTGAAGTTGAACGGATTTTAAAAGCCGGCGTTGAAAAATACAATGCAAACAGCGGGCAGGTAATTATTATTGATCCAAAAACGTCAAAAATAATTACAATGGCTCATTATCCGACATTCAATCCAAATAATTACGGCGATGCTTTTAGTAAAGTTGATATTGATTTTACACCTGAAGAAATTGAGAGTTTATGGCCAATTGAAGAAAGCGATACTCATTTCTATTTTTACAGAAATTTCGATACGGACGACAAATTTGAAGTATTTAAAGATGTTGAAGAAGGCAAAGCGCCGGTTTATCAACGATATGCGAACTTGTTCGGAGCGGAAGTTTATCAAAACAAAATCGTTTCTTCCATTTATGAACCCGGATCGGTATTTAAACCTATTGCAATGGTATCCGCAATCGACGATGGGGATGTAACTCCGGATCACACTTTTTATGAATCTGGTCCGATTGAAGTGGACGAATATACAATCCGAAACGCAACGGACGAATACCGCGGGCGTCAAACAATGACAAATGTTCTGGAGCAGTCTTCGAACGTGGGAATGGCTTATGTTGCAAAGAAAATCGGGCGAAATTTGTTTTATAATTACATGCTTCGATTTGGCTTTGACGAGCGAACCGGCATTGAATTCGACAATGAGCAGGCCGGGTATATCGAATACTTTACAGGTTGGGCGGACAGCGAACTTGTAACGCACGCGTTTGGACAAGGTATTGCCGTAACGCCGCTTCAAATGGCAAATGCGTACGCTGCTCTCGCAAATAAAGGAGTCTTGATGCAGCCGTATATTGTTGAAGAAATACACGAAGCGAACGGAAAAATTACAACAACCGAGCCGGTGGCGGTTCGTCAGGCGATTTCCGAAGATTCGGCAAATAAAATTACCGCGATGCTTGTTAGTGCGGTTGAAAACGGCGTAGCGAACAAAGCGCAAGTGGATGGGCATTACGTAGCGGGCAAAACAGGGACATCGCAAACTTATAAATGGGGTGAGCCTCTTAAAGGAGCGGGAACAACAATAACTTCTTTTGCCGGATACGGCCCGATCGACGATCCGAAATTTGTTGTTCTTGTAAAACTGGATCGTCCCCGTGCAAGCGAATGGGGATCTGAAACGGCGGCTCCGATTTTTAAAGACATTGCCACATTCCTTTTTGATTATTACAATGTGCCGCCGGATAAGTACTGATTGTAGCGGTTCTCAGGGCTAACTTCCCGAGTAACATTTATCCCTTGGCCTTCTATTATTTACCGTGTATAAAGGTAAATGCACTAATTAAACATATGCTGAAACTTCGTACTTGCTTAATCATCATCGCGTTATTTCTTATTTCGGTTCCGCAGGCCGGTGCCCAAACCGTGAAAGAGTACAATGTTTCCGCGTGGTTGCCTTCGTGGGATATCGAGGAAGCAACGCAGTCGTTTAAAAACAATACGGAGACGATAAATACGATTAGTCCTTTTTGGTATCATGTAAACTAAAACGGGACACTTGAGCCGCCAAAGGGTGGAGAAATTCAAGAGATCATTCAACTTGCGAAAGATAACAATATTTCAATTATTCCAACAATTAGTAATTCGTTTGACGGTGAAAAAGTGAGCGGACTTTTTAATGATCCTGATCTGAAAAAATCAAGCATTCAGAATATTGTGAATAAAGTTCGTGAATTTGACTACGACGGAATAGATATCGATTACGAAGGTCTTAAAAGCGAAGACAAAGATGCGTTTACGGCTTATATAAAAGATTTGCGTGAGGCACTCAATAAATATAATAAAAAATTAACAATAGCGATTCAGGCAAAATCATATCCCGATCTAAAAAAATATGGAGACAGAGGGCAGGATTGGGCCGAACTTAGCAAATATGTGGATGAATTTCGGATTATGACATACGACTATGGTTGGAAAGGGAGTATTCCGCGTCCCGTAGCGCCGGACTACTGGGTGGAAGATGTCATAAAATATGCTGTTGATCATGTGCCAAAAGAGAAAATTTATATTGGTATCGCCTTTTACGGATATGGCTGGTCGGATGATTTCTTTTCGAGTTATACATACGATACAATTAAGCTTATTTTGAATAAATACGGCGTTGATTTTCAATATGATCCCGCTCAGCGCACGAACAGACTCTTTTATGTGAGCGAATTTGATACGCGTGATCCGGTCAAGCCGCATGAAGTTTGGTTTGAAAACCATGTTAGCATAGAGCCGAAATTGGATCTGGTTAAAAAGTATGAACTTGGCGGAATCGCGATTTGGCGATTGGGAAAAGAGGATGAAAAAAACTGGAGAGTAATCAGAAAAGTTTTGAAAAATCAACCTATCGGAGATCCTTTATATTTTAAAGACGTGCTTCCAAGTGACGATTATTTCACGGAAATAACCAGACTTGCCGATCTTGGTATTGTTAAGGGATATGATGGGGTTAC
Organism: Patescibacteria group bacterium; assembly: GCA_024275695.1. Taxonomy (GTDB): domain Bacteria; phylum Patescibacteriota; class Gracilibacteria; order UBA1369; family PNNO01; genus JAJRYP01. Next base: position 1,476 of record JAJRYP010000041.1, on the reverse strand, counting down.
TTTTGCCCCAAACAGCAAAGTGAATCGGGCGGAAATTCTGAAGATGTCTCTTAATAGTTTCGCTCGGGATATTTCCGGATATATTTTTACCGACATCGCACTTGAAGGATTTGAAAATCCGTTTAAGGATATTTTTGACGGAGAGTGGTATTTCCCATATGTTCAAACTGCGGTTGATCTTGGTATAATCCGGGGGTATCCGGATGGAAGTTTTAAGCCGAATCAGAGAATTGTGCGCGTGGAAGCTCTAAAATTGGCTTTGGAGAGCGCGGGAATTGATGTTGGAACTATCCCGACAGGGGAAGATTGGTATTTGCCGTATAAGTCATGGGCGCTGCAAAACGGAGTGTATAAAAGTGCCGGTTTTATGCCGGAAGAAGAAATTACTCGCGGAGAAGCCGCATACATCATTGCAAAAGTCATAGAAGCTGTGGAGTAGACTCTTGCTAAAAGCTTATTTTGGCGGCGCGGCAGGCTTGCCGATCTCGGGATCTTAATGAATTTTTTTATCAAGTTTTTAGATTCCACCCGGGTTGAGCCTTTTACTGTTTGAGGGACTTGTTTTACAGGCATTTTTGATGTATAATTATTTAATGAAAATAAACAAAAATAAAAATGGAGAAATATTCTAAATTTATTTATAGACATGACTCTTTGGAGTCTATAATTGACAAAGTTTTGAAATCGTCGGTGGAAAAAGCCGCCGCCGCCGCCCGAGCCGTTGAGAGCAAACGTCTTACAAAGAAACAAAGGGAAAAACTTAAAGCCAAGGTTGAAAAGGCTCGGAAAAAAGGAAAAGGAGAAGAAGTAAAAAAGTTTCAACTTTTACGAAAATATGTGTTTTTAAATAATCCTAAAGGAGCGATTGAAACTCCAAAAGTTTCTCCGAAATATCTGGCTTTGGAAAGATTCGGTAATCGCGAGGATGCTCGTGAAGCGTTTATGATGCTGGCACTCGTGGAAAAATATTGGACTATTGATAAAGCTCGTGAGTTATACGATAAAATGTATGACGGGAAGTCTTATGACATGGATGTCTTGTATTCTTTTTTTAGCGAAAAAAACGTTGCTAAAAAACTTGGGTTTTATTATGGAACTAATAAAAAAAGTTACAGCTGGGTTAAAAGCAGAGGGACCAAGTTAAAAGTTGATGACCCCTGGTATCATGAAATGAGAGTCGGAGACAGCCCGTATGTGAAATTAATACCCGGTCATGCAGGATGGTATTCAAACAGAAAGTATCACGTGACAGGTTGGTGGACGGTAGATACAAACGGCGATGATGAATTTTCATATTCAAAAACACTTTCCGGCGCTATTAAAAAACTTCACAGCGAGCTTGTTAATGATCCCGCGGACAGCGGCCTTCCCGTTGAACATAGAGGAGGTAAAGTTGTTTCACCATATGGAGAAGAATTAGTGGCGTTCATTAAAAAAAGCAAAGAGGAGGGAGAATTGTTTGATCGTGACAGAAAG
>JAJRYP010000040.1 GCA_024275695.1 Patescibacteria group bacterium | reverse complement strand
CTTTAAAGGAGCTTGGGGTACGCTTAAGCACAAAACAGCCGACATGAATACGTTGATCGCTGTAGGAACAGGTTCGGCATATATATATTCAACAGTTGCTACATTTATTCCTCAATTTTTTGAGGGACGCGAGGTGGACGTATTTTTTGATACTACGGCAATTATCATTACTCTTATTTTGTTGGGACGATTGCTTGAAGCACGCGCAAAAGGGCAAACAAATGATGCCATTAAGCGTTTAATAGGACTTCAACCAAAGACAGCCCGCATAATTAAAAACGGAAGAGAATTGGATATCCCGATTGAAGAAGTGAAAGTTGGTGATTTAATTCTTATAAAACCCGGAGAGAAAATTCCCGTAGACGGAATGGTTAAAGAAGGACATTCACAAGTTGACGAATCTATGATAACCGGGGAACCCATACCTTCTACAAAAAAAACAGGAGATGAAGTTGTTGGAGCTACTATAAACAAATCTGGCATATTAAAGATTGAAGCTACAAAAATAGGCAAGGACACAGTTCTGGCTCAGATTATTAAACTCATTGAAGAAGCTCAAGGATCCAGGGCCCCTATTCAACGTCTTGCTGATTATATATCGTCGATTTTTGTGCCTATTGTAATCGTTATAGCAATCGTAACATTTGTTGCCTGGCTTATATTTGGACCGACTTTTAATGCCGCCCTTCTCACGTTTGTAGCAGTTTTGATAATTGCATGCCCGTGCGCACTCGGGCTTGCCACGCCTACAGCCATTATGGTTGGGACCGGAAAAGGTGCTGAAAACGGCATTTTAATAAAAGGTGGGGAGTCTCTCGAAACAGCTCACAAAATAGATACTATTATTTTCGACAAAACAGGTACGTTAACCGAAGGAAAACCTACAGTCACAAATTTTGAAATTGCCGAAGGAATGAACAGAAAAGAAATAATGGGAACAGTTGGCGCGGTTGAACGTTTTTCCGAACATCCGCTCGCTGATGCGATTATAAATTACATTAAAGAAGAAAATGTTGAATATGGAGAATCGAAAAACTTTAAGATGCATGAAGGGAAAGGAGTTTCCGGAAAAGTTGAAGGGGAACATGTTGTTATAGGAAAACCTTCATTTTTAACCGAACAAAAGGTAATGCGTTGCACTGATCTTGATAAGAAAGCTGAACAATTTCAGAAGGACGCAAAAACGGCAATCCACATAGGCATTGACGGTAAAGCTGTAGCGGTAGCTGCTATTAGCGACCCTCTCAAAGATCATTCAAAAGAAGCCGTTGCAATGCTGCACAAGCTTGGACTTGAAGTAGCAATAATAACCGGAGACAACAAACATACTGCCGCGGCTATTGCGGAGCAAGTGGGAATCGATCGGGTTCTTGCAGAAGTTCTTCCCGCGGATAAAGCAAATGAAGTAAAAAAACTGCAAAACGAAGGAAAAATCGTAGCCATGGTTGGAGACGGAATTAACGATGCCCCCGCACTTGCGCAGGCAAATGTCGGTATAGCAATAGGTACCGGAACAGATATAGCAATTGAAGCTTCGGATATAACATTAATGGGCGGAGATCTCTATGGCGTGGCAAAAGCAATTTCTCTTTCCAAAAAAACAATGAGAATTATTAAACAGAATCTGTTTTGGGCATTTTTCTATAATACAGTCGGAATTACAATTGCCGCCGGAGTCCTGTTTCCATTCTTTGGAATTCTTCTATCTCCAATTATCGCGTCGGCGGCAATGTCGTTTTCGAGTGTAAGTGTCGTAACAAACAGCTTAAGGTTAAAACGAGTCAAACTCTAATTTTACTTTTCTGCTAATCACGCTTTATGTTTATTCACACAATAACTCCTGAAATATTCAGTTACGGACCTATTACTGTTCGTTGGTATGGTCTGCTGTTTGTTATTGGTATTATCCTGAATTATTTAATTTTGCTTTGGGTGTTTAAACGTGAAGGCCACAAGGTTGCCGATTTGGAAAGTATAGTCATATATTTGTTTATAGGAATGGTTGTTGGAGCACGTTTGGGACACGTATTCTTTTACAATGCCGAATATTTTTTAAGTAATCCGTTAGAAATTCTTGCAATATGGAAAGGTGGACTGGCAAGTCACGGAGCGGCAATAGGTGTATTTCTCGCATATATAATATGGCTTTTGGTTCATAAGGTTAAATTCGTCAAATATATTGACCTGATTGTTCTCGGAATGCCCGTTACCGCGGGATTTGTGCGAATAGGCAATTTCTTTAATTCCGAAATTGTAGGAAGACCGACCGATGGAAGTTGGGGTGTAGTATTTACACGACTTGGTGAAGAATTTCCGCGGTACCCTTCGCAATTTTATGAAGCCGGTTTAAGTTTCCTAATATTTTTTATTCTCATGTGGGTTTATAAAAAGTTTTATAAAAAACTTCCACCACTATTTATTATGTTTTTATATGTTTTACTCTATTTTTCCACAAGATTTTTAGTGGAATTCTGGAAAGAAAGACATGTGATTGCAATTGACTCCCCTCTTTCAATGGGACAGATACTAAGTATCGTTCCTGTTTTAATCGCACTGATTTATTTTGTGATTTTATTTATATACAAAAGAGAAAAAGTTTGATTTAAATATCTTTTAATATATTATGATAAGTAGCATTTAACCCCTATTATATGATGGGAATGACAGGTATCGGTTTCACACCGTTCAACTGGTTTATACACGTTTTTTTCTTAATTGTTTTTCTTGTCGGACTTGTTTTATTCATTGTTTGGGCTGTCCGTACCATCAAAAAAGATAAGCTTTTGCCGTGGGCAATTGGATTGCTTATTCTTGGAATACTTGGGGGATCATTTACAATGCAATGGGGAATGATGAATTCTTGGAATAATGTGAATTGGCAAAATATGGCTCAACATATGCGTGATGAAGACCATTCAGACCTCACCGCACCCGAAGAATGGCAAGAACACATGCTCGAAGAAATGTCCGAATATATGTAATTTTAACAATACAACATGAAACACAACCACGAGCATGATAATCATCAAATGCATGATCAAAATCATACTAAACACGCCGGAGTAAAACATCACGATCATAGTGCGCATCACAAAATGATGATTGCCGATTTTAGAAAAAGATTTTTTATATCTCTGATTTTTACGATTCCGATACTGGTGCTGTCACCGTTTATTCAAAAACTGCTTGGATATGAATTTTCGTTCACGGGCAATACATATGTACTTTTCCTTCTTTCATCTTTTGTGTTTTTCTATGGAGGATACCCTTTTTTGAAAGGATTTTTAAAAGAAATAAGGAAAAAAACACCGGGAATGATGACGCTAATTTCACTTGCGATTGTTGTTGCATACGGATATAGCGCAGCCGTTGTTTTTGGTCTCGAAGGTAAATTTTTCTTTTGGGAACTGGCTACACTGATAGATGTTATGCTTCTTGGACATTGGATAGAAATGCGATCGGTGTTAAGTGCTTCCAACGCACTCCAAAAACTGCGGGAACTTCTACCCGACAATGCAAATCTTATTAAGGAGAACGGCGAAGTGGTCGCCGTTAAAACCGATAAACTAAAAAAAGGTGATGCAATTCTTATTAAACCGGGAGAAAAAATTCCGGCTGACGGAATTGTTCGTAAAGGAGAAAGTTCGGTAAACGAATCAATGCTCACCGGCGAATCAAAACCTGTAAGTAAGAAAAAGGATGAAGAAGTTATAGCAGGATCAATAAACGGAAGCGGATCTCTGGAAGTTGTTATAAAAGGTGTTGGTGAAGATTCTTATCTTTCAAAAGTTGTGAAACTGGTTCGGGAAGCGCAGGCCGCAAAATCCAAAACGCAAAGACTCGCCGATAAAGCCGCATTATGGCTTACCGTTATTGCCGTTACAACAGGGGTGGCGACTTTCGTAATATGGATTGTGTCCGGCAGTGATCTTGCTTTTGCAATAGAACGAACCGCGACAGTAATGGTAATCGCGTGTCCTCACGCGCTCGGACTTGCAATCCCTTTGGTTGTAGCCGTTTCAACTTATCTTTCCGCCAAGAACGGCCTGCTTATACGCAACAGAACGGCTTTCGAACAATCAAGAAAAATAAGTACGATTGTATTTGATAAAACCGGGACTTTAACCGAGGGAGTTTTCAGCGTTAATTCCGTTCAATCTTTTAATGATAAATTCGATGAGCAAGATATTCTCACTATGGCGGCTTCATTGGAACATTATTCGGAACACCCGATCGCGGAAGCCATTTTACGTGATGCGAAGGAAAAACAGCTTAAATTATATGAAGTAATGCAGTTTCAGGCTATAAAGGGAAAAGGCGTTGAAGGGCATATGAAAGGAAAAAATGTGAAAGTTGTGAGCACAGGTTATCTTAAAGAAAACAATATCGACATTCCGAAAAATATAAAAAGCGACGGAGCATATACCACATCATTTGTTATTTCGGATAACGTTCTTATAGGAGCAATTACGCTTGCCGATCAAATAAAAGATGTTTCGTACGATGCCATTAAGAAATTGCAACGCGGAGGAATTAAGTGCTGGATGTTAACGGGCGATAATGAAAAAGTGGCAAATGAAGTTTCCGACGAGTTAAATTTGGATGGTTATTTTGCGGAAGTGTTGCCTCACGAAAAGCAGGAAAAAATCAAAGAATTACAAGCAAAAGGTGAGTTTGTGGCTATGGTTGGAGACGGTGTTAACGATGCTCCGGCTTTGGCGCAAGCAAATGTCGGTATAGCAATCGGATCCGGAACAGACGTTGCAGCGGAAACAGCGGATATAATCCTTGTCAATGATAATCCCGCCGATGTTGCCGCACTTATAGCTTTCGGGAAAGCCACTTATTCGAAAATGGTACAAAATCTTCTATGGGCTACCGGATACAACGCATTTGCGATTCCTTTGGCTGCCGGAGTTTTATACAACCAGGGAATAATTATTTCTCCGGCAATCGGAGCACTTCTTATGTCTTTAAGTACGGTGATAGTTGCCATAAATTCAAGACGTCTTAAAGTGCAAAAAGCAATTAATTAATTTAAAATGGACCTGATTCCTCTGATATCAATTCCAATAATTTATTTATTAACGGCATTCCTTAAACCTTATTTTCAGCCAAAATTACCGTTTAATATATGCTCCATTTGCGTTGCCGTAAGTGCAAGCTGGTTTATTCTGCTTGTTTTATGGCTTACGGGTTATGACGTTACAACGCTTCCCATATCAATACTTATGGGAATGAGTATTACCGGAATCATGTATAAATTGGAAGATATGTATAAGAAGAAAAAGATTCAAAATTTCTGGTTCGTACGCCTTGTTATTATAGTCGGTGGCTTTTATGCGATTTATCTGCTTTTACAAGAAAATTGGGATTTGCTTTTGTTAATTGCGATTGCAGGTATTTTTGCGTTGGCAATACCAACATTATTATTTCAAAACATCACTCATAAAGATGTTAAGAAGGCTTCTGTAATAAAAAGGCTGGACGACTGTTGCTAGAGTTTAGTCTGTTACAGGGGTAATTGAGGGCTTGGCGGGGTTGACTTCATAGTGCGTGTAAGACGGTTTATTGCTTTCTTTTTATCAGTATAGCTTAAATGTGTTTTTTCAACAGCCTTTTTAAGCATGCTTATGGTGTAATCGTAGCGCCGGCGATTAACGGGGTATGGCGTAGCGTCTTTGCCACCATGGGCAAAGCTGTAGCGGGCCGGGTCGGTATAAGACGCCGGCGCGCCGTAAATAACTTCCGAAACTAACGAAAGCGCTCTAATCGTTTTAGGCCCCACACCTTTCATTGCCAACAAAGATTCATATTTTTCAGGCCGCCTATCGCAAACCTTCCATAAAATCTTCTCCAGATACTTGCTCCCGCCAAAATTTTCAAACATTACCGGATGTGCCTTAAATTCCCTCGGTGCAAGCTCCAAAAGTGTCAATTGATCATCATCAACCTTCATACTAACCATGCGTGACAGTTCGGACGAATGTTTTCTTAAAATCTGAATATCTTTTATCAAATTATAATAATTTCCTCGCGTAACTATCTCCACGGAAAGATTTCTGTTTCCATCACTATCTTTTGAAGTCATATTCAAAGTCCTCGCGGATTTTTGAAACGGATCGGAAATAATCCCGCTATGCGGTTCAACAATCAAATCGGAGGCGTTGTCCGACGACCAATGATATCGCCTGGCAATTTTTTGTTTTTTGTTCATTCCTTGCTGCACGACAGCCCAGGCACCTTTTCCGGAAAAGAAAAAAGTATGATGGTAAATATCAAATCCATCCTGAATTAAAGCGGTATCAACTTTGGCGCTCATTTTTGAATTATAAACAAAATTCTTCACATGCGAATCCGGAAGACTCAACCACGCTCCCCAATTCTGAATTTGATCGGGCGTTTTCAACGACGTCTTTCCTTTCCCTCCACAAATAAAAATTCCCATTTCACGTTCCCGTCCTCTAATCGCCTCTTTTAGAGCGGCTGTTAAAATAGTGGTAAGCCCGCTGGCGTTCCAATCAAAAGCAAGAACGGTTCCAAGCGACTGGAACCAGACAGGATCGGAAATACGTTTTATAAATTCATCGGGTCCGTAGTCCGCAATCAAAACCTGCATTATTTCACGTCCAAGCTTGACCATTCTTTTAAACAGCCAAGGAGGACATTTCCCCCAATCAAGCGTAAATGTGGCAATTCCTCTGCGCATATTCTATGGTGAGCACGTACTCACCTTTAAGTATAACAAATCACGAACAAATGCCAAGAGAAGTTTTAATATAAATTTTAATTCGTCTTTACAAGTAATTGTTATCGTCATGAAAGCTAGCGGAGTCAGGGGGCAGCAGGTCGCCTTACAGGTCTTAACAGCCAAGTATGTGGAGTTCGATTCTCCTTGCCTCCATGATTTCGTTAGCTTATAATATAGATACTGTTAAGACTGGTACCTACTGTCAAAAGCCAACCTATTTACGGGTTGGCTTTTTTTATATAGTATTGAAAGCGCCTTTTAACCTAAACTTTAAATGAAGCAATATCTCGACCTGGTAAAACATATTCTTGCAAATGGCGAAGAAAAGCCGGATCGAACCGGAACCGGAATCTTAAGCGTTTTTGGCACACAAACCAAATATGATCTTCGTAACGGATTCCCGCTTGTTACTACCAAAAAGGTTAGCATTGAAAATATTATCCGTGAGCTTTTGTGGTTTTTAAAAGGTGCGACGAATATTAATGACGGACTGATGCCTCATACTAAAATTTGGAATCCGTGGGCTGATGAAAACGGTGAACTTGGACCTGTTTATGGTTATCAATGGCGAAAATGGGACAAGTACACTTGTGACGAGAATGGTAAATGCGAAAAATCTCATATCGATCAAATTGCGCAAGCTATCGACTTAATCAAAAATAATCCGACTTCACGAAGAATTATTGTTTCTGCATGGAATCCGGCTGACTTGCCACGAATGGCTTTGCCTCCGTGTCACGCCTTTTTCCAATTTTATGTAGTTAACGGACGGCTTGATTGTCAGCTTTATCAGCGTTCTGCTGATATCGCACTTGGTGTTCCATATAATATTGCCAGTTATTCCGCGCTCCTTATTATGATGGCTCAAGAGTGCGATCTTGAACCCGGAATTTTTGTTCACACTCTTGGTGACGCGCATATTTATAAAAATCATATTGAGGGACTTGAGGAGCAACTAAAACGTACTCCGCATAAACTTCCCGAACTTAAACTGGCTAAAAAGCCTTTTAATGAAGTTACTCTTGAAGATTTTGAACTGGTTGGATATGAACATGATCCATTTATAAAATTTGACATCGCAGTGTAATCCAAAATCGTATGAAACATAAAATTTATCATATAGTTGCAACCGACGAAAAAAACGGAATAGGGAAAAACGGCAAACTTCCATGGCATCTTCCCGGTGATTTAAAATTTTTTCAAAGAACAACAACAGAGACACAAAATCTTGATAAAATGAATATGGTAATTATGGGACGTACCACTTGGGAATCGATCCCTGAAAAACACAGACCGCTTAGAGGTCGCGTCAATGTCGTGCTTAGTAGAAATCCGGATTATAAAGCGCAGGGCGCAGTTGTTTTTGGCAGCCTCGAAGATGCAATTACCTCGGCCGATGAAAATATTGAAACTATTTATATCATCGGAGGTGCTTCAATCTATAAAAACAGTATAGATAACGCAAATCTTACAGGACTTTATATAACAAAAATACATAAAACATTTGATTGTGACGCATTTTATCCGAACATTCCTTCTTATTTTTCAACTATCACACAACTGGGAAACGGCGAAGACGAAAATATTTCTTACGAATTCTTACTTTTTGAAAGATAGTACCGAGTACTAAATGTGAATTGGCTTATATAGGCCATTTCTTAACGAGTACCGGGTACTTCAAAGAGAATTGGCTTTAGCATGGACTTTTGGTGCGAATACTAACTACTCTTAATCGTAACTCTTTCCATAATAACCGGCTCAATCGGTCTATCCATCGCGTCAGTTTCTACACCACCAATTTTCTCAAGGATATCCGTTCCTTTAACAAGTTCTCCAAACACCGCATGTTTACCATCCAAATGCGGAGTGGCTTTTAAAGTAATAAAAAACTGACTTCCTCCGGTATTCGGCCCTCTGTTTGCCATAGATAAAATCCCGGCTTTGTCATGCTTAAGTTGCAAATGGAATTCATCGGGAATCGTATAGCCCGGACCGCCCGATCCGTCACCGTTTGGGTCACCGCCCTGAATCATAAAATCTTCAATAACGCGATGAAATTTAAGTCCGTCATAATATCCTTTCTCGGCCAAATCAATAAAGTTTTTTGTTGTAATTGGTGCCCTTTTTTCAAATAATTCGATTTCCATTGTCCCTAAATTTGTTTCTATTACGGCAATTCTGTTTGGTTGCGCGTCTTGCTTTGTGTCGACATCTGTCATGGCGGGTTGGTTACATCCTGTTAAAAATAGCGTTAGTAAAAGTATAACAGCTGTTTTTTTCATATAATTTAAGTTAATTTTCAATATTAATTTTACTCATCAAGCAATACAGTTGCAAATCCATATCTTGTATATTTGTTTGAACGGTTAAACACTAAAGGATACTCAATACGAATATGTTTTCCACTTATTGAATCCGACACCCAAACACCTTCATTATCAAAAGAATAGACCGCTACAAGATGTCCAATATATCTGTCTCCCGGGACCTTGTAAGGATATTGCATAACAATCGGCTCCCCTTCCTCAAGTAATTTGAAAAATGTTTCCGCGTCTTTATACCAAATCATTTCAATGTCGTATTCATTTAAAAAAGCTGTAATATAATCAACATCCCAAAGTACGTATCGCGGTTTTTTAATAATTTTTTCAGCTTCGTATAAATCCAATTTTTTATTGAATTTATATTCAAGAATATGATTAACCGCAAAGGCAAAACATCCATTTTCATATTGATACGAAATTGGAAAATCGAATCCGGGATCCAGTGCCGGCTTAACTCCGGTTTCGAGAATTTCTTGATAATCGAGAGGAGTGATTTTTTTTGCAATTTGTTGAACAAAGGGATGTGGCTCATACGCACCCGCTTGACATCCACTTGCAAGAATAATCAAACTCACAGCCAATAATAGTAAAATTATTCGTTTATACATGACTCTCAATTTTTAAGTACTGTCATGATACCATTTTCAAAATGTTTGGACCAAGCATGATGCCAACTTATGAAGATGGTGATCTTTTATCTAAAAAGATCCCGATTTTTCCGAAATTTTTACGGGGAAACGATGAAAATCGTTTTAGAGAGAGGTTTTTAGTCTTGGAGTAGTTTACAAAGTAATCAATATCATGTAAATCCACTTCTAAATCGCATCACTTTAAGGTCGATTTTAAATTTCGGGTCCTTTTTGTCGGGCACCTCGCGTATTCTCCAAAATCCGGGCGCTTTATGTTCGTCTTCAACAAGTCCCTGATGAAAAAGTCGTTCATGACCTTTGCATAACGCGAAAATCTTGTCCGGATCGTGCTCCTTATAAAGCGCGAATCGACGCGTGTGATGCAAGATCTCGTAAGGTTTGCGGCATCCGGGATATTCGCAAGTTTCGCGAGATCTTTTAATAACGTACTTTTCTATTTTTGCCGGAATATGTCGCGATTGCGTTTCAACTTTTTCCGGTTTTTCTTGTTCGAGTTGCTTTTCGCGCATTTCGAGAAATTCTTTCATTAAGTTGTTCCAGTCGCCAGATCCTTTTAATTTCTCCAATTGTTGCGCTATTTCGGGATTCAGCTCAATTTCGATTTTAACTTTTTCGGGCTTCCCGGGAAGCCCGTCTTGCTTGCGCCACTCTCTTGTATATGTTTCCGCCTCACTTTTTGACATTGTCCTTGCTTTGTCCGCCCAAAATTCCTGTGTCTCGGGAGTGGCAATTGTTACAACCGGCTTAACGCAATTGATTCCTTTTTCTTCAATTACTTTTTGTAAGTCGGGCTTGTCTTCAACTTTCTTTAAAACCCTTAGCGCTTCATTAACGGTATATCGACTCATTCCGGCCAACTTCGCGGCATATTCGTAAATACTACCAAACCCTTTTTTCTTCCAAATTCGCCGACGTTCAATTTCGGGAAGCAACAAAACACACTTTCGCATCCACTTTTTTGCGTTACACCCGTATTCAACAAATTTTTCGTGCAAATCGTCATTTCTATTCATATTTTCGAGTTAAGCTTCACCTTTATTTTCGCTTATTTCAGATGGAGATTCAAGATCAGCAACAAATTTCGAGATGACAAAATCAATGGTGAGGGTATACTCACCTTTTATGTATAAAATAAATTCGGGAACAGCAAAAAACCACTCACTCGCCAAGCACAAATTTAAAATCATCTCGCATATTTTGCCAACGGTTTCAAAGCAAAGATAGAGAACAATGTTGTAATAAATGCCATTATAATAAGGATCGAAAAAACATCGTTATCAATAATTCCTTGTTGAACACCAACCGTGGCGATAATAAGCTCAACCGCTCCGCGACTGTTCATGGCAAGCCCTATGATTGCAGCCTGTTTGGCGTTAATTTTTTGAATCATGGCGGCGCCGCCGGCTCCGATAATTTTTCCCAGAATCGCAACGATCAAAATTGCAATCAAGAACCAGGGACGTGTATAAATAGCGGTAAAATCCAAATGAAAAGCCAAGCTTGTAAAGAAAATCGGTCCTAAAAATCCGTAAGTAATTCCGTAAATCCTGTCTTCAATTTTATGAAATTTATTTTCCTGGACAATTTCTTCACGAATAAACAGACCCGCAAGAAACGCACCGATAATAATATGCAAACCGATTGACTCCGCTATAAGCCCCAATGCCAAGGCGGCTATTAACGTTGCCGTAAAACTCTTGCTACTTATAAACTTTCCAAGATATTTTTCAAATTTAAGACCGCCGATAATCACAATGCCAAAAAATGCGATGGTCTTAACCAACATCAAAACAACCGACATTAGAGCAACATCCCCCGTTTCAATAAGACTAAGAATGACCGAGAAGAGCATCATTGCCAAAATATCGTCTATCACGGCCGCGCCCAAAGCAATGTTTGCCGTTGTTGTTTTGCTGATTCGATAGTCTTTAAAGAGCCTGACAGAAATCGCAATTGCTGTTATCGAAAGCCCCGTTGCGATAAAAAGTGATTCTTCCACTGTTTGTCCAAACCCAAGCGCAACCGCAAAACCCCCGATGAACGGAAGCAATACGCCTCCAAGCGCTATTAAAAGAGCTTTTTTTGTTGAATTAAGAAGCTCGTGAGGATCGGTTTCGAGTCCCGAATGAAGCATTAAGAAAAATATCCCAAGCTCCGCGAGCACTTTAATTGTAAGACTTTCCGGATCAACAAGTCCAAGTACAAGCGGCCCGACAATAATACCTCCAACAAGTTCACCAAAAATCACGGGAAGCTTCAGGGAACGAAAAATCTTACCCATTGCCCACACAACTACCATTAAAATCAGCAAAGCTCGAAAATCTTCCATAAATTTTTGCTTTTAAAAAATAAGCGAAGCGGGGAAATTATATCAGAAGTTTTTTCGATTCAAAATTATTTGCATATTATCATGCTATCTGATATAAAAAATCCCTACTTTTAATATTTCATCATGACTCTGGAAACTCACGTAAGATATGAAGAAGGAGATTCACCTTTAGTGCTCTCAATGCCCCATAGCGCAATTCAAGTTCCAAAGAATCTTACAGGTCCGATTGCGGAGGTATACAATTTCGCCGATATTAACGCCAGACGCACTTTGCGAACCGGAGCAGATCAAGCAGTACCAAAGATTACCGATTTTCACAATCAATTAAAACATTCTCGTGTTTGGACGGAACTCCCGCGCGTACTTACCGATGTAAATAGAGGGATAGAAGATGTTGATAGAAATTCTGTTGAAGGAAAAGGTGACGAAGGTCGCGCGCACGGACTTATTTGGCACAAATCACTTGAAAAAGCGGATAAAGAGCCATACACCTTATTAAAAAGACCATACACGCCGGATGAATATCAAGAAATCCTCGAACAACACTATAATCCTTACAGGCGAGCGGTTAGGACGGCAATGGATGATGTGCTTAAAAAGCACGGATACGCGATTATGCTCGATTGTCATACAATGCCGGCACTTGCATTACAAATGACGGCTCAAGGAGCCTATACATATGAAGGCCCCGCAAAACGCGGGGAAAATTTCCCCGAAGAATGGCCGGATCTAATCATGATCACAAATGGCGGTGAATCATGTAGCCCCGAAATTTCAAATATTATCAGGGAAACTTTTGAAGAAGCCGGACTTATTATCATGGATGGAGTCGGGCCTTTTAAAGGAGACAGAGGATCAACCGCACTTTACGCGGATCCTGATCGGAACAAACATGTCATCGGGCTTGAATTCGTAAGCCACAATGATCTGGAACATGGACGTGAAAGCGGTATTGTCGACATAAACCAGATGGTTGCTTTCAAAATTCGTGAAGTATTCAGAGCCATGTTTTCTGATCTGGGAAACTTTAGAGGAATCGGATTTTAATTCTTTTCAAACTTCATAAAAATATGACTTGTATTCTGAAGAGGATCCGTTATTCCGGTAAGCGAGGCTGAGGAAGTTCTTTTCCATGGAGTATAATTGTATGCGTTTTGAGTTTCCATTAATTGAGTTAACACATAAAGACTTTCCGGTGAATCCATGGCAACCGCATCTTTAGTTTCTTTTTCCGGGCTTATAGCAAGTTCGTGGATATTCTCAAACTGGTTGTCGGAATGCTTCATTTCACTCCATTCAGCAAGCCATTTAATTGTTCTGTTATCGTTTTTTAAAGCGATTTCTTCAGAAGCAAGATGAGTAAAATCAATACTGGAAATTATTAATGTATCTTTCAAATCGCGCTTTGAAATAGATTCCGCCAAATTATCCAAAAGTTTTTTTGGTGTGTATTTTTTCATAATTATCGGAACAATTTTAGCGTCCGGGAAATGACGCTGCAGAAAATCATAATGAACAAAGATACTGTGCTCTCTATCGAAATATTTCGGCTCTATATAAATTGCTTTTTCATTATATAGATAATTAATAAAATCCAAATCAAGGGTCATTCCTTCCGCATGATTTGTTGTTTGGATGTAATTAAATCCGTAATGAAAATGGTTCGGAGCTAAAATAATTATCCTTTTCACATCGACTTCGTTTGCCAATTCGGAATAAAAGTCGTCCATATAATTATCCACAATAAGATGATGGGGTATAACGGCTCCTTTTATTAAATTGTCTTTATTTGTTTGTTTTATTGGTTCTGATGAACAGGAACTGAGCGCGCCCATAAAGAACACGCCAAGAATTATTAATGAGTTCGCTACGCTCATACTACGCTCGCGATAAGATTTCGCCTGCGGGAGACTCGCTTTACGCTCGTTTCTAACAGATGTTATTTTTTCCATGTTTTTAATTATGCCTTCACTTTCAATAACACACAACTGTTTTAAAGTTGCGGCTTGTGGTAAACTTTTCTCATGAAAAT
>JAJRYP010000039.1 GCA_024275695.1 Patescibacteria group bacterium | reverse complement strand
TAGTTGTTTGGTTAAGTGATATTCTCTGATCAATTATGCGCCTTTTTTTATGTTTTCTAAAAGTGCATTTGGGAAAATTGCGTTTTCCCCTTTTCTTAGCTAAAAACTCCAAAAAAGTTTACCCACGGATTTTAAAGAGCGGCCCAAACCTTGACATAACTCTCACTTCACGTACAGTAAGTCCCAATATAAATTTTTTACTATGAAATATTCATATAAAGATATTCCCGAAGTTACCTCTGAAAACGGCGAAGCTAAAATATTTGAGCCTTCCGAATTAACCAATGATAAAAAACAATCCGCAATATCTGCTATTGCGGAAAGTAAAATAGAAGGCCCCGAAGGATTCGGACTGAAAGATTATTGCATTGTTCAAGGTTCCGGGCTCTCTTTTCTTTGCGAAATTCAACCTCACAATAAAGTGTTCGCCAAAGAAGTTGATGGAATAAGTGTTGCTGATCATCTTAGAGCAATTCAATATTATGGCGATCCTACTATTTTAAATGAAGCATACAGACTGGAAGAACCAAAATGGGCGGCTTTCCCGCTTTTAAATCCAAGTATGATGAGAAGATTGCCGAAAAAAGAGATGGCTAAACATTTTGAAGCAATGAGAGATCGGAATGTCGCAGAAAGATTTATTCAGGAAGGCCCCACTTTAATACTTACAGACAGAGATGAGGAAGTAGCAGCATATGATGGCAGTATAGAACGAATAGTTGACACCGTACGCGACAGAATAGACGAATCCACTTGGGCGATAATGAGTATGCCAAAAAAATCAATCGTGCAAAAAATCAAAATCGGCACAAAGGCCTCACCTTCTTTGATATTCAACATAGCCGAATATCCGGTTACGGAAGAAATCAATCCGAATGCAGTTTTACTTTATCTGCAAGGCAAAAGGATAACACCGTCCGTTATCGCGCAAATCATACGAAAAGCAGGCATTGAAGGTGCGCTTGGCATTCACATTGTAGTAGATGGAGAAATCGTCTGTAGTGCTCCGCATACGCTGCCAACTCACGCAATTGAAATTAAAGACCTAAAAAGTTCAGATTATATAAATATCGTCAAACAGAACGGTACTTTTACGGGAAATGGAATCAGTTCGGCACTTCCCGGACATTCAAATGACGCGCATATTCATACAGATTTGGGACATATGATAGAAACAAGCGGAACGGTTGTGGTTTATATATCCCAAGCACGCGCGGAAATGGCTGTAGAATACGCGGAAAATATAATAAAGCGGGAGAAGTAGTTACAGAGTAACCTCTACTTACTCTGTAAGTCTGACTTACTAAGTAATTTTATAATCCTCTACAAATTTTTCGGCGATTCCCAAATACCTTTCCGGAGTAAGCTTTTTTAGACGTTCTATTTCTCGTTTAGGCAATCCCGATTTATTCAAAAATTTCGTAATACTTGATTTGGTGATTGTTTTTCCACGTGTGAGTTCTTTAAGTTTCTCGTAAGGATTTTCAAGTTTGTACCTTCTCATAACCGTTTGAATCGGTTCCGCCAAGAGTTCCCAGGCATTTTTTAAATCGGCTTTTATTGCCGCTTTATCTATTAATAGTTTTTGTAGCCCTCGGAGAACACTTCGATATCCAAGCATACTGTGGCCAAAGGCAGCTCCAAAATTTCGCATCACTGTTGAATCAGTTAAATCTCTTTGCATTCTCGCAATTGGCAGTTTTGCGGCAAAATGCTCAAAAAGCGCGTTTGCAACTCCTAAATTTCCTTCACTGTTTTCAAAATCAATCGGATTTACTTTATGAGGCATAGCGGAAGATCCAACCTCCCCTTTTTTGGTCTTTTGTTTGAAATATCCAAGGCTGATATAAGTCCAAATATCACGATCAAAATCCAAAAGAATCGTATTTATTCTTTTAAACGCGTCGCATATCTCCGCAACAAAATCATGACACTCAATTTGAGTTGAATATTCAACAAATTCAAGCCCCAATCCTTGTATAAATTTTTTACTCGCCTCTAGCCAGTTTACCTTTGGATATGCTGCATAATGAGCATTATAGTTGCCGGTAGCTCCATTAAATTTTGCTTTTACGGGAATTGACTCCAGGGCAACAATTTGATTAGCAAGTCGATCAACAATGTTTACGAACTCTTTTCCCATTGTAGTGGGACTTGCAGGTTGACCGTGCGTTCGAGCCATCATTGCAACCGCTTTGTATTTTTTCGCATGAGAATAAAGAGCATCGACAACCCCTGTAAGCATCGGATAAAGTTCGTTGTGAATGGCACCTTGAAGCATTAAAGCGTAAGCTGTGTTGTTAATATCCTCGGAAGTACATCCAAAATGAATAAATTCAAAATATTTTTCAAGACCGGAGCCTTTCATTGTTTCTTTGATGTAATACTCGATAGCCTTAACATCATGATTAGTTGTTTTTTCTATATCTTTTATTCTTTGAGCCGCAACAAGATCGAAAGTTTCATAAAGCGCACGCAAATTTTGAATTTGAAGCGATTTTAATTGTTTTGTTCCTGTTAATTTAAGTTCATTACAAAGAAAAATAAACCACTCGATTTCAACAACAACTCTGTAACGCATAAGAGCCGCTTCCGAGAAATAGCTCCTAAGCTCATCCATTTTATCGTTATAACGACCGTCAAGCGGTGAAAGTGCAAATAAAGGATCTATCATTTTAAATTTAGTTAAATTTAGCTTTAATATTTTTAATATGCTCCGAAACACGTTTCTTAAGTTCCGAATCACTGTTGCTTAAAATTCTAATAACAGCCATAGCCGCATTTTGCGGATCAACAACTGTAAGAACCGGAGTATCCGACGGCATTTGAAGTGTTGAATGGATATTAACCAGCATATCCTCTTTACTTGAAAACGGAGGACAAGCAATTACAGGATGATTGCTATTTGCCGCCACAACACCCGAAAGACCGTTTGAACGACCTGCAATTGTTACATAACATAGAGGTTGATCAACTTCATTATATTGTTGAACGATTTCAAAAACTTTTTCCGGAACTTTGTGAGCTGAAGCAACCCTAAGTTCGTAAGGGATCTTCCACTCATCAAGAATTTTTGTAATTTTTTCAGCGAATGATTTATCGGATTCGCTACCCATAAGTATTGGAACTAACATTATTAATTGTTAATTATTAAAATGCATATAAGGTTTAAGATTTTCAGTAACTCTTGGCAACGGATCTCCCACTTCTCCTTCGAATATCTTTCCGGTGATAAGTTCATATGCCTCGATGTATCTTCGAGCCGCCTCCACTCTCACATGATCCGGCAATTCGGGAACTTCTCCTTCACCAATAAATCCTTGACCTGCTAGCCATTCTCTAACATATTCTTTATCTATTTTCTTTTGTTCTTCGCCATTTTCGAAACGCTTATCATATTCGTCCGCAAACCAAAAACGAGAAGAGTCCGGCGTGTGAATTTCGTCTATCAGAATGATTTCCCCATCGGGAGTTTTTCCGAATTCATATTTTGTATCAACAAGAATAATCCCCTGCTTTGCAGCTATTTCGACCCCCCGATTGTATAATTTCATCGCAACGTCGGCCATATAATCAAAATCCTCTTCGCTAATTTTTCCTTCAGCAAGAATTTCTTCTTTAGAAGCCGAAACATCGTGATCGCCATGTACCGCTTTAGTGGAAGGGGTTAAAATCGGTTTGTCGAATTTTTGATTCTTTTTAAGTCCTTCCGGCAATTGATTACCGCAAAAATTCCGTACACCTTTTTCGTAGTTGTACCAAGCGGAAGTCGATGTCACCCCGGTAATATATCCGCGAACGACCATTTCAACGGGCATGGCCTCGCACTGTTTAACAATAATCGCATTTGGATCGGGCGATTCAATCATATGATTTCCAACAATGTCTTTAGTTTGATCGAACCAGAATGTTGCCATTTGATTAAGAACCTGACCTTTAAACGGAATTAAAGCTATTATTCTATCGAACGCGGAAAGACGATCGGTAATAACAATAATACGTTTTTCGCCTTGAGTATAATTGTCTCTCACTTTACCCTCGTAACGCTCGCCAAGATTTGTAAAATTAGTTCCCTTGAAACAGTAAGGGAGTTGTTTTTGCAAGTCGTCGGTTGAAATCATTTGTACTTAGAATTAAATGGTATATGTGTTTTAAATTTATATGAACTTTAGGAAAGTATCAATATTTGTTTTGTTCTGATTCAAAATTTATACTATACTTCCTCTGACAAAATTCTAACTATTAACGAAATATTATGAACGCTGATTCTTACAACCTCGGAAATATTGCTGCTGTTATAGGAACACAATGGGGTGACGAGGGAAAAGGAAAACTTGTTGATATATTATCTGAAAAATATGACATAATTGCTCGTGCAACAGGAGGAGCAAACGCAGGTCATACGATCTATGTTCCAAATCCGTTAAATCCTGAAGAAACAAGCAAATTTGTTTTTCATCTTGTTCCGTCCGGAATTATTCACGAAGGAAAAATCGCCGTTATAGGAAACGGCCTTGTTGTTCACCTGCCTTCTCTTTTGGAAGAACTCGATACATTAAAAGAATATAAGATTGATTTAACCGGAAAACTCTTTATTTCAGACAGAGCCCACATTGTTTTTGATTATCATAAAAAGATTGACGGACTTGAAGAAGAACAAAAAGGAGATAAAAAAGTGGGAACTACGCTTAGAGGAATCGGCCCGGCCTATCAGGACAAAATTGCTCGTCGAGGAGTTCGATTCGGCGAGCTTCTCGATTTTGATAAATTTTCCGAACACGTTAGGAGCACTTTTGTTCAACTTCAACGAATGCATAAAGATCTTAAACATGATATTGAAAAAGAACTTGAAGAAATTAGAAAAATGCTTGGATTCCTAAGACCTTTTATTGCCGATACGGCTCTTTATTTGCACAAAGCCGCCAAAGAAGGCAAAACCATTTTGATCGCAGGTGCAAACGGAACTCATTTGGATATCGATCATGGAACTTACCCTTTTGTAACATCTTCAAACCCGACATCCGGAGGACTTCACACGGGACTTGGAATTGGAGCAAACAAAATAAGTAGCATTGTCGGAATAATGAAGGCATACACAACAAGAGTAGGCGGGGGTGTATTCCCTACCGAGCTTCATGACGAAGTTGGTGAAGCAATTCGTCAAAAAGGCGGTGAATTCGGCGCGACAACCGGCCGTCCGCGAAGATGCGGATGGTTTGACGCGGTTGTTGGTAAATATGCCGTCATGATCAACGGTCTGACTTCGGTTAATTTAACCAAACTTGATATTCTGGACGATCTTGAAAAAATTAAAATTTGCACAGGCTATAAGTACAAAGGAAACAAACTGGAATCAATGCCTCCGACAATTTCGATGTATGAAAATCTTGAACTTGAATATATTGAAATGGACGGATGGCTTGAAGACACATCCAAAGCTAAAACATTCGACGAACTTCCGGAAAACGCTAAAAAATATGTTCTAAAACTTGAAGAACTTGTGCAGTGCCCTGTACAATTTATCGGTGTCGGAATGCGTAGAGATCAAATGATAGTAAGATAAGTTCTAGCTTGTTTTAAAAAGTTTATCAATATCGACATTTTCAAGTTCACGTAAGTTCTTTAGAAATCTTCCGATATACCTCCTGTTTGAAGTTGTTTGCCTTACTACAACTCTGAATTCGCTTTTTCCGTTAACCCTTCTGCCCTGCCAGGTTTTTCCATGCAGATATTTATCATAGTATTTGTCCGCATCTGCGCTATTTTCAGGAAACATTATTCCTTTACTTAAAAGACTTCTGTATATACGAGAGCCGCCAAGTCCACGATAATGACGTAAATAAAGCATATACGCCCATTGTTTCTTCATTGCATCATTCGGTGCATTCAAAATTTTATCAAAAATTTCTTCCATCTGAATATCGCGAGCGGAACGTCGCCATCCTGCGAGATACTGATACACGTGTGCTATTGTCTGATGAAAAACACTTAAATGCTCTGCTCTTACTCTTGGCATATCTATTCCTTCCAGCGCATCATAATTTATTCCCGGAACTCTTCTTCTCCCGGCTATCGATTTTTGCACACCTTCGCTTCCACCTTTACCTAAATAGTATTTTGTAAATAGTTGAAACATTCCACGCTCCGGACCTTTAACCTTTCTATTACTTAAACCGGCCAAACATATAGGATTATAACCGGATTCCGTACGTGCGGTCGCATCGAAATGAGCTACAAACAATTTCCAGTATTTTTTTGGAATATTAAACATTTTAATTGCAATCTTTAGGGCCTCTATATAATCATATTCCCTTTGAAAACTTTTTAATCGATCAACTATGTTCATTTTGAAACGTCTTCGCGCCTTAGCTCTTTCAGCTTTATATTGTCTATATTGTTCGGGAGTTAATGTATCCCCTGTTCTGACCGAGAAAGGAAGCGCCCCGTTTTTTCTACGCTCCGGCCTTGAAACAATTGTCGGCACAACAACTAAGGGTGCCAACGTAGAACTTACATCTTTCGGTTTTCGTCCGGAAGCGGATGCGGACCTTGGCAATTTTTGGCTATAAGCGAATTTAGCCCTTTTATCCTTATAAAAATCTTTAAAAAACTTTTTTAAACTTGCACACTTATTGTGTCTTAATAAATTTTCTTCGGTATATTCACCGAATTTCATATCAATCGATGTTGGGAAACCGCTTGGTTTCGATCTTTCACTTTTAGGTATAAGCGGAAAACCAAGTTTCATTTGAATATAAAACACATTAAAAAACATGTCGTCCGATGGATTCTTCAGCCCTAAAAGTTTAACAGTCTTCTTCAAAAACTCTTTCGGACTATGTTTGGGATGTAATCTCGCGGACAAATATCTTCGCGTATACGCAACCCTGCTTGCTTTTGTTTTCAGCATATCCTTATAGTAAACCGACTCTTTAAGCTCGGGAGCGGATTTGGCCGACAAAACTTCAAGTCTGCTTGGCATGTTTGTTTTAATATTATGTTTCCTATTATTTTAGCAAAAAACAGCCATTTTTTCAACACCCACACCTCTAAAAACCTTGTATTTTGTTTTTTTTTCACTAAAATAGCGATGTACCAATTTAAGGGCAAGTGGCGGAATTGGTAGACGCGCTAGGTTGAGGGCCTAGTCTCCTTTATTTGGAGGTGGAGGTTCAAGTCCTCTCTTGCCCACCATTTACAGACTCCTTTTGCTCTTCAAAAATACTTCTATAGTCATTATACATCAAACGAATTTCCTCATCGTCCGGAATAATCTCTTTAATTAAGTAATTATACATGTCCTCTGCATACAGATGATTATCTGAATTCGTTAACAAATACGGATTATTCTCAAGCAATTCGGAATACAACAAAAGTCTTTCTTTCAAATTTTCAATATCATCTCGGGTTAAATCTCCCGTATGCCATTTGGAAAGCATTAAATTACCATAATATTCAAGATGATTGTTTGGATCCATCGTTAAAATCTTTTCAAAGACTTCCTTTGCTTTGTTATAATCACCAAGTTCATATAATGTTTCACCATAAACATTCCAGCTTCTATCACTGTGCGGTGAAAGATCGACGGCTTTTTTGGCCGCATTAATCCACAATTCTTTGTCATTTTCAGAGAATTCTCCTTCCAGAAACATCATTTTATACATATTCGCACTTTGAATTTGAAAGTCTTCCTTAAACCATCTTGCATCCGCCGCTTTTTCAAAATATTCGGCCGCCTGTGCATAATTTTTTTCAACTTGAGCAATCCTGGCTTTTTTCACCCATTTATCAGCGGTATATTCATGAATTGAAACTGTCGATATTACTACTAGAAATAACGTAATTGCAATAATCGGAAACAACTTCCAGCTTTTTGAAATCTTTTTGCCTGAAACCGGAAATCTTGAAATAAACAAACCTGTAAATAAAGCAAGAACGGTAATATTTAAAATAAAAGTTATATTATAATCCATTGAATTTTGAATCGCGCCGGCCAAAAGGATAAATCCCAGAGTCCCGACATAATACTTTTGTTCAATATTGTTCCGTTGCTTTATATAAAAATAAATTAAGAAAGCAAAAAACAAAATAACAAAAAGAACAGACGGAATACCTGTTTCGCTTGCTATTCTAATAATAAAATTATGTGGAGTCGTCGCTAACAATGGAGCTTTTTGATACTTAGGATAAAAAAACTGAAAATTATTCGCACCAATTCCAAAAAGCGGATATTCCATACTTAATTTTATCCCTACCCGTTGGTAATCAAGTCTGTCAAAAAAAGATGTAGTATTCTCGGAAGCATCAATATCCAGATGTTTTTCAAAATCACTAATTTCATATTTGTAACTTCTGGCAAAATTTATAAACGATATACTGACAAAACTAACAAGAAAGATTATTAATAAGGCTTTTATCGCTTTTCCTCCAAAAAAATTTTTATTCTTTAAAGCGCTTGTAAGCTGCAAAATAATGAAAAAGATGGATAGCACAAGCAGCGCAATTAGCGAAGAACGTGAGAATGCAAGGAAAAAAGCGGAAAAAATCACTATCGAACTAAGATAAAAATAAATTTTATATTTTGTAATTTGTCGCGAAGACGCTTGATTAAATAAATAAAGAACCTGAATTGGAATAATTAAGATAAGAAAAAAAGCAAAGGCATTTGGAAAAAATTGCTTGGTTACTTCCGTATCAATAAAAAAAAGACCGATAACGCGATCAAACGGGAAATAAATATATCTATAAATTCCATATAAGGAAAAAAGAAACGCTACAACGCACAGACAACGAAAAATACACCTCAGTTGAACTTTATTCCAGGGAATTGTAGCGCTTCCGAATATCACAAAATTCATCGAAAAAAACAGAATAAAATCTTTATATCCAAAAGAACTGTACGGAGGCACGAAATAACTGATAAATACAAAAACAGAACCGACAAAAAGAGTGATAAAAGCGGGGCTATACGCTTTTATTAGTTCCCAATTCTTATTTGGAATAATAAGCCAAAAAATAAAAAGCGGAATTATCGTAAAGGACCATAGTGAAACAGAATAAAATGAATATCCGGCATCAACAAAAGTTATCAAAACAGTCGAAGCAATCAAAGTTAGGATATATAGATAAGTTGCTTTTTGTTGAAGTAGTTTAAGGTATTTCATAGTGCCCGTATTGTAGCAAAATTACACTTTGGCAACAATTTTATATTGCAACCGTTGAAGAAAAATGATAAAAAAGATCGTGCATCCTAAGGTGCGTCCAAAAAACATTTAGGGCGATTAGCTCAGTTGGCTAGAGCATCTGGTTTACACCCAGGGGGTCGTAGGTTCGAATCCTACATCGCCCACCAAGATAATATCGTTATCCCCTATTTCCAACCAAAACCTTATTTTTCCGCATAAACAAGAAGAAAAACAAAGAATAAGTTAAAACAGGCTTTGAAAAAAACACTTGCACTAACGTTGTTAGTGCGTTATAATTAAATGTGTAATCAATAATTTAAATAATCATGACTACATTAACCATTCGCATAGAAGACGAACTAAAAGCTCAAGCCGCAAAGCAAGCGGAAAAACTTGGTATTCCTCTTACTTTAATAGTAAAGAATGCTTTGAAAAACTTTGTAGAATCTCCGAAAATTGTTATCGGAGAACCTGAGACTATTATTGTTCCGCCTGATATTCAAAAGAAAATGGATAAAATCGGAAATTTACTATCTAAAAAATAATCAATAGTGAAATTAATAATTACAGCTTCTATTAAGAAAGCTGAATTTGAACAACTTAACAACTCCATGCAAAAGAAACCCGTTCCTTTTGCCTCTTTTGCTCCCATCAAAGACTCTACTTAGTTTTTCCATCTTTTTTGCCGCTTCTTTTGCTATATCAGTTAAATCATAGGCAATTATTGTGTTTCTACGTACTTCGTTTCGTACTTTCTTTAATGAAAATTCGTCATTTTTTTTCACTGCTATTTCTGGTATAATATTCTTTGGTGTATATAAATTTTAACTTCCGTTTTTATGAAATCTTCCGGCAAAATCTCTTTAGGACTTATTGTGAGCATCCTCTTCGTAGTGGTATTTTCAGGATGTTCGGATATTACCAAATCAAAAAATTACAAAAGTTACAAACTTAAATATCAGGTAAATCTCACAAATGTACCTGACGAGAAAAAAGAACAGGTTGTTAAAAGAACTCAAAGTTTAATCAGTAAACGCATCAATTCATTTGATGTTGCGAATGTTAATTTAAACAGAGAATCTGAAGGAGGAAAAACTGTTATTGCTGCGGAATTTGGAAGTATTGATGATATTAATAAAATAAAACAGGAGATCTTGCGAAATGATACGCTTGTAGTTAAAACACAGGTGGAAGTTCCTGAAGATTACCAAGAAATCCTCAAAGCAAAAGCGCAAACAACATTGCAAACTCTTTTGGACGGAGCGGATTTTGAAAGTACGGCTCAAAACGAGGTTCTAAGTGATCCGGAACGAATTTTATTTTCAACAGGTGAAGATATGTACAGAGATGAAATTAAAGAAGTGTTCGCTGAAAAATTATTTGATATGGAACCCGGAACAATATATGGAGAATTAATCGAATATGAAGAAATAGGAGGACCGCTCGCACCTCCGGTTTCGGTGGCGGCGATCATAAAACTGACAGACAAAAAAGAAGTCGACAGAGTAACCGAATATCCGAAAGAAGTTAAAGTGAGTCATATCCTTATAGCATATAAGGATGCAATGCGTGCCTCCGAAGAAGTTACACGTACAAAAGAAGAAGCTTACGCACTTGCGGAAGAAATAAAAAAAAGAGTAGACGATGGTGAAGATTTCGCGCTTCTTGCAAGAGAATATTCCGACGATGCTTCAAATAATATAAATGGCGGAGTTCTTGAAAGCCCGGCGGGACACGAAATATACGTTGAAAAATTTGAAGAAGCCGCTTTAGGTCTTGAAGAAGACGGACAAATTTCAGAAGTTACTGAAACACGTTTTGGATACCATATAATTAAAGCGGATAAAGTAACTCCTTATTCGGAAGAATCACATAAAGAAATGCAAGTAAGCTTCGGGATTTTATTCTATGCTTTGATTGAACCTAAATGGGAAAACACCGAATTAACCGGAGAATACTTAAAGAAAGCGGAAACTTTTTATGATGAAGATTACAATCCCTATACCGTTATAACTTTCAACAACGAAGGGAAAGCGCTTCTTGAGAAAATAACCGATGAAAATTATAATGAAATTATTGGAGTATTTACCGGTCAAAAACTTCGTACCAGTTTCATTGTTGAAGAGACCAATCATTCCGGAGAAATAAAAATTCTCCAGCCTTCCACGACAAAAGAAGCTGACGAATTATTGGAAGCGCTGTATTTGGAGCCGTTACCCGCACCGATCATTTTAATCGAAGAAGAAACAGCTTAAGGATTATTCAATCGTCTTTTGATAGCTAACAAAAGCTTTATTCAACGTTGTTACGGGAATAACATACGATGTCCCCTCTTCCGTCGAATCAAAATCCAAAGCCATTCCTATAAGTTCTCCACCCAGATTCACAACGGGGCCGCAACGAAACGAGGAATCTATTTCAAAATCAACATGCATGAACTCGTTTGGGAATAATCTCCTGGATATCCTTTCGGTTCCTTCAATACTTAAAGAATTTGAAATTATCCCTGATTTAACATGTGTTTTTGCGTTAGCATCTTTTCCGAAAGAAAGAACTTTCTGGCCAAGTGCAAGCATATTTTCGGAAAAAGGAAGTGTTTGAAAATATGTTGATTCTTTGTTAATCGCCAAAAACGCAAGATCGTCAAAAGGATCATTATAAACAACATTCGCACTGTACTCTTCTCCATTATCGGTAAACACTTGCCATTTTTTTTGCGACTCCACAAGACTTCCGCAAGTCGCAATCAATCCATCATTACTAAGAATAAAACCGGTTCCTCCAACAACAGTTCCTAAAGGATAATTAGAAATCACGTTCTTTTGCAGATAGAACTGATCACTTGTTTTAGAAATAAAAAGATCACCGTCCAAAACATCGACAGGTTCCGCATAAAGAGTAACCAATGAAGGCGTAACTTTCTTAACGGCATCGGTGATAAGAGATTCCTCAACAAACGTATGCTTTTCAATAACCTTTTTAACTATTGGCGAATTTTCTTCTTGTTCCTGAATAAAATTACTAAAAAGATACGCAATAATATATTCATTGGTAATCACGCCTCCTATTAAGCCAAAAAGGATACTTACCACAATACATATGCCAATAAGCTTTGCTCGTGATGTTTTTTTATTATTCATTTTCATATTATTTAATGAATTCCAAGGTGCTTTAAGAATTCTAGTGAGAAAAAGTTATTAATGCAATGTTTAAATGCTATACTAAAAATATGAATAAAACTTCACAAAAAGAAATAATTCGCAAAATCATTAATGATAAGAGAAAAAGACTCGATCCTTTTAGTAAACAAAAATTTGACAGGAAAATTTTTGAAGCGCTTCTTCAGCTACCGGAATGGAAAAATGCAAAAAATATTTTAATGTATGTATCACATTCTTATGAAGTTGATACACACATAATCATAAGAACTCATCTCGATGAAAAGAATATTATTGTTCCAAAAACAAACAAGATTAACAATACCCTTATTCTTCATAAAATAAGTACATTCAATGAACTTAAAAAGGGAAATTATAATATTTTGGAACCTGTTTCTCACACAAAAAAGATAGATCCAAAATATATTGATCTTGCCGTGATTCCGGGCATCGCATTTGATTTAAAAGGCCATAGAATAGGTTATGGCAAAGCATATTACGACAATTTAATCCCAAATTTAAAATGTAAAAAAATTGGCCTTGCATATAGCTTCCAAATTGTTGACAATGTTCCTGCCGAAAAGCACGATCAACCGGTGGATTTATTAATAACGGAAGATCAAACGTTATTAATAGTTAATAATTAATAATTAACCATTAACAATGAACGCACTTTCAAAGACCGACAAAGAGGTTAACAATATATTAAATAAAGAAATGGAACGCCAGGCTTACGGCCTTGAGCTGATTCCTTCGGAAAATTATGCATCGGAGGCTGTTTTGGAAACCACGGGTTCCGTTTTTACAAACAAGTATTCGGAAGGATATCCCGGGAAAAGATATTACGGCGGTCAGGAATATGTTGATATGGTTGAACGACTTGCAATTGATCGTGCAAAGAAAATTTTTGGAGTAGAACATGTAAATGTACAACCATATTCCGGAAGCCCGGCAAATACAGCGGTTTATTTTGGACTCCTGGAATATGGAGATACAATTATGGGACTAAAACTTGATCACGGAGGACACATTACTCACGGACTGCCGATTAGTTTTTCCGGCAAATCATTTGAATGTATCGGATATGAAGTTGAAAAAGAAACAGGGCGAATAAATATGGATCATGTAAGAGAACTTGCGTTGAAGCATAAGCCAAAATTGATTATTGCGGGATACACCGCGTATTCTCGTCCAATCGACTGGAAAGGATTTAAAGAAATCGCCGATGAAGTCGGTGCAATTACAATGGCGGATATTGCTCACATAGCAGGTTTAATTGCCGGAGATGCTCATGAAAGTCCGGTTCCATATTTTGATGTAATTACGACAACCACTCATAAAACTTTAAGGGGGCCCAGAGGCGCAATGATTATGTGTAAAGAAAAATTCGCGAAAGACATTGATCGAGCTGTTTTCCCGGGCTTACAAGGCGGACCTCATGACAATACAACAGCGGCAAAAGCCGTTGCCTTTGGAGAGGCCTTAAAGCCTGAATTCAAAAATTACGCCGCACAAATTGTTAAAAACGCGAAAGCATTGGCCGAAAAATTAAAAGAAGCGGGATTTGAACTGGTTTCGGGCGGAACGGATAATCATTTAATGCTCATTGATCTCACTAATAAAAATATACCGGGTAAAGTTGCTCAAGAGGCGCTTGATAAAGCCGGAATAACTCTAAACAAAAACACTGTGCCGTTTGATCGGCGCTCACCTTTCGATCCAAGCGGTATACGACTTGGAACGCCGGCTCTTACAACTCGCGGGATGAAAGAAGAGGAAATGCATAAAATAGCCGGATGGATCGCGGAAACACTCGAAAATCACACTAACGATGAACATTTGGCCAAAGTAAAAAATGAAGTCAAAGAGCTGTGTAAAGGATTTCCGGTTCCGGGAATAAAAATTTAGTTACTCGGTACGCTTCACAACCATAATCGTGATGTCATCCATTTGTTTGTAGTCGCCTATGAAGTCTTTTACATTCTGCAAAATAGCGTTACGGATCGCAGTTGCGTTTTCCAGGTTCCCGAACTGCTGAACAGATGCCCGGAATCGATCCATCCCGTAATTTTCTTTCTCATTTCTCCAGGCTTCCGGAATTCCGTCGCTATATAAAACTATATAATCACCAAGTTGTATCTGAATTTCTCGTTCATTTATCATCTTTGAAATATCCGGAAACATTCCAAGAGCAATCCCGCCGCCTTTAATTAGGGAAACGCTGTTATTCGCTTTCGAATAATGAAGGATCGGCTCGTGTCCCGCATTCACAAAAGTAAGTTTCTTTTGCTCACTATTCCAATTCAACAAACAAAGTGTGAGAAACATGTTTGCAAGCGACTTTGCTTTAATTACCCTATTAACTTCAATCATAATATCTTTCAAACTTGGATTGTCCGACTCACTAAAGAACATTGCATTCGCAATGGAGCCAAGAATTCCCGAAGGAACACCGTGACCTGTTACATCACCTAAATAAAACATAGTATTTTGATCATCTCTTTTTAAAAAGTCATAGACATCACCACCAATTTCTTCCGCCGGTACAAGCCCGGCCGAAATATCAAGTCCTCCAAGCTTTGGAATGTTTTTTGGTAACAAATCCGCCTGGATCTTCTGTGCAAGCTCAAGCTCTTTCGCAACACGTTCTTTATAAACAAGTGCTTTAGTACTCTTATCAAGATCTTCAGCCATCTTGTTAAACGCATTACCCAGGAGTTCAAGTTCATCATGGGTTTTAATATCAACACGATGCTGAAAATTCCCTTTCGCAATAATTCCCGAACTTTCGGTCAATTTCTTCAAAGGCTTTGTAATTCTGTTAGCAAAGACAATTATCGACAAAAGACCTAGAATCATACCCGTTAGGGCAAGAAATACAATTCTAAGCGCATCTGCGCGAATCAAATCATCAAGTCGCTGATAATTAACATGATAAAGAACCGCAAATTCATCGTTAATCGGATAAACCAGATAATCAAGCCTTTCCAATGCTCCAAGCGACTCTACGGGCTCCTCATGCGCGTCAACGTAGTCATAATTCCCATCTTCGTCTTCCTTTAAATAAATGGTTCTCCCCTCTCGCGTGCGGATAGAAGGATTATGCGCCCGGGTCTGCTCAAGTAAACCCTGATCGCCAATTAATCTTTCAGGTCCGCGATATTGCTTTTCAGCTTCAAGCACAGAGTCGTAAAGTATCTTTCCGGAGTATTCAAATATTTGAATTGCATCAATATCCTGCGTCTTTTGAAAAATATCAGCCATTTCACGATTAAAATACACAAAGCCGTTTTGAGCCAAATAAAGCTTGTAATCTTCAACAATTAAAGGAGACGTCAATTCGCTAAACGACCTTGCTTTAAAGAAAATGTCACGGGTTAATTCTTTTTGTTTCTCTTTGATCAAAAGAAAAGCCGCGGCACTGAACAAGCCAACAATCAAAATTGTAATTACCGCAACCAGTTTTGTTTTAATTGAGTACATAAAAATTGTTAATAAACTTCAGAAGCCAGAATATATCCATCCATGCGAGGCTTAAACTGCACGCCGATACGAACACCGTAAATTGCATCACTTTCGAAAAGCGGAATACCGATAATATCTTCTTCCGTAATGATTTTCATAATTTCACGAAGCTGAGTTGATCTCTTTTTTTGTTCAAGATTTTCGGAACTTAATTCAATTAGCTGATCTACTTTTTTACTCAAGTAATTCCCCCCGTTAAAGCGCCCTTTAGAGTATACAACGTTCTCAAAAAATGAGCTGGCATCACCCAGTTCGGAGCGCCAACCAAGATAATACATTTCGGATTCTCTGTTGATTATTTTGTCACGCAGATCTTCCCATTTAAGCAAATTTATTTTAATTGAAAATCCAATCTCGGTTAATTGTTCCCTAATGTATTCAGCTACCACTTCCGTTCCCGCGATCATATCAATCTCTATAGATGGTCTTTTAAACGGATTATATTGACGAACCAATGTTTTTGCCAAAGTAACATCCTGCTTATCAGACTCAATATCCGGATTAAATCCAAATATTCCGTTACTGACGAATTGATTTGAAGGTCTTGCAAAGCCATTTGAAAATTCTACAAACGCATATTTGTCAAACGCAAACGAAATTGCCTTTCTAATACGACTATCCTGTAATAGATTGGAATCCATATTAAAAATAAGGAAATTTACTTCAAGACTGGGTAGCGATACCGTTTCAATCGCAGGATTATCTTTAAGCTCCTGCGCAAACGAAGGCGGTACGTTAGCAAGAATCTGTACGTCACCGATCTTAAGTGCGTCAATTCTATCGAACCTGTTTGGAATTGTTTTTATTAATAAAGAAGCATAATAGGGATTAGGGCCCCAATAATTTTCATATCGTAAAAATCGAACATCCAAGTCGTCCAAAGAAACAAATTTATATGGGCCCGTTCCGACAGGTGTACTAAAATCCTTTTTTCCCGACGGGAAAATCAAAACGGTTGAAATTCTATTAACAAGTAGCGGATCAGGTCTTTTGGTTATAATATTGATCGTCAAATCATCAATCTTCTTAATAGATGCAATGGTTGATAGAACATCGATTAATCCGGATTTAGTATTTGTCATTGCTCTATCAAAACTTGCAATAACATCGTCGGCATCAAAAACAGTTCCATCATGAAACAAGACATTCGGACGCAGTTTGATCTCCCACTTCGTATCACTCACTCTTCCCCAAGAAAGCGCCAAAGCGGGTTTTATTCGCAAATTACGATCTGTTTGAACCAATGGTTCATAAACATTAAGAAGCCTGTTTCTTGTAATTGAATCAAAATAAGTTGGTTCAAGGAGCTCGGTTCCGGATGAATATGCAATAACAAGTTCTTTATCACTCATTTCTTCACTTGGAGCGGCCGAATGAAAAATACTTTCTTTAAATTGCTTGTATTCATCAATAAAAAAGAGTTGCACAAGCAGATAACCAAGAAATGCAATTAAGGCAATATAAAACAATATTTTTAGGAAAATCTTCATTTTTTTATCTTTATTTCCATTTATTTTAGCATATTATCGCTGATTAAACAATAATCGCGAGTAAGGCAAATCCACCGTTATGGACACATCCGTCCCCGGAGGAATATATGTATACGAATTCAAAAAATCACATATCTCTTTTCAGGATCGAAAGGAATGCCTCTTGCGGAATATCAACATTCCCAACTTTTTTCATACGTTTTTTCCCTTCCTTTTGTTTTTTAAGCAGCTTATCCTTACGGGTTCGATCTCCTCCGTATAATTTTGCAGTAACATCTTTTCTAAGTGCTCTAATAGTTTCACGAGCAATAATTTTTGATCCAATCGCGGCCTGAACGGGAATTTCGAATTGAGAACGCGGTATTAAGTCTTTAAGTTTCTTTGTAATGCTCACGCCGATTCTATATGCTTCTTCCCGGTGAACAATCACGGAAAGAGCCTCAACAATATTTCCTCCCACAAGTACATCCAACTTCACAAGTTTATCCTCTCGATATCCAATAAAATCATAATTCATTGATGCATAACCGGAAGTGATACTTTTAAGGGCATCATAGAAATCAATAACAATTGAAGAAAGCGGTATCTCAAAAGTTATCATTACTCTGTTTTGATCTATATATTGCATATCTTTATGCATCCCTCTTCTTTCCTGAACAAGTTTCATAATAGCGCCGGTATAATCTTTTGGCGTAAGAACTTCAAGTTTCATCCACGGCTCTTTAATAGCTAAAATTGAAGCGGGAGGCGGAAGTTCGGAAGGATTTGATACCAGTACTTCTTGGGCATTCCCTTGTACGACTTTATAAGATACCGAAGGCGAAGTGATGATAAGATTAAGATCATATTCACGTTCAAGTCTCTCCTGAACTATTTCCAAATGTAACATCCCCAAAAAGCCACATCTAAAACCAAATCCCAGAGCGCCGGATTGTTCCGGTTCAAAAGACAGAGCGGAATCGTTTAATTGCAACTTTTGAAGAGCATCTCGAAGCAACGGATAATCGTCGCCATCAACACAAAAAATCCCCGCAAACACATATGGTTTAACTTCGGTATATCCTTCCAAAGGCTGAGCTTGTGTAAATTGCATTCTCTCCGCACCTTGTTTCCATAAAGTGTCACCGACTCTGGCCTCGGCAACAGTTTTTAGCCCTGTAACGATATATCCGACTTCTCCGGCGGTTAATCTTTGCGCAGGCTTATATTTCGGCTTAAAATAACCACATTCTACAACTTCAATTTGCTTTTGAGTATGCAATAAATAAATCTTATCTCCTTTTTTCACCTCTCCGGACATGACTCTCAGATATGCAACCACTCCTTTATACGGATCATATACGGAATCAAAAATCAGCGATTTGAACTCATCATCTCCGGAAGAAGCTGCCGGTGGTGGAACCTTCTTTATTACAGCCTCCAAAACAGCTTCAATGTTTGTTCCCTCTTTCGCGGAAACGGCAATTATTTCATCCTTTGAAATACCTAACGCCGTCTCTATTTCGGATGTCACTTTATCTACATCGGCCGAAGGAAGATCTATTTTATTAATAACCGGAATAAGCTCTAAATTATGATCAATTGCCATATAACAATTGGCAAGTGTCTGAGCCTGAATACCTTGAGTAGCATCAATCACAAGGATCGCTCCCTCACAAGCGGCCAAACTCCTGGAGACTTCATAAGCAAAATCTACATGCCCAGGTGTATCAATCAAATTAAGAACGTAGTCTTCATTATTATATGACCATTCCATTCGAACCGGTTGCAGCTTAATTGTAATTCCCCTTTCCTGTTCAAGATCCATTGTGTCCAAAAGCTGCCCATGCTTCATATCCCTTTTATTTACCGTATTTGTCACCTCTAAAAAACGATCGGCGAGAGTTGACTTTCCATGATCTATATGCGCAATAATGCAAAAATTCCTGATGTTTTGTACTAAATTTTTATTCATAATTGCGGCTATCCTGTATAAATATTTTACTCACAATATTTGTAAAAATTAATCTTGAAAATATTATCAAACAAACACGTAATTGAAAAGAGAAATTGAAACAAAAGTCATTTTTTGATATAATTTATAGATATAACTTTGATAGTAATGCAATTTAAAGTACCACAAGACGTACAAAGAGCGGATAAAATCATTGGACCGCTAACTCTAAAGCACATGATCATTATTGGTGCCGGAGGCGGTCTTGCATATATCGTTTACACTATTTTATCCAGAAGTTATTTTTGGGAAGTTTGGCTCCCTCCCGTTGCGATCATTTTGATGCTCACGGCAGTAATAGCCTTTGTTAAAATATTCAATGTATCTTTTGGTAAATTCGTACTTCTTTTCATTGAATTTAATCTCTTACCAAGACAAAGAAAATGGTTTAAAGCCAGTGGAGAAATTATCATTCCGATAACAACGTCCACAAAACCGACCAAAGTGCAAAAGAAATCAGCCAAGAAAAAAATGTCATCTGCCGAAACAATTAATAATTTGGATAATTTATCACAAGTGCTGGATGCTTATGGTAAAAAAATCGAAAAATCCTAAAAAAACAAAATATGCCTAAAGAAGCAACAAAAACAAAAATTAACGATAAAAGTGTACGTCAGGCAAAAAAGTCGCCTGCGGCAAGCACTCAAACCTACTTAAAAATCGCTGAAATTCGAGATGATACCGTTGTCCTTAAAAATGGCGGAATTCGTTCTATTTTAAAAGTTTCCAGTATAAACTTCAATTTAAAATCGGAAGAAGAACAAAACGCAATTATTTATTCATATCAAGGATTTTTAAACTCTTTGGAATTCCCTATTCAAATACTTATACGATCGAAAAAGCTGGACATCGATAATTATATAGATCAACTTAACGATCTTGGAGAAAAACAAACCAACACACTTTTACAACAACAGACATATGAATATATGGATTATATCCAAAGGCTTGTTGAATATGCGGATATCATGGAAAAAGAATTTTACGTTATAATTCCGATGGATACTTTTCGTTCAACAAGACCGACTTTCTTACAACGTTTCTTCCAAAATATGTCTCCTAAAGACACATATTCCGAACTTCAAAAACGACATAGAGAATTTGCGCAGCTCAAAAAGACTTTAAATCAGCGTACCACGACTGTTAAAGCGGGCCTTGAAAGTACGGGACTAAAGGTGGATCAACTTAAAACCAAAGATCTTATTGAACTCTTTTATGAAATATACAACCCGATGAGTTCGCGCAATCAAAAAGTTGAAGAAATTGAAAAGATGGATATTAAAACCGACAAAGACGTTCTTTCGGAAGAGGAAAGGAACAAGCTTGGCAACGAGGAGGAATAAAGTGTGCTAACCATATGGCCTTAGGGTTCAAGTCCGACCAGGCCCGACATAATGTCGCATGAAGACGTTTTTTTGCATACCTAAAAATGTGAACAAAATTGTTTTGAGCCCGCGTAGTGTTTTTTCTGCGGGTCTTGTGGGTCCCGCAGGCAAAAAAAACACGAGCCTTTGCGAAAAATAATTTTGTTCACAACCTTATGAGGAAAGGGGTTCCCCAAAGGGGGAAACCAGGGGTGTCACCCTTTGGAATAACTTAAAAACCACTGTCTTGGCAGCGCCCTACTCTTCCACAGCTCATGCTGCAGTACCATCGGCGAAGAGTGACTTAACTTCTGTGTTCGGGATGGGAACAGGTGTACCCCACTCTCTAGAGCTACCAAGACGGTGGCTTTTAAAGCTGCCGTCAAAATGACATGTTATTTCCACAAATTGCTAGTCTTAGCACATAATTTAGTGCCGGTACTAAATCCCTAAAGCCTATACGGGACTTAGCACCAACACTTCGTGCCAAAAAATACGTTTTAAATATAAGTTCAATGACCTATTAGTACTTCTCGGCTAAGCACATCGCTGTACTTACACCTGAAGCCTATCAACCAGGTAGTCTTCCTGGAGGTTCATGGGGATATCTCGTCTTAGGTGTGGCTTCCCGCTTAGATGCTTTCAGCGGTTATCCACTCCGAACATAGCTACTCTGCAATGCCGCTAGACACGACAACAGATACACCAGAGGTTCGTCCACCCCGGTCCTCTCGTACTAGGGGCAGCTTCCTTCAAATATCCAACGACTGCGGAAGATAGGGACCGAACTGTCTCACGACGTTCTGAACCCAGCTCGCGTACCGCTTTAAATGGCGAACAGCCATACCCTTGGGAGCTTCTCCACCCCCAGGATGCGACGAGCCGACATCGAGGTGCCAAACAGATCCGTCGATATGAACTCTTGGGATCTATAAGCCTGTTATCCCCGGCGTAACTTTTATCCGTTGAGCGGTACCGCATCCACATGCCGGTACCGGATCACTTTCACCTGGTTTCCCACCTGCTCGACTTGTAGGTCTTGCAGTCAAGCTCTCTTATGCGAATACACTATCACGCTGATTTCCATCCAGCGCTAGAGAACCGTTGCGCGCCTCCGTTACTCTTTAGGAGGCATCCGCCCCAGATAAACTACCCACCAAACAATGTCCTTGAAATTGGATTAACAATTCAAGTTAGAGCCAAAATATATCAAGGGTGGTATCTCAAGGGTGACTAACCATTCACTGGCGTGAATGGATCAACGTCTCCCACCTATCCTGCACAAGATATATCCGAGCTCAATGTCAAGCTGTAGTAAAGCTGCACGGGGTCTTTCCGTCTTTCCGCAGTTAAACGGCATTTTTACCGTTTCTGCAATTTCACCGAGACCACGTTTGAGACAGTTCCCATACCATTACGCCATTCGTGCGGGTCAGAACTTACCTGACAAGGAATTTCGCTACCTTAGGACCGTTATAGTTACGGCCGCCGTTCACCAGGGCTTAGATTCAGAGCGTGAACCCCTCCTCGTAACCTTCTGGCACTGGGCAGGCGTCAGCCCCTATACGTACTCTTACGAGTTTGCAGAGACCTGTGTTTTTGGTAAACAGTTGCATGGGCACATTAGCTGCGGCCAACATATAAAATCCGAAAAAATTATATGCTGGCAAGGATTATCCCGAAGTTACTCCTGCTTTTTTGCCGAGTTCCTTAAACGTGGTTATCTCGAACACCTTGGTATACTCTACCCATCCACCAGCGTTGGTTTGCGGTACGGTAACCTGTTTTTCTCGCTACCGAGGTTTTTCTTGTTGGATGAAATCATCGGAATCACTCGAGACAAGCCCAAGTATTTTGCATCACTGCTTGTAAACTCTAACAGATTTACTTGAAAGAGCATAAACTAACAGCTTGCACGTGAATTCATTAACACGCTCCGATTATCCACCCAAGTTACCCCTGAGCTAGCGCCACTTTCACGCAATAAAACCCGCATTCCATCGGCCGAAGCTTCAAGAAATTGGAAATTATATTGTTCCGGTATTGCTCTGGTGAAAAACAAGTTGTACAGGAATATTAACCTGTTGTCCATCGACTACGCCTTTCGGCCTCGCCTTAGGACCGACTAACCCCAAGCCGATTAACGTTGCTTGGGAAACCTTGGATTTATGGTGGACCGATTTTTCATCGATCTAACGTTACTTATGCCAACATTTTCACTTCCTGACGCTCCACATGACCTTACGATCATGCTTCACAGCCGACAGGAACGCTCCTCTACCACGACCACACGCCGAGGCGCGTGACCATCTATATCTTCGGTTAAAGCTTTTAGCCCCGTTACATTTTCGGCGCAAAATCACATAGACCAGTGAGCTGTTACGCACTCTTTAAAGGGATGGCTGCTTCTAAGCCAACCTCCTGGTTGTATAAGTGAATTTACATCCTTTGCCACTTAAGCTTTATTAGGGACCTTAGATGATAGTCTGGGCTGTTTCCCTTTTGACAATGGCACTTAGCTGTCACTGTCTGACTCCTGTGAAATTCACACGGGTATTCGAAGTTTATCTAGGTTTGGTAGACTTATTTCGCCCCCTAGCCTAAACAGAGCTCTACCCCCCGTGCTATTAACACAAGGCTAGCCCTAAAGCTATTTCGAGGAGAACCAGCTATTGCCGAGTTCGATAGGAATTTCTCCGCTATCCACAGCTCATCCCCCCATTTTGCAACATAGGTGGGTTCGGCCCTTCTCCATCTGTTACGACGGATTCAGCCTGGCCATGGATGGCTCACTCGGTTTCGGGTCTAGTGCATGACACAAAGTCGGATTATTCATCCTCGCTTTCACTGTGACTTCGGGTATTACTCCCTTAATCAAGCGCCATACAGCTAACTCGTTGGCCCGTTCTACAAAAAGTACGCCGTCACCCCTAAGGGCTCCGACTCCTTGTAAGTATAAAGTTTCAGGTACTATTTCACCTCCCTAACAGGGATACTTTTCACCTTTCCCTCACGGTACTAGTCCGCTATCGATCATCAAATCTATTTAGCCTTGCGAGGTGGTCCTCGCAGATTCAAGCCGGATTACACGTGTCCGACCCTACTCAGGAACATCCTACCTCGCTTACTTATTTTTGCCTACGTGACTATTACACGCTATGGTGGGCCTTTCCAGGCTCCTTCGGCTAATAAGATAAGAGAGGATGTTGGAGTCCTACAACCCCTTACGTCGTAACATAAGGTTTGGGCTGATCCCTTTTCGCTCGCCACTACTAAGGGAATCGCATTTGCTTTCTTCTCCCTGGGTACTAAGATGTTTCAATTCCCCAGGTAATCCACCTAAAATAGGTTCTTAAGGACATGACTCCTTAGGGGTTACCCCATTCGGAAATCTCCGGTTCAAAGCCTGCTTAGCGGCTCCCCGAAGCTTATCGCAGCTAGCTACGTCCTTCGTCGAAATTTGATGTCCAGGCATCCACTTTATACTCTAAAGTAACTTATATTTTATTTAAAACGTACATATCACGTCAGCGAACCGACGTGATTGACTAGCAATTCGTAAAAATAACAACGAATCACCAGATTTTTCTATCAATTAACCACCAATTAGTAATTGGAAATTAGTAATCGGCAATTAACAGTAAGGTGTTCAATTTGTGGTTTCTAAACTCTAATTTTCAAGGATCAACTTCATGCGAAGTAAAAAAAAGTGTGTACTTGGCGCACACACTCTCAAACCTAAATAAACGCGAGGCTTTACGTTTTCAAGCTTAAGAGTATGTACGATTTTTTGCGCATAAAAAAGCTACTTTTTAGCAATTTGGTGTACCGATTATAAAGAATCGAAAATTTAAAGTCAACTATTTTTTTACCATTTAATTGCCTGACAATAAAAAAGGACCAAATAAACCGCTTAACACAGATTGAACAGTTCCGGTAATATACATTAAGGTAACAAAAAAAAGTCCTATACCAACAAGTACGAACAGACTGTAAGTTCCACCCGATCCTAAATATTTTTCAGCGAAATCAATATCACCGGTAAAATTTTTCAATTTAGCCCTATATATGATAATAAGAAAAGAAAGCGGGAATCCGATAAGAGCAAAAAGAACTTTATCCATGACTAAATTATTAATCTGCTAAACACATCTCATATTGTAGCATATTAATAATTGCTTTCTAACTGAATAATATTTTCAGTTTCATTTTTCCCAACCATTCTTCTTATTTTGTTCCATAATTTTCTACAAACACCACGTTTTTCAAAACTCACTTTTGGATTTCTTTGAATTTTATCGGCTTTTGACTGGTTGGCTAACAAAAACTCTTCATATCTTTTACATGCTTTTAATCCTCTTTGTTGAGCCTGAATATCAATAAGTTCCGGCGTTTGACGTTGATCTAACCATGCTGTCCTATGTTCTACGCAATCCTTTTCTAATGCGGCACGATGTTTAAGAAACTTTTTTCCATTTTTAGCTCCGTAACAACCTATAGAATAAGTTACCAAATCGGAAGTTTTTTTCTTTTCTTTACAAGCACCGGCAGCTCCGGCCAAAAGTCCTAATCCGATTACTCCAACAACAGAAAGAACTTTATTATTATACCAACGCCTTACTTCGCCACATTCCGCTTTAGGAGTGGGGCCGTTTACTTCAGATATAATTTCATCAAGAAATTCATCGCTATATCTTTCTGTTTCTTGGCCTATTTGTTCTTTAAATGATTCACTCATAATATATAAGTAAACAATTACAAGATTCACTTATATAACATCTTGTAATTTATGTCAAGCATTTTAGTCATTCTTGACCATACCGTTTTGTTAAAAAAGAATCATCTTGCCTCTTTAATAAAAAAGAGATAGGATTTCCTTAGTTATTTTTAGGGCTATGAATTCAAATATAGGAAGCTTTTTCCGAAAAAAATCAGTAAAAGTGATTATCGGCATTATTGCCGTAGGATTCATAGCTTCATATTTTTTTGGTGGAGAAAAAGAGAAAGAGTATGTTCTTGCCCAGGCAACTAAAGGTGATATTGTCCAAACAGTAAGTGTAACCGGAACAATTAAAGCGGATCCTTCCGTTGATTTGCATTTTCAGAAATCCGGAAAAATCAAAGAAATAACTGTTGAAGAAGGAGATAAAGTTGCAAGCGGTGATCTCCTGGCATCGCTTGAGAACGAAACGCTTGAACTGGATATAGAACGGAAACGCGCGAATCTTGAATACACAAGAGCGCTTTACAATCAAACACAGGCGGGCGCAAAGTATGAAGAAATTTTAATTGCGGAACCCGATGTTCAAAGTGCGCAGGCGGCTTACGACGCGGCATTGGTTGAAGCTGAAAACACCAAAGAAATCGGATGGCAAACCGTTGATTTGGCAGAACTTGATTTTGAAAATGCAAAAAAAGAATATGAAACAACAAAGGCGCTTGCCGAAAAGGAAATTGCAAACCTTGAGCTTACAGGTGACACATCTCAATCCGTAGCGATTGAAAATGCGTATAAAAAAACTGAAACACAATTAGACAACATATTTCCCATTCTTCAGGACAGCATTTATCTGGCTGAGGAAACTATTGGAGTTAGAGGGACAGGATATATTCTTCTATCACAAACAAATAAACACAGTTTAGAAAGAGTTTATCATACTCCGGCAAATAATGATTACGAAGCGGCTCTGGAGGCGTATCAAAATTTAACAAACGAGCCTTCTCAATCGGAGATCGATGATGTTCTCACTAAGACTTTGCAAGCGGCTAACAGCATCTTGTTACTTTTATCACAGACAGGATACGAACTGGAAAAACTGCCGTACGATAGAACCGATCTTCAAAATTTAATCATAGAAATATCAACGCAATCTTCTACATTATCAACAGCAACATTATCAATGCAAGACTCCGCGAATACAATTCAGACATTAAAGACGGGATCGAGGCAGGATATTGAAACTCTTACCTTATCGTACCAATTACAAATAGACGCTGCGAAAAACAAACTTAACTCGGCTGAAAACGCTCTCAAGCAGGCAAAACTTAACGCGGAAACATCCAATAAAAACACGGACGCGCTTGTTGCTTTAAAGAAAGCCGCCCTGGATACCGCAATAGCAACTCTCGAACTTAAAAAATCTCCGGCCAGAACAGTTGATCTCGCTCCCCTTGCGGCTCAAATTAATCAAGCGGAAATTGATCTTAAAACAGCTGAAAAAAATTTCCGGGACAGTCAACTTTATGCGCCAATCGATGCTGTTGTAAGTTTCATATATAGCGAAGTCGGAGAGAATATTTCATTAACCGAGACTTCATTAAGCCCTTTTATAACTCTTCACGCGGAAGGATTACTTGTCGAAGCAAATGTACCTGAAACAGATATTGTAAAAATCAAATTAAAAGACAGCGTTGAGATGACTCTGGATGCATTCGATTTTACTGAAAAATTCTATGTAGATGTTGTTGAAATTGACCCGGCTGAAACAGTTATTCAAGGTGTTATATATTATAAAATTAAAACCGCATTCACGGGACAAAATGAAAAAATCAAATCCGGAATGACGGTTAACCTGGACATCGAAACCGATAAAAAAGAAAATGTTCTTTTAATTCCGATACGTGCTTTAAAATTCGAAGACAGCACTAAATACGTTGAAATTCTTACTAACGGAAAGCCTGAAAAAAGACAAATAACAACAGGTATTGAAAACGATCAATTCGTTGAAGTCCTGTCCGGTTTAAAAGAAGGCGATAAAGTAATTACATTCGTTAAATAAATTAAATCATTAATAACAGTGCAAGATGAAAAAAGAGGCGCTGATTTCCACAAAAAATCTTACGAAAGATTATATAACCGGTACTGTTGTTACGCACGCCCTTAAAGGTGTGGATTTTGAAGTTCACGAAGGAGAATT
The DNA here is from genome assembly GCA_024275695.1 of Patescibacteria group bacterium. Taxonomy (GTDB): domain Bacteria; phylum Patescibacteriota; class Gracilibacteria; order UBA1369; family PNNO01; genus JAJRYP01. The sequence goes on along the minus strand of JAJRYP010000039.1, from coordinate 1,905 downwards.
TATTGCAATTATGGGACATTCCGGAAGTGGGAAATCGACATTAATGCATATCTTGGGATTCCTGGACGTACCGACCTCCGGCGAGTATATGTTCGATGGCGAAAACACAAGAAAGTTCGATGATGATAAACTTGCCGAAATAAGAAATAAAAAGGTTGGATTCGTGTTTCAGGCTTTTAATCTCCTTCCGAGAACTACAGCCGTAGATAATGTACGGCTACCTATGATCTATGCCGGCATTAAAGAAGAGGAACAAATAAAGAGAGCTGAGAAAGCTCTTTTAGATGTCGGACTTGGAAACAGAATGAAAAATAAATCAAACGAGCTTTCGGGAGGTCAGCAACAGCGTGTGGCAATTGCGCGCGCGCTCATAAACAAACCCAGGATTATTTTCGCCGATGAACCCACCGGAAATTTGGACAGCGCTTCAAGTCGTGAAATCATGGAAATCTTCGACAATCTGCATAAAGAAGGACACACCATAATAATTGTGACGCATGAAGACAATATAGCAGCACATGCCCAGCGAATTGTAAAAATGAAAGACGGGCTAACATTTAATGGACACTCATGAATCACTGGTTAACTATAAAACTTGCTATTACCGGACTTCTTGCGAATAAGATGCGGGCGTTCTTGACCATTCTTGGAACTATAATAGGTGTGTCCGCGATTATTGTAATTGTATCTGTCGGAAACGGGGCGGAATCTTTGATTGTAAGTCAGGTTGAATCAATCGGATCAAATTTAGTCGGAGTACTTCCGGGTGGAAGCGATGAAGACGAACCGCCGGCGGCTTTAATGGGGATTGTAATTACAACACTCAAATATGAAGATATCACCGCGCTACGAGATATTCCCAACGTGGTTGAAGTTGCCGGATATAATAGAGAAGTTGGTGAAGTTATTTATAAAAATAACAAAACGGAAACAACACTCACGGGAACATTTGCAACTTATCCTGTTGTTGAAGATACAGCTGTTGCGGAGGGGAGATTTTTTAATGACACTGAGGAAAGAGGCATTGCAAAAGTTATTGTGCTTGGATCAAAAATAAAAGAAGATCTGTTTGGAAGCAGAAGTCCCATTGGGGAATCAGTTAAAATTCAGAATGTTTCTTTTAAAGTTATCGGAGTTATGGAAGAACGAGGCTCAAGCGGCTTTTCGAATAATGATACACTTGTTTTTATTCCTGTTAGAACAATGCATAAATTAATACTTGGAGTAAATCATCTGGCGCTTGCGCGTATTAAAGTAAACGACGATCAAAACGTAGATGAGGTTATGGCAAGCGTAGAAAACATTTTAAGAGGCCGGCACGGTATCGATGATCCTAAAGATGATGATTTTACCGTGGTAAGTCAGGCGCAAGGGCTAAAAACAATACAAAACATTACCGGAAGTATAAAAATCATGCTTACGGCAATTGCGTTTATTGCTCTTATTGTTGGAGGAATCGGGATTATGAATGTTATGTATATTGCAGTAACGGAAAGAACAAGAGAGATCGGCCTTCGAAAAGCCCTTGGAGCAAGACGCAATGATATATTGAGCCAATTCCTTATTGAAGCGGTTTCAATTACCGGCATTGGAGGTGCTATCGGAATAATTATCGGCGTTTTATTTTCCGCGCTTGTAGCAACAACCATTCAATACTTAGGTTATGACTGGGCATTTATCGTTACGGAAGATTCAATAATAATAGCAAGTATTGTTATAGCCGGAGTGGGAATTGTATTTGGATACGGTCCCGCAAAGAAAGCTGCCGGCTTACCGGCAATTGAAGCATTACGATATGAATAATCATTATGTTTAACTTAAACAAAGTAAAATTAGCGATTCAACTTGCGATTCAAGGTCTTAAAACAAACAGGCTTCGAACGATTTTGACTACGGTCGGAATTA
>JAJRYP010000038.1 GCA_024275695.1 Patescibacteria group bacterium | reverse complement strand
GCGAACAATCTTCCAATTTTCATCATTTCTTCCAAAAATCGAGACGGACCATATCGCAAACGGTCCTCGGGATATTCAATCTTATACCTTACATACGCTTTAGCCACAGATTCGTAAATTCCTCTAAATTGCTCTCCTATTCCAACAGGATTGTCCTCTTCCGATAATGCTTTTAGAACAGCATCCACCCCCGCCCATATTCCTTCAATTTCATCTCCGATACGATCAATAATTTCCCGATCTTCATCCGAAAGTCTTCCAAGAAGATTTATTTTTCCACTACGCAAAGCTTCACGAACACGATTATCCATATATTTTATTAACAAAACAACACATTACACATTATTTAATATTTTTGTAAAGAGTGCAATTGATATTTTTCAAATTGTGATATAATGCTTTGGCCTCATTCTTAAACTAAAACGTTGGCAAAGATAAAGATAAAAATCTTCACAATTCCGAATATTCTAAGCATTCTAAGATTGCCTTTTGCTGCAATAATCATTTTTGTACCAAACAAAATTATTGCCGCAGGATTGCTTTTTTTTACACTATTTTTAGATATATTGGACGGATATCTTGCGCGAAAATGGAAACAAGTTACAAAGCTCGGAGCCGTTTTGGATGCGATATTCGACAGATTTTTTGTTTTTATAATTTTCATCTTTTACTTTATTAAACTTGAACTCGCGATCCCATTTTTAATAATGTTCATGTTAAGAGATATCACAACTTCATTAATGGGACTGACAGCGATATTTCTTAAATTCAATACAAAATTTCTAAAAGCTAGAATTTCGGGTAAAATCACAACTTTATTTAAAGTCATCTCTCTGTTTTTCATGATTATCGAACAAATTGATTTCGTAAAATACTCACTATATGTTACATTTATTATCTCGGTTGTTGCCAGTATAGATTATTTGTTGTATGTTAATAGCAACTGGAAGAAAATATGAACCTCTCAAAAACTGCAAAAAGACGCGTGCTTATTGGTGCCCTGATCGGCGCACTGTTTGGAGTAATCCTTTTAATCAGGCATACTATTATTCTCGATTTCGGTTTATTCTCACTCGGAGTTTATATTCTTGAATTTCCGGCTACGCTCGTGCATTATTTTGGAATTCCTTCTTCCGTATACAGCTATGCGGTTGTGCTTATTGTTTCATGGACGATTTTGGGGGCAATTATAGGCTACTTTGCAAAGACTCTTAAAACGACAATTGTAAGTATTGTTATTGTTGTAGGTCTCCTTTCATTTGGAGCGTGGATGTTCTTGGTTTGGATCGGAAAGAATATTGCGAATGTATAGCTTTCAATTTTCCAAAAATTCCCTTAATGTAGATAGGCAATTTTTAACGAATTTCCGATATGTATAAAGCAATATTGTTCGATATGGACGGCGTGATTATCGACAGTGAACCGGTTAGGCAAATGCTTGAAAAACAACTTTTTAAAAAGCTCGGCATAGACGTAACCGACCAAGAGCACCAGTCGTATGTTGGAACTACCAGTGAAGGCATGTGGCATGGTATTAAGAACAATCACGAGATTCCTCATTCAGTTGAAGAGCTGGTAGAAATGGAGCAATCCAATTATTTAAATCATTTAGAAAAACATAACGATCAGCACCCAATGCCGGGAGTAATTGATCTTATTAAAAATCTGCACGAAAACGGGATGACTCTTGTAGTTGCATCGTCAGCGTGCATGAAAAACATAGAAATTGTTGTGAAGAAATTTGAACTTGAAAAATATTTCACAAAACTGGTAAGCGGTGAAGAAGTTCCCAAAGGGAAACCGGCTCCCGATGTATTTCTTGAGGCGGCAAAACGAATTAACATGACCCCAAAAGAGTGCGTTGTAATTGAAGATGCAATGAACGGTGTCATAGCCGCAAAAGCGGCCGGGATGAAATGTGTGGGTATTTCAAGCCCTCACCGTGTTCCGCAAGACTTATCAAAAGCGGATTTAATCATAACTTCCCCGAAAGAAATCAATTTCAAAAAATTACAAAGCATATAAATTATTGCCAAAACTTTACCTTTCGCACTTTGAGTAAAACTATTTTGACCCATGAATAAACATAAAAATCTTTCTTCCTCAAGCGGCTCCCGATTTTTCCGTAAAGACTTCACATAAAACCGGGATCTTTTAGCCGTGAACAAGTGAATAAGCGAACAAGTTGACATTTTTGCAAATCAACATATAATTTATTGCCAATAATATTTTCAATTTTCACATGGAAACACAAACGAAATTCACACAAGAAGATCAATCTTTCAAACTTGAAAAAAGTCCCTTTTTCATTAAAAAATTTACGCGAATAGCGGAGAAAACTCTCGCCGATATTCTGCGCTCTTCAAAAATCGAAATTTCAAGAAAACGACAATCCGCGCTTATACGAGATGCCGTAATCAGACTATATTTAAAATACGAAAACGGAACATGTATCTCTTCATCCGAAATCGAAATTGAACTCCGCAAAAGAATGATAACAAATACATTGCAAGAATTTCCAACCACCAAACAAAAAACAAAAAACAGAAAAGGTCCCTCCTATGACGAACAAATAATTCATCACTTGGAATTTCAAAAAAACCTCGCCGAATTACGCACGAACAAAGATATGCAATCAACAGTACTCGAAAAAGCAAAAGAATCGCTTGCCAAAAGGATATCACCGGACGATTTGCTGCCAAAGACTCCCGACATACAAGATCTTGTAACGAACTTTATCGCGTGGTTTATGTACGAAGACGAACGTTTTGACGACGGACACAGATTCATTATCTTTGCAAGATTGTATTTGGATGAAGACACAGATCGGATTATGGAACGACTTGACACGATACAAAAAAGAGATAAAAAAAATTACGCCGACTCCAAAGAATCGCTAAATTCAAAATATAAACAAGTTCTGCAAGTTCTTGATCGTGAAGGTGATGAAAAAATGAAGAAATTTACCGTGAATTTTGTCGCAACCAAGGCCCCGGTTACTCCAAACCCGACAATTGCGGAATCGGAAATGGCCAATTTTTTGAATTATTGGGACATAAAAGCCCTGCAACACGGAAACGAGGCCGCTCTTGAACGAATCACATCGAATCATACCCCATTTATCTTGAGCCTGATAAAAAGAAAACTGGCCATCCAAATAAAAGATAACATTGCGGATATAGACGGTATAAGACAACACACGATATTTGCCGTTATGGAAAAGTTCGCAATGGCAGATCCGCGAAAAGGAAGAATAAACACATTCGTCGGATATCACGCCAGAGCAATTATGGATCGCGCTTTACATGACGACGAAGAAGTTCAAAAACCGGAACATTTTCACAGAGTTGCGTACGTTATCAATCAAAACGAACAATTGCCCCCGGAAGAAAGATTATCATATGCCGAGATTGCCGAATGTACAAATTGCACCATCAATTTTGTAAAGCAAGTTGGTCAAAAATATAATGGCGGTTATATTAAGTTGGATAAACCAATTAACAACGGAGAAGAATCCCAAGGAGACACAATCGGCACTTTAACGCTTAGGGGAGATCCAAAAAATTCTCCCGAAGAAATTATGATCAAGGCCGATCAAGCGGCCCTGGCACGCAAAATTTGCTCACTATTGCCACCAAACGCAAGAAAAGTTGTAGAAGATTATTATTTAAACGGAAGAACGATGCAAGAAGTCGGAGATTTAGACGGTTTTTCAAGAGCGCGCGTAGAACAAATAATCAACGGGAACCTGGAACGAATACGCGGACGCGCATGCGCGGTTCAAAAAATTAACAAACTGACACTGAAAGATAAAAGCGGATTCTTCAGCTGGCTGGAAAACAACG
>JAJRYP010000037.1 GCA_024275695.1 Patescibacteria group bacterium | reverse complement strand
GATAACAAAAATTGCTACTTATTATTTGCAGCCGAGCATGATGAAGATTGTTATTATGGAAAATTTGTACAAGATTGTAAGGATTGCCTGGATTCAAACTTTGTTTACGATAGTCAGATTTGCTATGAAGGAATAAATTTGGTTGGTTGTTATAATACTTATTATAGCGAAAAATGCTTTAATAGTAGTGACATTTGGTTTTCTTACGGGCTCCGAAATTGCAATTTTTGTGTACTTTGTTCGAATTTACGAAACAAAAAATATTGTATTTTGAATAAGCAATATAGCAAAGAAGAATTTTTTAAGTATTTTGATCCAAAAAACATTGGAAGTTACAGTTATCTTGAAGAAATGCTTGTTCGGTTTAATAAAATGAAAAAGCAAAGCATCGTTAGGAAGAGCGAAATTATAAATTCGGAAGATTCATCAGGTGATTTTCTTCAAAATTGTAGAAATTGTCTTGATTGTTATGATGTTACAAATGGTCAGGATAGCAGGTATGTAACCGACGCTTTGGATCCAATTGATACTTACGATTCGTCGTTTATTTATTATAAACCTGAACTTTGCAACGAAACGATGAGCACGCTCGAGCTCTATAATGTTCAATATTCAAGTTATTGTTACTATTCAAGCAATCTTCAGTATTGTGATTTGGTTTATAATTCAAGTAATTGTTTTGGATGTGTAGGGCTTAATAAAAAGAGATATTGCATTTTAAATAAACAGTATACGAAAGAAGAATATGAAAAACTTGCGTCGCGCATTATCAAACATATGAAAGAAACAGGGGAGTTTGGTGAGTTTTTTCCGATTGAACTTTCTCCGTTTGGATATAATGAAACGGTTGCGCAAGAATATTTTCCGCTCTCAAAAGAGCAAGTTTTAAAAAAGGGATGGAGATGGAAAGATGAATCCAAAACTTTTTCTTATGAAGGTCCGGATTATGAAATCCCGGATAATATAAAAGATGTTCCAAAAGATATAGTGGATAGAATTTTAAAATGTGAAAGATCGGGAAAGCTCTATAAAATTATTCCTCATGAATATAAATTTCTTAAAAAGAATCATTTGCCAATACCAAGGCTTTGCCCCGACGAAAGGCATTTAGATCGTATGAACAGGCGTAATCCGCGTGAGCTTTGGGATAGGAAATGTAAGAAATGTTCAAGCGACATTCAAACAAGTTACGCACCTGATCGTCCCGAAAAAGTTTATTGTGAAAAGTGCTATTTGGATAGTGTTGTGTGAATTTAATATAAATTTTATACGTAAGGTTGGTAAAATTGGTGATACCTAAATAACATCAAGATATTTGTACAATGCGAAGGTATATTTCGTTGACCTGATGCGCTTGGCATGCTAGCATACATTCCAATTTTAAAATTAACCAGTTGAAAAATGCCAAACAGAATAGAAGAGAGGCCCGATGAAGATGTTGAAAAAGAAGCATCTGAAGAAAAAGCGGGCTTTGAAGTTTCGGAAGGTATAGATGCTATAAGGGCAAGATTTGCTAAGGCTAAAGATGGAGTGAAAGAAGAAGATGCTGATGCTGATGCCCGAAGAAGAGCTTTGCAGCAGGCAAGCCGTGGGACTTCACTTGGAGACTGGGATGATAAGGTGAAAAAAGCAATGCTGGACGCAGCTGCAGAATTAGGATCGGATGAAGAAGAAGACTAGTCGGATGCAATTACTCACTTTGTTCGTAATTTTAAAAATGCGCAGTCGCTGAGGCAACGGAGCACTTACTGGTAGTCCCAAGGGGAATCGAACCCCTGTTTCCAGGATGAAAACCTGATGTCCTAACCACTAGACGATGGGACCACATTGCAAAATATGTTTTCAAACTTGCAAAAAAGATTATATAGAAACGAATTCTAAAGTCAAACAAATCTCTATGGAGCAATATATGCCGGGTCTTCCGGTTTTTCCATGTTATATATTTTATCGCTTTCTTCAAGTCTAAACATCGATTTTGCCTTTAAAACTTTCATACGTAGTTCTTTATTAATATTTTCCAATTCTTCGTTCTGAAGAATTAGTTGCGAGTGAACATATCCTTTTTGTGCGGAATTACTTGTATTTAATAAAAATACGATACTCAGTACAACTGTGATTAATATCAAGCCAAACAATAATGCGACAATCGTTTTACGAACCTCCTGTGAAAGGGGAGTACGTTTGCGGATTATTTTGCTCCCAAACCTTCTGTTAAATGTTTCATCCACCATTTTAAGATTCATTTATAATTTCATATTCTACCCAAATAACACCCGTACCCGGATGTGCTATTGCTTCAAAGGCGCTACGTGATAAGTCAATAACTCGTCCGGTTACAAACGGACCACGATCGTTTATTCTGACAACAACTTCAGCTCCGTTCGCGAGATTGGTTACTTTTACCATTGTGTTAAACGGTAGTGTTTTGTGTGCCGCAGTTAACTCGGCCGCCCTGTAAGGCTCTCCGGAAGATGTTCCGTTTCCTTCAAGTGAATCGCTGTAATAAGATCCTTTTCCGAACATTGAACCTTGTTTACTTTTCATATATCTATAAACAAGTTCCGCGAATTTGCTTCGCGTCATTTCTCGTCCGGGATTAACGGTATTGTTCATCATTACATATATAATTTCTCGCAGTTTTGCTTCTTGAATATATGGAGCGAACCATTCATTCATATTTACATCGGCAAACGGATTTTCCGTTACTTCGGAAAGCGCCACGTTATCGTCTTCCATAACCATTTTAAAGCTTTCAACTCTGTTTACGGTCTTTAACGGCTTGAAAGTTCCATCTTCGTATCCTTGAACAATACCTTCCTCAACAGCCTTTTTAATATAAGGGAAATACCATTGGCTTTTATATATATCGGAAAAACTGACAAGATCCAGATTTGTTAAAAAATTATCGCCTCCCAGTTTATTTTGTTCAATATAATTGTTGTTAATTGTCTTGTTTGCCTCTAAAATAATTTTTAGCGCTTCAATTCTGTTAATCAAATTTTCAGGTTTAAAACTCCCGTCGTCGTAACCTTTCAAAATTCCTTTTTCTTTTAAATATTTGATTGCAACATATTCGGGATGCCCAACATCAACGTCTGTGAAAACGTGAGTATCTTCAGTTTGTGCGTTAGCAATAAAGGGCATACTAAAGATGAGAAATGCTCCCAATATTGTTATTAAAAAATTATGTTTGCTTCGTATCTTCATAGATTGTTTTATGAAGGATTTTGAAGAATTATTGTTACTTGTCTGTGATCACCCTCTCCTATACTTTCGCTTACAATGTCTTTGTAATCTTGCTCGGCAAGATACATATGAACGACACGTCTGAAATAAGGCGACATTGGCGGCAAAACCTGGGTTTTCTTTGTTTTTCGAGCCATTTCGACTTTTCGTTGCGCCAAATTAATCACATTATCTTCTTGTTTTTTTCTGTAATTATCAACATCAAGAAGGATATTAAAATCTTTTTGCGTCTGCTTCCATGCGATAACTTTAAGTAGATGTTGAAGAGCCTGGATGTTCTCACCGTGAAATCCAATTAGCGTGCTGGGGTCCTCTGTTTCGATGTTGATTCGATACAAGTCTTTATCTCCGCTTTTTTCTTTTTCGATATGTATTTCCTCAAAGGGGGCTTCCACCTTGGTAAGCAGAGTTTCGAGGATTTCATTGAGGGATTTATCTATCTCCATTTTAGAGGGTATATTTAAGAATATTATTAACGTAAATGTTGCGCCCGGTAATTATAGCAAATTATGAATTTTTTTCTATGACTCGAACTTTGCTTTTATTCTTATTGCCCGAACCTACGCGTTTATTCACATAAAGTTGTTGTCCTATACCGAAGATTGTTGAAGTTCCCCAATATAGACCCACACCGGAAGGTACTGATGCGGTAAAAAGCGCTATCATGATTGGCATGATATATGTCATCATTTGAGTTGCCATTTCCATTTCCGCCCCTTTTCCTTTTTCATCTTTCTTCTTCTTCTCGGTCTGTTTCTTTTTACGCGCTGTTGCAAGTTTCATTTGGAAGAATTGTAATCCTGCGACTATTAGAGGCAATATAAAGATATTTCTCTGAGTTAATTCAAGTAATCCAAAGAAATTTGTATTAATTAAAGATAAATCAAACCCTTGTTGAAACGTGTAAAGTAAGTGAACATTATCCGGGTTAAGTCCTGTACGAATTACATAGAAGAGCGCGATAAGTATTGGTAATTGAATAACGAGCGGTAAACAACTTCCAAAAGGATTTACCTTATATTCTTTATATAAAGCGAAAGTTTCCTGAGCTATTTTTTGTTGATTATTTTTATATTTATCTTGCAATTTTTTGATTCGCGGCTGAAGTTCTTGCAACTTTCTTTGCGATTCCAAGCCGCGTTGCGCGGGAATAAACAGTAAAAGTCGTAAAATGATTGTAAGCAGAATAATAGCAATGCCAAGATTATGACCCGGCATTATACTTACTATATAAATAAGTCCGTTATATATAGGTTGATAAAAAAATGTCCCCCATGTGTATCCCCACCATGATTTTTCCGTAATCCTGAATTCATTAGTTTCGAAAGTTCTCTCTTCTCCGTCAATTTCTATTGTGATCCCTATTTTATATCTGCCAATTGTGTTAAAAAGGGCGTAATTCCATGAACGATATTCAACTATACGTTCTTCTTGCGGTTGAATTTCAATATCGCTTACCGCGGAACAATCTATTTTCGGAATTGCCGTTAATTTTATGAATTTGCCATTTTGATATCTGAAGACATCGAAAGGTTCTTCCGGACATTCACTGGGCAAAACAATTGTCCCGTCCGTGTTGTTTTTAATCTTAACCGATACGAGTTGATCTTGTTTATATTCACTGTTTAGAGTTGCTATTCCAACATCACTCCCGGCGAGATTGGCCTCCAGCTCTGTATTCCCGCTGCATCCTCTGAAAATAACCAGAAGTGCAACAAAGAAAATTGCGAATGTGATTAGTTGTCGTTTCATTTATTTAAGGTGCTAAAGAAGTGAGAATATCGTTAATATTCTGAACGATTTTGTTATAATTGCAAGATAAGATTTGTTTATGCGGAATTAGTACTATGTCGTAAAATTGTTCGATTTTTGATTGATTTAATAAGTTGTTTCTAATAGCTTCATAGATTTGTCTGCGTTTTTTGTTACGAACCGTGGCAAGTTTTTCGAATTTTCTGCTCAGCACCAGCGACCACCTGTGATATTTACATTTATTCGGAAGATACTTCACAATAAACAGCCCAACTTTCTTGTTCTCTCCTTTATTAAGAATTTTTTGGACACGCCATTTTCGTAGTCTGTATAGTTTAGAAATCATACACTAGCTTAAGCTTAATAGCTGTCTTTCTATGTTGTCACTTTGTTAGTGATTGCTATTTTAGCTTTTTTTCAACAGTTAATTGTTTTCTACCCTTTTTTCGTCTTGCATTGAGAACTTTTCTGCCGTTTTTAGTGCTCATCCGTGTAAGAAATCCATGTTTTCGCAGCCGTTTTTTCTTTTTTAGCTTTGCTAGCATATGTAAAAGTCAAAAATTATTAACCAGTGAACCGGCGGAGAGATGATACTGTAATAGCATAAGAGGTGTCAACGTGTATATTATCTCTCCAAGGTTTTCAGACTTGACAAATTCAAGAAAATATATATCTGCCCTCTTAAAAGAGGGCAGATGATAGGTGATGTGTAAAATAATATTAGAATTCGTCAAATCCGTCTTGTAGCCGATTTTGATATAAAAAATAAGTAAAACGCTAGATATAAACCACTACGCTTTTATTGAATCAAAAATTTATTCTTATACCTTGAACTAAAAAACGTTTTAGGCTATCTTTGACAGGAATATTAAAAAGTAAGGAGTTCGCTCCGCTCACACTACGCTCGCGATAAATATTTCGCTTGCGGGAGACTCGCTTTACGCTCGTCTCCGGTAGAATAAACCACCAAAATATGAAACTGCGAAACCAATTTGAATTTTTATTTGTTGGTAAGGAAGAATCCAGTTTTCTGGAAAATTATGCATACGATTTGGGAGAAGGTGAGGAGGCTGCCTGACAGTTATTTGTAACTGTTGAAATTCAAAATAATCCGGCAGATGCGGAAGTTATAGCTGAAACAATTTTTGATTCGGCCAGAAAAATATTTTTTTCCGATCTTGAAAAAGACGCATACACACGCTTTGAAGATGCTCTTAAAGAAGTTAACAACGCTATTGCGAATTTTAAGGCGGAAACAGTCTCGAAATTTATTGGAAATCTGCATGCAATTGTAGGAGTTGTTGTAGGTAATGAACTGCATTTATCTCAAACGGGGGATGCTGAGGCATATCTGATAAGAAAGCGTTATAGCAGCGTTATCAGTGAAGGATTAAGTGATCCAACCGCTCAAAACGATGAAACTTTTAGCAATATCGCAAGTGGAACGATTGAACCGGAAGATTTTGTAGTATTTAGTACAACAAGGTTACTTAGATATATTTCAAAAAGTGATTTTATTCAAACAATGAAGTCGCAAGATCTTATAGGATCGCTTGCAGATCTTAAAGATGCTCTTACGCCGGAAATTTTAAGCAAAATCGGAATCATTGGAATAGTTTTCCATGAGGGGTTAAGCGAACTTTCAAATACGGAAAGAAAAGGAGTTCGCGAATATTTGGAAGAGGAAAAACTTTCACAGACAAGAAGGCAGAGAACAAAGCCAAATAAGCTTCATACAGCCGTAAAGGGCGTTGGTTCCAAAGCAATACATTATTTCAACGAGATATTAAAAGGAATGACATCAAGAAGAATGACCAAAGATAAAATTCTTGCTCTTTTAATAATAATTATCTTGCTCCTTACAACAGTTATCTGGTTTGTTAAAAATAGTGGAGCTAATAAAAGAGAGCTTGAACGTTTGGATGAAGTACTTGTTCAAGTTAGAGAGGATATTAATACAGCCAGTTTGCGCGGTTTGAGCAATAAAGATGCAGCTGCGCAAATACTTGCTCAAGCTCAGGAACAGGCTATGGAGGTACTCAACTCGGGAAATCACAGAAGTAAAGCAAACGAAATTCTCGGATTAATTCAGGAGGAAAAAACCAAACTTGATAATATCACTTATGTTAGTGAACCGAGGATTATTGCAAATCTGGCCGAAAAAAGAGAAAACATAAGCGCGCTTGGCCTTATCCCATACAAAGATCATGTGTATGCCTACGAATACAATGCTTTATACGAAGTACTTATTGATCGTATCGAAGATCCGTTAACTATCGATGACAATGAAACAGTGATTTCAGGCATATACGATGATGATAATGACGCATTATTGTTTCTAACAAAGAGCGGCAAGGTTATTCAATACGCAAACGGACAGTTTCAGTTTATGGATGTTGACGATGGAGCTTTCCATAAAGGGGTTTCCGTGCAAGCATATAATGGAAGAATGTACATTCTTGATAGTGAAGGAAAGCAAATTTGGAAGTATACAAAACGACGAGATAAATATGCAAATGCGGAAGGTTATATAACGAGCGGTGAAATTTCAGATCCTGTTGATTTCGCAATAGATGGATTTATTTACGTAATTCAAGCTGATGGATCGGTTGTGAAATTTGATCGAGGAGATCAAACGGATTTTGCTATTTCAAAAGCACCGCTTGATCCTATCGAAAAACCGACAAGCATTTATACGGAACTTGATCTAAACAGAATTTTTATTCTTGAAGCTTCGAAAAACAGAGTTTTGGTTCTTGATAAAGATACAACATCGGGGAATGCGGTGTATAGCGGTCAATATGTATTTGATGGATTGGGAGATATGCGTGACATGTATTTCGATAAGGGAAGCAACAGGTTGTATCTGCTGGATGCTCAACACATTTACGAAGTTACAATTTAATAAAGAAGTTTTGCGATAAACTTTGCAATGCGAATAGCAGCATCGGGTTTACTATGTTCTTTTAAGCCTTTTAAATATTTACTGTAATTTTTTCGCATATCGCAAATTATTGAAGGGAGTCTTTCAATATCTTTGTTTCCTTTTTTTAGAATAATACCGAGGTTGTGTCTTTTTATCAGTTCCGCGTTTCCTTCTTCCTGTCCCGGTATAATTTGCGTAATAATCATTGGTTTTTGAGCCGCAATACATTCCATCACTGTTGCGCCGCCCGCTTTTGTAATAATAAGATCACTTGCTTTAATTAATTCAGGCACATTTGGAGTCCAGCCCATAATCGCGACATTTTTTTCATTTCTTAGATGCTCTATTTTTGGCATTATGGTTTCGTTTCTTCCGGTAATACAAATTACATTGTAGTCACGTTTTTCGTATATGATTTTTTCAAAAATTTTTAGATTTCGACGGTTATTTCCAACTGTCGCAAACAGAAGAATTGTAAAAAGTTTAGGATTTAAACCAAGTTTTTTTAAAGTTTTTTCCTTATTCCCGGGTTTTGTAAATTCCATATTTACCGGAAATCCAAGGATTTTGATTTTGTTTGATTCAACACCTTTATCCATTAAAACTTTTGCCGTATCTTCATTTGGAACGATGCGATAATCAGCGTCAGCAACCAGCCAGGCATGATGAATATAAATTGAGTCGGTGATAATATTTAAGAATTTTGCATTTGGATGCTTTTTTTTCCATAGAAGTGCGATTCCATAGTCCCAAATTGGATAAGTAGAAATGATAATGTCCGGATTTGTTTCTTTAAGAACTCTTTTCATTGTCGTATTCAGCATCGGATAATTCATTGTATTTAAAAACTTTACTGGCCAGGGAGCATCTGTAAGATCGAAAAAAGTTTTATAAAAAGCCGGTAAGTATTTCACGGATCCATCGTAGGCCGCTTCTACCGTTTTGCTGAATATTCCCGAAACCAGACCAAAGAAATCCACAATTTCAATATTGATTTTATCTCCATACAAATGTTCCAATGCTTCTTTGGTGGCATTGGTCGCACTTATGTGCCCTTTTCCCATGTTCGCATACAAAATTAAAACAGTTTTTTTCATCCGTATAAATTTCGGGAGATATCAAAACTATTTTAACATCCAAGGGTACTGCTGTTCAACAGCATGAATCAAAGTTTCGGATTTATAGATTCCAAGTTCGGTAATAACACCTGTAAAAATGTCCGGAGCAACTATTTCGAAGGCCGGATTATATATTTCAATTCCTTTTGGAGGATTGTCCCAAACTTCTTTTGGATCACGTTTTTCAATTTCTTCATCAAATCCGTAAAGTGTTTGTGGAGCAAACTTCCATGAGTTTGTACATGAATAAGATGGGATACGTGAGTCTTTGGCACATTCCGCAAGCATTTCGGTTCCGATTTTATTAATCACTTTTCCTTCCGAAGTTACAGCATCACATCCAAATAAAAATAAATTTGCTTTTCGCATCATTGTTCTTCCGGCGCTGTCAACAAAATGAATAACTTTAATACCTTTTTCCGCCAATTCTTTTGAAGTTATTCTTCCTTGAAATTTAGGTCTTGTTTCTGTGCTGTATACAGTAAATTTTTTGCCTTGTTTATGCGCCTCAAGGAGAATTTTTTCAACAGTCGATGAATGACAATGAGTAAAGACAATCATTCCGTCATGAATTTTTTTTGCGCCGTACTCTGCAATTTTTTGTTTTGATTCTTTAAAATGCTCGATCACATGCCGAGTTACATCCGGATTTTTTTTGTAATTCTCAAGGCAGTATCGAAGTGCGTTTCGCAAAGCCGGCTCTGTTGG
>JAJRYP010000036.1 GCA_024275695.1 Patescibacteria group bacterium | reverse complement strand
CGATTGTGGTGATGTGTGAGATGTTCATAGTAATGTTCATAAATTATATATGACACTTACACATCACTTTTTAAAGTTCAGGTATCATTTTTCATTAGATTCCGATCCCTGTTCAGGTATCATTTAGATTTGGACAAGACTGCCCCTTGACACTTTTGATAATTTGGCCTATTATTCCCTCTCTTTTTTTCTGACCAATAATGTAATGAATGAAACTAATCACCCAACTTATAAAAAAAGAGGGGTAGTGAGTAAAATTATAAATATTCTGTTTCTTACAGGTATTATTATTGGAGGCTATTATCTGTATATTTACATGGCAGGGAGCTTTAATTCCAATGATAACCTTCAAAATACGGCAATTGAAGAAATCGTTTCCAACGAATCTTCTGAAAAAGAAACTATTGATGACACAATTGAAGTCAATGTCCGGGAAATTACAGCCGAGCCGCTTTCGCGAATAAATTTTAAGAAAGTAGGGACAGTAGAGCCTTACAAAAATGTAACAATAATGTCGGAAAGTGCGGGAATTATTAAGAATTTAGCTAAAACCGAAGGTGATAAAGTTACAAAAGGGACTCAAATTGTTGAAATTAGCGAGTCCGTGTCAACCGAAATTGCTCAAATCAATTACGAGAACGCGCTAAAAACTCTTAATCTTGCAAAAGAATCACTTTTAAGTACAAAGAGTTCGATTAATCAAGATGAAAGAAGCGCGGTTATTGGAGCGGAAACAGCTCTTTTAAATTACGAGAACGCAATAAAAACCTACAATAATCTTGTTGTTACTTTGGAAGAACAAACTCGCGCAGCTAAAATTGGCGTACAAGCGGCCGAGATAGGACTTGAAGCTGCTCAAAAATCATATTACAACAGTATCGCAACAAACGACTTAACGCTGAAAAATACACTTGACCAATCTCTTGGCGGAATCATATCGGCTCTTACTCTTGTGGACAGTTCAATAGAAACATTGAATCCACTTTACGACGAAGAACTCGAAGAAGTAGTCTTCAGGCACGTATCACAATCGAAAGTAAACAATGCCAAAGATGATCTGGAAAATATTAATGATAAGTATTACGACCTTTACAATGATTACGATGATGTAAGGTCATCAAATGACGCTCTCGACATTCAAGATCTTATTTATAATGTAACTGAGCTTCTTGAAAGTATACAGGAACTTTTATATGACTCCAAGGAAATTATTAATGATGTGCTAAATGAAGATAGCCAGGATGTTGATCCGGTTTCCGAAAGTTTAAACGGAATTAAATCAACAATTAATGCAATGCTGCCAAGCATCGATCAAAGTAAAGGAGCTTTAATGCAGAGCATCCAGGCGATAGATTTCGCATTGACTAATAATCAAATTCAACCGGAAGGAGCGGAAGCAAGTCTTCGGTCCGCTGAAACTCAACTGCTTTCCGCCAAGCAATCTCTTGAACAATTGGAAGCCGCAAATAAATCGCAACTTGATAATGCATTAAACGGAATTGATCTTGCTGCCAAGCAGGTTGAGACTGCCAATGCTCAAGTTGCCTCAATACAAGCCAAAGGGGAACTTCAGGAAATCGGAGCGCAAACTCAGGTCGCTCAACTGGAAGGACAAGTCGCAATTGCCGAAACTAATTTAAGCGGAACAAAAATTAAAGCGCCAATTGACGGCATTATTCTACAAACATTTATTGATGAAGGAAATTATGTAAATCCTTCTCAAAGGATAGTTTCGATTGCCGATATGAGTAAAGTAAAAATAATCGCATTTTTAACGGCGGAAGAACTTACATTCGTCAAACTTGGCCAAACTGTCAGTATTGTGGCACCCGGAGGTATCAAGCAAACAGGTAGAATTACAAAAATTCTTCCCGCCGTGGATCCGCTTAGTAAAAAAATACAAATTGAAATCATTATTCCAAATGATGATGATTTGTTTAAATCCGGAATGTTTGCGGATGTTCTTTTCGTTGACGCTCAAAAAGAATCTCCATCGATCAATGTTCCTTTCAAAAGTATAGTCTTTGAACAAAGTACTCCTTACATATATATAGTCGAGAATGGAAAAGCCGTAAGAAAAAAAGTTAATTTGGGACAAATTTCAGAAAATCTTATTGAAATAACAAACGGGATTACACGTGGTGATAAAGTGATTACGCAAGGAGCAAAATTAGTTAAAGACGGAAGTCCGGTTAAGATTTTATCCGACTAATATTGAAACGATATGACTAAAATTCCCAGAGAAGAAATTAAACGGATTGCAAAATCGCCATGGAATTTTTTTGTAAAACATCCAAGAGTTACATCGATCGTAATTCTGATTATTTTGATATGGGGATTTGGATCTCTTTTTCGAATACCTCAAGAAACACAACCTGAAATTGACTTCCCGGTAGCATCAATAATTACCGTATATCCGGGGGCGAACCCTTTAGATGTCGAAGAACTGATAACAAACGAAATCGAAAGCGCGGTTGGAAGAGTTGAAGATATAAAAGATATTTCGTCCACATCACGTTTTGGAATTTCAACAGTATTACTTGAATTCGAATCCGGAATCGATATAGACGATGTCATTAAAGATGTTGAATCGGCAATTGATTTAGTAAAGACGGAACTTCCCGAGGAGGCGGAAGATCCGATAGTAAGTTCATTGGAGGCGAATTCTCAACCTGTAATTATTTTTTCTTTATTAAGTGAATTATCTGAAAAGGAAATTAAAAATATTGCGGAAGATGTTCAAGATGAACTTGAAAAAGTTGGTGGAATCTCAGATGTAAATATTATCGGAGCGCAAAAAAAACAAATTGTTGCAGATTTGAATCCAGCACTTCTTGAAAGATACAAAATTGAAATTCAGGATATAAATATGGCTATCCGGGGAGCTAATATTAACTTCCCTATTGGAGAAATAACTACTGATAATGTTAATTACGCCATTCGTATCGAATCGGCCGTTTCCAGCTCAACCGAACTTGCTCAAATTCCGGTAAAACAATTTTTCAATGAAGATGGAGCTGTTCAGATAATCGTTTTGAGCGATATTGCATCTTTGAAAGAAGAATTGGAAGAAAAAGAAACCATTGCTCGAGTAGGATTTGTTGAAACAGGAACAATCAGAAATGCCATTTCATTGCAAGTTTATAAAAAGAAAGGTGGAAACATTGTAGAAGTTGCGGACAAAGCAAAAGAAGCTCTTGAAGAAATGAAAGGCACGATTATTCCGGAAACGGTTGATGTTCATATAGCAAACGATAATTCCGAATTTGTTCGTGAAGATTTGGAAACTCTCGGGAAAAACGGCATCACAACAATTATTTTAATTATTGTTCTTCTACTTATATTTATAGGACCAAAAGAAGCACTTATTTCCGGTTTGAGTATTCCGTTCGCGATGCTTATTACCTTTGGAGTTCTTTATCTTTGCGGTCAAACACTAAATACACTTACATTATTTTCGCTGGTGTACGCACTTGGACTTCTTATTGATAATGCCGTAATTATGATTGAAGGCATCTATGAAAATTTGAAGTCGGGAAACTATACGCCATTTGGTGCCGCAATTGCCGGCATATATCAGTTTAAATGGCCAATTATTGCAGGTACGCTAACTACTGTTTTTGCATTTTTACCAATTCTTACAGTTAGTGGAATCATGGGAGAATTTATGAGAATTATCCCGATAACAGTTACAACGATTCTACTTGCTTCACTATTTGTTAATTTATCAATCACACCTACCTTATCTGCAAGATTTCTAAAAAACGGACGTAAACGCAACATTTTTAAACCGTTTCAAAAGTGGTATAGAAAATTTATTACGGGAATAATGGATTCGAGATTTAAAAAATTCGTATCAATCGCTTTAATGTTTGCAGTTATGGCGATAAGCTTTACTTTACCTGTTACAGGTATATTAAAAAGCGAAGCATTTCCCAAAAGTGATTTTGACTTTTTTTATGTTGATATTGAAACTCCTCCGGGAACAAGTCTTGAAGATACGGAAAAAGTTACAAGCAAGGTGGAGACAATGCTTTTTGAGTTCCCCGAAGTTGAACACTTTACAACAAGTATAGGTACAAATGCCGGAAGTTCGTTCAGAGACGTAATTAGCATTTCACGAAGCGTAACTAATATTGCAACAATAACAGTTAGTCTTGTTGATGAAGAAAACAGAGACAGGAAAAGTTACGAAATTTCAGAAGATATTAGAAAGAAAATAACAAACACACAAGGTGGAACAGTCACAGTTATTGATCTGCAAGGAGGCCCTCCAACAGGTGCTCCAATCCAGGTACAAATTTCCGGACCCGATCTTGAAGTATTGGAAGAAATAACATTAGATATTGCAGCCAAACTTAAAAATATAGAAGGAACGCTGGATGTTGATACATCGATCGAGCAAGGTGCGGGTTAATTTAATATAACGCTAAACAGAAACAAACTTAATTTTTATGGCATTTCGCCGGTTCGTATTGCCGAACTTCTTCGAAATGCACTTGAAGGCACCGAGGCATCCGAACTAAGAAAAAACGGTGAAGATATTGGCATTGTGGTTCAATATAATTTCCCGCAATTTAATAATTCAAGTAAAGAAATGACTATTGACGACCTGCTTGATATTGATATTGTTTCGCCTGTTGCCGGCCCTATCCCAATCAGAACTCTTGCAGATGTTGAATTTCAACAAAATCTTACGGGAATTAAACATTTGGATGAAGAAAGAGTAATGTATGTTACAAGTTATACAAAAGATCGAACAACTACCGAAATAGTTACAGACTTGCAAGAAATTATAAACAAGTCCCCTATTCCAAAAGGTTATTCAATAAATTACGGCGGAGAATTCGAAGATGTCGCACAATCATTTACCGATTTGGGGAATTCGTTACTCATAGGACTTTTATTAATAGCAGTCCTCCTTGTATTACAATTCAAATCGTTTAGCCAGCCGTTTATCATAATGCTTTCATTACCGTTCGCTTTAACGGGAGTATTCTTTGGATTAACAATAATGGGATTAACTATCTCAATTCCTTCCGTAATTGGAATTGTCGGACTCGCAGGTGTGGTTGTTAATGATGCAATAGTTTTAATTGATCAAATGAATCAAAACAGACGACGAGGCATGCAACTTAAAGAAGCGATTATTGATGGAGCAACGTCAAGATTGCAGCCGGTATTTCTTACTACTGCAACATCAATTTTCGGAATCTTGCCGCTTGCGTTAACTGATGAAGTTTGGGGAAGTCTTGGATTTGCCTTTATATTCGGACTTACAACGCAATACTTTCTGGTTCTTTTGTTTGATCCGATTTTATATTCAATCTTCTCAAAGAAAACAAAATTTAAAGATCCGGAAATTTTTACACAATAAAAAAAGCCCTATCGAATTTTGACAGGGCTTTTTCAAATTGATTCTATTCTACTCAGTCATTAATAAACCAACCGTATTTTCAACAATCTTTGCAACTTCAGCACGAATAATTGAATCATCCGGTCTGAAATTTCCCGTATCATCATCCCCGGCTACAATTCCCATTTCAAAAGCAAACGAAATATATAAAGCGTCCTGGTGATCCTCGGATACATCCGGTGGAAGGGTGCCCATCGTATAATCATCCAGTCCATCAGTTCCCATAACTGCTTCGATAAGAGCTCTAACCACTTCCGCTCTTGTTGCGTTTCTTGTAACATCGTCGGCGGAAGCTATAGTTAATCCAAGCTCGGTCGCTTTATCGTAATATGGTTCGCACCAATCCGGGACATCGTCATAATTCGAAGTTGCGGCGCCTACGTCATATTCGGCTGTCTTCACGGCAACTTTTAACATTTCACAAATCGAAACATTTTGAGCGGGCTTAAATATTCCGAGAGGCTTTCCTCCCGCATCATAGTATCCGGCAATTATACCTCTTCCACGAACCGCGTGAACGAATGTATGATACCAAACATCATCATCGACATCTTTAAAATCTATAATTCCCAAAGCGAATTTCTTCAATCGAACACGTGCTTTGAGTGCGTCAAGCATTGATTGATATTGGTCTATAATATCTCCGAGTTCTTCATCGGTAATCCCGCTTTCTTCCAATCGATTAAGCAGTTCGGTTAATTTATTTATAATTTCCTGATTTTGTTCATCATCTCCAACAAAATTATAATCTGAAATCGCGTCACGAAGTGCATCGTAATCCGAAACATCCACTCCCTGTTCTTCAAGATCTTCAATTGCCTGATCTATTGCGTGTAATGACCTTAGAACAGCAATTTTATGTTTTATAAGACGATCTATCAAGTCACCGGCAAGCACACGCGGTAAAGCAACCCTGTTTTTTATTTCAACCTGGTATCCGTCACCCAAATCAAATCGACCGAATTCATCAGCTGACGTAAATGTTTTTTCAAAATCACCAAGTGTAAGGGTTAAACTTTTTTCCGCGGTTGCATCAAGCATAATAGCATCTTGCTCTTCGGAAGTAATCTCATCACTGTTTTCTTCAAGAGGTACCACTTTAACCAAAAGTCCGTCCCAATGACCCTTGACCGTAGATTGCCATGTAGCATAATCGGCTCCGGCTTCCGAAGTTACTTCATCACCTTCTTCAAATAAAATCGGATATGCCGCTGCAACCTCTAATCCGTTTCCTCTAAGCATTCCTTCATAATCAATTTGAGGATCGTCAGCATTATATCCTCCTTCCAAATTACCCCATCTTATTTCCAGCAGACGCGGATTAGCGTTAAATCGTTTCCAGAAATAAAGAGGATGACGTGCTTTCAAAAATACTTTATAACCACCCTCAAGTTCTTCCGTAACTCCTTCCCTAAGTTCATCAAAGGAATAAGTTTTTTCACCAAGCAGTTCATTATTCATTGTAATCGATAATTCCGCAGATTCATTCGCCAATTGCGGAACCACTTTAACTAACACACCATCATAATGTGAATAAATAAGCGATTCCCAAGTAACTGTTTCTTTATTCCCGTCGTGATGGAGATTATCGTGACTCTCCAATAGAATTCCTCCGCGAAGACCGAAATCGCAATTGGTGCAAGCCAGTGTTCCATCCCAGTTCGTAACATCCACACCGGACTCAACACTTTGATCAAGATCGCCCCATTTAACTTCAAGTAAAAAACCTCTTGGTAAAGAAGTATATTCAGCGGGAAGATCAACGCTTGTTTCAACAAGCTCTACGGAAGCACCATCCACTTGTATGGTCTCGGCTTGAGCCAACGGAGCAATTGCAAAAGATAAAACAAGCGTAAATGCCGCCACTTTCGCAAGAAATGTATTTTTCTCCTTTATCATGGATATTTATGTTAAGGATAAAAGAAGATATATATTAAGTTATTTTGTATACATTTCATTTATTACTACACAATTAGATCAAT
>JAJRYP010000035.1 GCA_024275695.1 Patescibacteria group bacterium | reverse complement strand
TATCGCGTCTTCTCGGCTAATATCGGCAGAAGCCTCTGTTTTTGCTCTGACTTTTCCGTTCACTTGAATTACCAGTTCTATGGTATCGTCTTTAATAAGTTTTTTGTCAAAAATCGGCCAATCGGAATCAAAAATGCTTTTCTTTTCGCCCAATTTTTCCCATAATTCCTCTGCCAAATGTGGAGCAATCGGAGCGATTAATTTTAAAACGGTTTTTTTGGATTTTTCATCGATTCCTGTTTTTATAGCGATATTTGTAAATTCCATTAGTGCTGAAACGACTGTGTTAAAATGAAATTTTCCCATGTCTTCCTCAACTTTTTTGATTGTTTTATGAAGAATTCGCACCAATCTGTCTTTATCTTTTATCTCGGATTTCTCTCCAACCAATGTATAAAATTTATCAACAAAACGAGCAATTCCTTTAATCCCGCTGTCATTCCAGTCACCACCATCCGTGAAAGGACCCATAAACATTAAATACATACGGAAAACATCACTTCCGTATTTTTCAACAAAAGCATCCGGAGAAACAACATTTCCTTTGGATTTAGACATTTTCGCCGAGTCTTTTGTGATTAATCCTTGATGAACAAGACGTTTAAACGGTTCTTCAAAATCAATATGACCTAAATCTTTCATAACTTTATTAATGAAACGAGCATACAAGAGATGCATACAAGCGTGTTCGGGACCACCAATATACATGTCGACGGGAAGCCATTTATTTGTACGTTTTTTATCAAACGCCTTCTTTTCATTATGTGCGCTTGGATATCTCAAAAAATACCAACTCGAACAAACAAAAGTGTCCATTGTATCAACTTCACGCTCTGCTTTCCCGTTACATTTAGGGCATTTGGTATTAACAAAACTTGGAGCAGTGGCGAGAGGGGATTTACCTTTTGGCTTATAATCAACTTTCATTGGCAATTTAACCGGTAAGTCTTTTTCCGGAACCGGTACTTCACCGCATTTTTCACAATAAATAATAGGAATTGGAGCCCCCCAATAACGCTGACGTGAAATTAACCAGTCACGAAGTTTGTAATTTAACGTCTTTTTCCCGAATCCTTTTTTTTCAAGGAAATCCATTATTTTTGGAAGCGCGTCCCTGTTGCGCATTCCGCTAAATTCTCCCGAATCGAATAAAATCCCATCATCAAGAAATGCATCGTCAAAATCATCCGGAGAGATCTTTTTCCCGTTTTTTGAGATAACAAATTTTAAAGGGATGTTATATTTACGAGCAAATTCGAAATCGCGTTGATCGTGAGCATCCGCCATAACGATTCCCGTCCCGTACATTAATGCGAAATTTGCAATATATACCGGAATTTTTTCACCGGTTGCCGGGTTAATTGCATATTTACCAAGGAAGCAACCGAGTTTGTTTTTACCTCCTTCGGAAGTTCTTTCGATTAACGATTGTTTGTTGATTGCTTTACGAACTTCTTTTACCCCCTTTGCATATTTGGTTCCTTTTACAAATTTGTCTACAAGAGGATGTTCCGGGGCCATGACAATGAATGTCACACTATAAATAGTGTCGGCACGCGTAGTATAACAAGTTAGATTTCCGCTTCCGTCTTCCAATGGGAAATCAATATTACAACCGTAACTCTTCCCAATCCAGTTCTGCTGCATTAATTTAGTCTTTTCCGGCCAATCCAAATTGCTGAAATCAAGTAACCTCTCGGCATAATCGCGAATTTTAAAGAACCATTGAGATAAATCTTTTTTTGTTACTTCAGTGTCGCAACGTTCGCACGCTCCGTCTTTAACTTGTTCGTTCGCGAGTACGGTTCGACATTTGGGACACCAGTTGACAGGCGACATTTTCTTATAAGCAAGCCCTTTTTTGTATAGTTGAAGGAATACCCATTGGGTCCATCTATAGTAATCCGGAGAACTTGTAGTGATTTCAGTGTCCCAGTTATACATTGTTCCCATTAATTTAAGCTGCTTGCGCATATATTCTATATTCTTTTTTGTGCTATCCGCCGGATGAACTCCATGTTT
>JAJRYP010000034.1 GCA_024275695.1 Patescibacteria group bacterium | reverse complement strand
TTGGGCGGATTAGCCGCATATGCGTTGTTGTAAGAAGTTCCGCGGATATTCTTATTGTGTTTTAGTATACCACCTTCCCCGCCCGTCGCATATTCGCGGACATTGGCAAAAATGGAGCGGAGCGGAATTTTTGACAACGTTCAAGTATATGAGAAGTTTCGCCGACTTCCTTTTTAATTTTATCATAAAAGGAGGCGAAATTTGGGTGAAAGAAATTTGCACTCCTTATCAAATCTAAAGCGCAAATTTCTTGAACCTCATATACTTTGTTATGTGATGTAATTTTTTTCGTCGCGGAAAAATCACTTTACATTATTATTTCATCACCGCCACCTAAGAGCTGAACTTCTCCGTCGCGAACAAGAATAGCCTGATCATCGCTTAAAACTCTTATTGGATATTGCAAGTCTTTTGCTTTTTCTTCTAATATTGCTTTCATGTCCGGCGTGTAATGAGCTTTAATTAAAAAAGGCACTAAATTTATAGCTGTATAGTCAGTAATTCCACACTCGTTAAATCCTTGTTTTGACCATGTTGCCATTATAATCGACGGGCACGCGATGTATGACCCAGCGCTTGAACCAATGTAAACTACACCTTTCTCGATTAAATCTTTAATAACATTTTCAAAACCACTTTCGCGGACTGCTTTTAACAAATAAAATGTGTTCCCGCCTTCAACCATGACAATATCATGCCCGTCGAGTGCCTTTTTTAATTCATGTTCATTTTTACCTGCAATATCTATTTCAGTATAGGAGAAGTTCAGCTCGGTCATTTTTTGACGATGTCTATCAATGTAGCTTGTATCATCTACTTTTTTGGAAGCTGTAATAATATATGCGATTTTACAATCGGTAATTTTCTTTGGCAAAAAGTTATCTACATTATTGGCGGTGATGAAACTGCCGCTGGAAGTTAGAATTAATGTTTTCATAGCAATAAGAAAAAAATTATTTCACATAATGTCCGCGAATATGCGAAGCCCCCGTAGCGAAGCGGAGGGGGTTTGGGCGGATTAGCCGCATATGCGTTGTTGTAAGAAGTTCCGCGGATATTCTTATTGTGTTTTAGTATACCACATTTCCGCCCTCGCAAATTCGCGGACATTGGCAAAAATGGAGCGGAGCGGAATTTTTGACAACGTTTGCGTGTATGCGATGTTGCGACCGAAGGGAGCAATATGGGCGGAGGCTTTTGTAAAAAGCCGTAGCCGCATACACGCTGTTATATGATGCATGCTTTTCTTTTTGTCTCGCCTCAGCGAGACCACTTTTCTATAATAACCAAATTTTATTTTTGTCTTGGCGAAGGGGCAGAGGGGCTGGGGGTGAATGCCCCGAAGCCAAGATTCCTTATTTTAAATAATTCATATCTTATCTCTTGCTGAAATGATCAAAATAGTCTTCAGGCAAATCAATATCCAGATATTTCTTTGCCGCTTCAGAAAATGGAATTTTCAGTAATTCATCGTAATCAACATTTCTGCCCTCTTTCAAAGATACCACACTTTGAAACACAACTGGATTATTACCTAGAACATTTGCAACGGTATCAGGATATCTTACATTTTGTGGTTTTTCTTTTATCAAGGTATCAATGTGCTGTTTTACCCATGCTTGAAATTTTTGTTCTGTTTCCGGAGTGAACTGCTGTTTAAATTGCTCTAAAGTAATATCTTCAAATTTTCTAAAATTATCTACAAAATATCTATTTAGCGAGCGACTATCTTGCGGTAGTTGTTCTTTTGCTTTTTCTTTAGTTTGCCGTTCTGGCAAACTGAGTGATTTTCGTATTTCTTCAATTTTTCGTTGGTCTTCCGCTTTTTGTCTTTTAGCGACATCTTTTGGCTTAAAACTTTTTGAAACAAGATCTGCTAAGCGTGCATCAAGTTGTTTTGGGTCGCGCGTTCTTCCAAATTCAACAGCTGCTTTTTTAAGAGCGGTGTCAAGGAAGTGAAGTTCATCGGGCGACATTCTTGATACTTTTGTTAAAAATTCTTGATGCGAAGGGGTCTCTTCTGGTACGCCAGCTTGTGCATATAAATTTTTTAAATTTCGTGATGCAGAGGTGCGCCCCTTATCAACCTCTTCTGTTGCTTGTTTGGATTGTTTTTGCTGTTCAACACGTTTTTGTTTCTCCCGAAAAAGAGCATCCCTCATAGCTCGTTTTTCTTGCCAATCTTTTAGAAATGCAGCCCTATCTTCAGGCGAAATACTATCAGCTACATTAGCTTTGCTTTTAAGAGTACCTTCAAGATAATTAAGCGCATTATCAATCCCTTCAATTCCGGGTTCTGATATATCACTGCTGATATTATCTAAGTCCATCGATGCCTCAAGATCCGACATCTTACCTCCTTTTTCTTTGGACATTTTTTCTAAGTCTCTAGCGTACCCGCTTATTGTATTCTGAACATCCTCCCGTGTCATCGGTTTTGCGCCAGTTCTCTCTTGTTACAATTGGTTAATTTCAGAGACGATTGCACGAAGATCGTCATCCCACTCTGCGCCTGACTCTAAAATACGCTGGGCTTGGCTATAATTACCTTGCGCGGTTTCTTTGCCAGCGTCGGAAAACATTTCATGCGTTTTTGGATCTTTTACGTCTTGTACTTTCTCAGCCATATCAAAAAATTTGTTCGCAGCAGATTCTGCACGTTGAATTTCTGAACTGGGACCATCTTCAATTTTTTGTTTGTCGTAATTCATAAGATTTTTAAATAGATCGTTTTCTGGAGCGGAGCGGAAGAAAACACCATACACCCCCCTCTTAAAAAATAAAAATAAAATTTGTTCATTATAGAAAAGTGTAAGGCGTTAGCCGTAAAAAGAAAAGCATATTTCATATAATGTCCGCGAATATGCGAAGCCCCCGTAGCAGAGCGGAGGGGGTTTGGGCGGATTAGCCGCATATGCGTTGTTGTAAGAAGTTCCGCGGATATTCTTGCTGTGTTTTAGTATACCACATTCCCGCCCCTTGC
>JAJRYP010000033.1 GCA_024275695.1 Patescibacteria group bacterium | reverse complement strand
TTGCAATCGACCGGAAGGTTATTGCGTACAAGATGGCCGCGGTACGAACAATGGAGGAACCGGAGGCGACCGAACCGAAGGTTATTGAATATAAAATAACTGCGGGTCGGCTGACAAACGGCCTTGAGGCGTCAGACGGAAAAGTTACTGCGTACAAAATGGCACTTATTTTATAAAGCGCCGCCAAGTTCTGTTATAATGAACGTCCGAGCGCCACGAATAAAAACATCCATCCTATGTACATCGCACTTGATATAGAAACAACCGGGCTTTCACCGGAACGCGACGAGATCATTGAACTTGGCGCAACCCTGTTTAATGACGAAAAAATTCTAAAAAAATATCAGACGTTTTTAAAAGCGTCGCAGCCGCTGCCGCCGCTAATCACGCATATCACAAGTATAACGGATACCGACCTCGAAGGGGCTCCAAATTTGGAAGATGTCCGGGAGGAGTTTATGGATTTTGTTGGTGATTATCCTATTGTCGGGCACAGTATAAAGTTCGATCTTGATTTTCTGAAAGCCAAAGGGATTGTTTTTGAAAATGTTACATACGATACACTGCCGCTTTCACAAATGCTTCTGCCCGGACTTCCGACGTACAGCCTTGAAATGATCACCCAAAAACTTGAAATAGATCATAAAACCAAACACAGAGCACTTGATGACGCGATTGCTTCCGCAATACTCTTTCAACGTCTTGCAAAAAAAATCGGTGAAATCGAAAACGATACTCTCGAAGAAATAAAAATTCTCGCTTCAAGGTCAAAATGGGCGCTTAAAGATTTGTTTCTTAAAACCAAATCCGTTGCGCACGTTAAATTGACTAAAAAAACTCCAAAAATAATAACAAGCACGGAAACACTCAAATTCGACAAAGAAGAAGTTCTTTCAATGTATGAAGAAGACGGACCGTTAAGTAAATGTGAAGAAAATTATGAAGTACGTAAGCCTCAAATAAAAATGACCGAAAAAATCATGGAGGCTTTTAAAAACAGTCATCACTTGCTTTGCGAAGCCGGAACAGGAATCGGCAAGTCTATCGCATATATTATAGCCGGCGCTTTTCGAAGTCGCTACGATAACGAAAAAGTTGTAATATCGACCCACACAAAAAATCTGCAGGATCAATTGTTTAACAAAGATATTCCAAAAGTTCAAAAGGCAATCAATGCCTATTTGAAAAAAGATGAGAACGCTCCGCCCCCGTTCACGGCAACAGTTCTAAAAGGACGAAAGAATTATTTGTCCGGAGAGCGTTTGGACAAATTTAAG
Organism: Patescibacteria group bacterium; assembly: GCA_024275695.1. GTDB lineage: Bacteria > Patescibacteriota > Gracilibacteria > UBA1369 > PNNO01 > JAJRYP01. Next base: position 13,908 of record JAJRYP010000033.1, on the reverse strand, counting down.
CAAAAGCAATTTTTTCAGGAGCATGAAATCACGATGTTAATTAAAATTTTGCTTTGGCTTCCCGGTACTCGGACCGGTGACAAAGAGGAACTTTCCTTGCAAGGCCGTGAATATTTTGCGTGGAACGATGTTTGCTGCGATGGGATCAAATGTCCGCATCATGACGCAAGGTACAGCTCGAAATGCTTCCTTTCTATTGCACGAGAAAAGGCCAGCGAATCCGATTTGATTATAACAAACCACGCATTGCTTTTAAGTGATGCGCTGGCGAATCATGCGGTGCTTCCGGAACACGATTATCTTGTTATTGATGAAGCTCATCATATCGAAAATGAAGCTACCAAAGCGCTTACCGTAAATCTCGCGCTCGATATTTTCGACCATCCTTTAAATACAATAAAAGATCTTGTTAAAAAATACGGAGAGATTGTTGATAAAATCGAACTCCTCAAAGATAAAATAAATATTTTTTTCGGACTTTTGGGGATCTTTTTTGAAAAGAATATCGAATACGCGAACAGTATTTGGAATTTAACGTTAAGCGAAAAATTTAAAACAACATTTGAATGGAAAAAAGTTAGCGACTCGGCGGAGAATGTAATATTGCAAGGACGCGCCCTTCTTAAAGAGTTGGCCGAACACGAAGAAGATGATGATGACAGAATAAAGCAGGAAAATTCAAGTATGCTCGAGCTTTTAAACGCGCTTTCTTTTGTTGTTCTCGAGCAACAGGATGAAAAAAATATTACATGGCTATATAAAAAGTATGATGAAACTGTCGGGATCAAGTCAACTCCGGTAAACATTGGAACTCATTTGCAAGAAGGACTGTTTTCTCAAAAGACAAGCATAATAATGACATCGGCAACTCTGACCGTCGACGATTCTTTCGCTTACATAAGAAGTCAACTTGCGCTTGATGAACATTTTGAAGAATGTATTTTGCATTCTCACTTCTCGTATCCGGATCAAGTGGAGGTTATTGTTTATGATAATTTGAAAGCCCCGGCGACTCCGGGTTATTTCGACCAGACTTGTGAAATTATTCAGAAAACCGCCCTGGAAAACGGCGGGAAAATGCTCGTGTTATTTACGTCCAAAAAAGCTATTGAAGCGACTTATCTTAAACTTGCCCCCATATTAAAAGAACAAGGAATAACAATTCTCGGCCAAAATGTTTCAGGCGGACGAGGAAAAATCATTGAACTTTTTAAACAAGATCCAAGACATTCAATTATTTTTGGAACGAACAGCTTTTGGGAAGGAGTCGATATAAAAGGAGAGGCTCTAAGTTGTGTAATTATTCAAAAATTGCCTTTCGATCCGCCGGACGATCCAATTCACTCGAGACGCGCGACTCTTTATGAAAATCAATTTAACGAATATCAAATTCCGAGAGCGATTTTGCGTTTCAAACAGGGATTTGGTCGATTAATACGCTCTTCCGGAGATAGCGGGAAAGTGATTATTATGGATTCTCGCGTTGTTACAAAAAGTTACGGCAATTTATTTTTAAGATCGCTTCCCGACGGTGTAAGAATTGAAAGGAAAAGCATTTAAACTTTCCAGAAAGAGTTTTCGGATATTTTCTCTCCCAAAGCCTCAAAATAAGGTTTGTATTCTTCGTTGTCACTATTAAAAAGCTTGGCCATAAGACCTAAATAATCCTGAGCCGTTTCCGTGGACATGTCTCCGGCCGCTATTATTCCAAGCCAATAATAAGCTTGAAACAAAAGATCTTTATCTTCCGGATCCGATTGATCGGCTCTTTCAACAACTATGTTTAGATAAGTTATGGCCGTTTGTTTCAAACGGAGATATTGATTTTGCGCGGACCTGTACTCCTTGCAAGCTTCGTCAATTTGAAAAAATTCATTTCGACGTATTCGATTTTCCTCAATAAAAGGAATAAGAGCTTCAACTCCGGATATAACGGCTTTTAACGGCTCAATATCGTTTGTTATCATTTCCTGAATAAGCTTGCCGCCTTCCGTGGCATAATTTGCGTTCATCAAAAACTTTGCATACTCTCTTGTAATTGCCGCGTATAATTCATAATCCGGAGAACTTTCATCGGATACGGAAAGAGCGGCTTTTCTAGCATACCTCCTCGCTTCCTCGTACGAAAATTGAATCTGCGCAATATCCCTTTCATTTAAAGTAAAAAGATTTTTATTATGGATATCGCGAGCAAGACGTATGTACTCTTTAGCTAAAGCCCACTGCACCTGAGCCATCATTTCATGCGCGGAGTTATCTTCAGGGTTTTGAGCAATTACAATAAAAAGCAGGCCGGAGGCTTCCAAAAGACGACGATAGGAAAGCGGCATCACGGAAGCATCTTGCTTTTCTTCCGCGCTCTTTGTGACATCTCCAAATATTCTATGATGCAAATGATTTCTAAATTCCTTTATATATCTTTCGATATGCTCTTCCACCGGCCCGTTGTCATCATGCTCCGCGTTCATATAAAGAGTTTCCGCCAAACAAAGCAAAACGTTCGTGTCATACGGCAGAGAAGATTCTTCTTTTTGATTATAAAATTGATTAATTTTATAAGCTACAAATAAATAAGGTTCCGCCAAAGCGTATTTCTCAAGTTCAACAAGCAGCTTTCCAAGTACGCGAACCTTTTTATAAATATCTCTCAGTTCTTCTTCTTCAAAATCATTTAACTTTTCAACAGGGATAAACGCAATATTTCGAATACATTCGTTTTGCGATATTTCAGCTTCGAGACACATTGCCGCAGTTTCAAGCCTGTCTCTGTTTAACTCTAAAAGCGAACCGAATTCTTCATCTTTTTCTTCCAAAGTGTCCGGAGCATAGCCAAGCGCCTCCATTTCCTCTTCCAGCCTGTTAAGATCTTCAAGCAGAGCCGACACGGCGCAATCAACATTCGTATATTTATCTACTCCTTTATACAGCATAAATTACAAACCTTTTAATTGATAAAACAAGGATGTTGACTCTACAAAACTTTCGGGCACATTGTCAAGTCGTTTTCCTTAAAGGATTATAATTCCCCCCTTTTCATATTGACATTTTCTATTCCAAAATCTAATATCTTCGCGACTAAAAAATTCAACTTTAGTATTTACCTAAAAGCAATTATGACTAACGATCCGGTTCAAACAATCAAAGACGAAGAAGCTAGCGCGGAAAAAAAGATAGCTTCAACCCTTAAAGATAATCAAAAGAAACTCGACGAGAAACGAATTGAAAAAGAAAAAGAACTTGAAGAGCACAAAGACAATCTGCGTAAAAAAGGACAAGCCACTCTCGAAACTGCAAAACAAGACGCAATGAAAAAATTTAAAGAGATTTCGGAAGAAAAAGAAAGAGAAAGAAATTCGACCATCGATCAAGCGAAAGCTAAAAAAGACGAAGCTGTGAAGCTTATCGTCTCGTATTTTGAAAAACATCTTGCAGACACGAAGCAAAGCGGAGTGTCTTAGCTGAGCCAAGGCGAAGCTCAAGCATGAACAAATAATACCTATAATATAATAAGAAACTAAAGAGCATGGCTGTCATTTCAATGCAAAAAATCAAATTGGTAGCTTCCGGAACTCATAGACAGAAGTTGCTGGACTCGTTGCAGTCACTTGGGGCTTTGGAAGTTACGGAAATAGCGGATGAAAAAGATCAATCACCGGAAAAAATGGAGGCTCTGCACGCGACAGAGCTTAATATTGCAAATATTGATTTTGCTCTGAAGCTTGTTAAGCCTTACGCGAAACACAGAAATCTTATTCAGGGTCCTCTTGTTTTAACTATCGACGATGTTAAAAAGAAGGCGAAAGAATTTAATTTTAACACCGTTATTAAACAATGCAGGACAGTTGAAGAAAATATGGTTGCTTTAAAGAATGAACTTGCCGCGCTTGAGATGCTGCAGTAAGAACTTAAGCCGTGGCAGTCGCTTTCGATGCCTCTGGATCATGTTGGTGAAACCGAAAGAACAAAAACCGTTCTCGGGACGATTCAAAAGATTGCATACGCGGAGTTCGCTCGGGATATTAAAGAAGTTTCAAAACTTATTAATATAGATAAGGTTAACGAAGATGAAAACACCACTTACGTCGCGCTAACTTTTGCAAAAGAAGTTGGGCGACAAGTTAAAGAAGTCTGCATGACACATAAATTAAACGAAGTTGATTTGCCGACGCGAGAACATGATGTAAAAACGGAATTAAAAAATATTAAGAAAAGAAAAGCGGAAATCAATCAGGAGCTTGCCAATCAGGAAGAAGAATTAAAGGTTTTGGCGAAAAAAAACGAAGATCTTCAAATTGTTCACGATTATTTTGTTTGGGAAAGAGACAAAATGTACTCCGAGCAAAAAGCGTACAACACGCAGTACAGCTTTACATTGGAAGGATGGGTTCCTCTAAAAAATCTTAAAAAGATTAACGAGAGGCTTGAAAAAATCACAAACGCATTTGAAATTTTTGAAATCGAGCCCGCCGAGGGAGAACAAGCGCCGGTCGCAATTAAAAATAAAGGTTTGATCGGTTCGTTTGAAGCGGTAACGAATATTTACGGACTTCCTTTGCCTGACGAAATCGATCCAACTCCTTTTCTTGCCGCGTTCTTTATTATTTTCTTTGGATTATGTTTGACCGATGCGGGATATGGAATCGTTCTATTTGTAATGTGTGCGCTTGCGCTAAAATTCCTGAAAATTCCTAAAGGAATGAAAAATCTGGTGAGACTTTTGATGTTCGGCGGAATCGTTACCTTTATATTGGGAGCGCTATTTGGCGGATGGTTCGGAATGACACCCGATCAGGCACCCGGATTTCTGACATATATAAACGATGCCGGTGAAAAAGCGTTCAGATGGCAAGTAATTAATCCGACTCAGGAAAGCGGACCTTTGGCATTCCTGATTCTCGCCGCGATTCTCGGATACGTTCAGGTTTTATTCGGAATTATTGTTGACGGATATTGGAAAATTAAACACAAAAAATATTTGGACGCATTGTTTGACAGCTTCCTTTGGTTCTACTTTTTGGTAATCATGGGTCTGTTCGGACTAAGTAAAAGCGGAGTATTCCTGGCCGATTATGCCGGAACAATTACTTATCTTGTTTATTTTGGAGTCGGAGCACTTATTCTTACGCAAGGAAGAAAGCAAAAGAATATTATTTTGAAATTTTTATCAGGCGTGCTTTCTCTATACGGCCTGGTTGGATATTTTGCCGATGTGCTTTCATATTCACGTTTGATGGCGCTCGGACTCGGAACCGGAATTATCGGATTCGCATTTAATACGATCGGAGGGCTTGTTGGAAACATACCTTACGTGGGAATTATATTTGCGATTATTGTTATTTTAATCGGACACACTTTGAACATAGCGATCTCGACACTTGGAGCGTTCATCCACTCAAGTCGTCTTCAGTTCGTTGAGTTTTTCGGAAAGTTTATGGAAGGCGGAGGAAGAGCGTTTAAACCGTTACGAAAGGCTTGCAAGTATATCCTTATCACAAAGGGAGAGAGAAGTGGTCCGACCACTTAAAAAAAATCTAAAAACTTAAATATATTTAATTCTTTAACAACTACAAAATATGTTCGGAATCGAAACAGGACTCGCACTGGCGGTGCTCGGCGCAGCATTGGCGGCGGCTCTAGGAGGTATCGGATCAAGTATCGGAGTTGGACTGGCCGGTCAATCGGGAACCGGTGTGATCAGTGAAAAGCCGGAACTTTTTGGTAAAATCCTTCTCTTACAGGCGCTTCCTGGAACACAAGGTATCTATGGATTCCTGGGTGCACTTCTAATTCTAATCCAAATCGGACTTATCGGAGGATCCGGTGTTGAAATCTCTCTTTCAACGGGATGGCAGTTCTTTGGAGCCGGAATTCCGGTTGGACTGGCCGGTTTATTCTCGGGAATTCACCAAGGAAAAGTATCTGCCGCCGGACTCAACGCGGTAGCGAAAGACGCGACTAACACAGGTAAAGCGGTGATCATGTCGGCGATGGTAGAAACATATGCGGTACTTGGACTTCTTGTTTCAGTACTTCTTATCTTCGGAATACAAGTTTAGATAATTATTGTTTTTTGAAAATTCCCGCGGTTTTAAAAATTCCGCGGGGATCCCAAAAGTTAATAATTAATAACAATTAAGAAATATGGCTTTAAACGACATACTTGAACAAATCAAAAAAGAGACTCAAGAAAAGCTCGATAAAATAAGCGAAGAGCATGCGAAAGCTGTAGAAAAAGTTGAGAAAGAATTTGAAAAAATGATGAAAGACGCGGAGGAAGAAATGGATGAACAAGTCGCGGCCAACAGTGAAAAGATTATGAATAAAATGGTGACTCACGCCAAAATGGAAGCAAAAAACAAGCTTTTATCGGAAAAACGTGAGCTTATGGACGCAATTTTTGATGAAGCGCTCGAGGCGCTCGGATCTTCTTCGGATTATGAAAAACTGATGACTGAATTGCTAAAACACTGTGAGATCGATGGCGATGATGTAAAAGTTATACCGGCAAAAGGAAAGGAAGATGTTACGAAAGCCGCTCTTTCGGCATCCGGGAAGTCATACCAAATGGCGGACAAAAGCGCCGATATAAAAGGCGGTTTCATTTTGGACTCAAAAAAAATCGAAATCGACAATTCATTTGAATCAATTTTAAACAAACAACTTCGCGACGACCTCGAACTGGAAGTCGCTCAAACTATATTTCCCGCTTAATTAAAATATAAATGGATTCAACAAGTTTCGCACAATCAGCATCATGGATAAGAGTTCTGGAGACAAAACTCCTTAATGAAAACGAACTCGAACGAATGGTTCTCGCAAAAGACGCTAAAGACGCATACAAAATTTTGAATGAAACAGATTACTCAACCCATATTGGAGATATTGAAAATGTAGAAAGTTTTCAGGAAGTAATTAATTCGGGTCTTAAAGACACGAAAGAATTGATTGAAAGAATCACTCCGGATAGCTGGGTGTTTAACATTCTTTGGCTTAGATACGATTTTCACAATATGAAGGTGCTTTTAAAGGCGAAGCATTCCGAAAAACAATTTGACGAAGTAAAAAAGTACTGTTTTCAGTTTGGCGCAATAAAGCTCGAGCAACTTAAAAAATATATTCCGGACGGAGAAGACGCGGGATTCGGACTTGAGGAAAGATATGAAAAATACCTTAAAGAAAGCATTAAACTCGCAGAGGCGGATTATTTAAAATCCGAAGACCCGCAATTAATTGACATCGTTCTTGATAAAAGATTCTGCAAAATCATTAATGAAATTGCCCTAAGAAGCGGAAATGATTTTCTAATCACGCTTACAAAAAAATATATTGATTTGAAAAATATCGAACTTTTTATTCGTCTAAAGATTCAAGGGAGAGAAGAAGAGCTGCTTGAGAAAGGATTTATCGCGCGCGGGACTCTTGAAAAATACAGATTTATCGATGCTTTCAGAAAAGATATCAACGATTTTGCCGAAAGCATGCGTCATACCGATTACGCAAATATTATTCGCGAAGCGATAAAAGGATATGAAGACGAAAAATCATTCGTAAAACTGGACAAACTCTCATACGATCACTTAACGGATTATATTCAAAAAGCAAAGAGAATAGCAATTGGCCCTGAGCCCGTATTCGCTTATTTCTGGGCGAAAAAGAACAATGCTTTAATCATCAGAAGCATTATGGTAAGCAAATTAAACAATATCGATCCGGAACAAATCAAACAACTAATTCGAACCTTATACTAGTTGCGACTGATGAATTCCTTTGTGGCGCGACGAGCTGCCGGGCGAGACGGGACACAAAGAGAATAAAGAAGGAGCAACCTTCCCTCGCGAGCACAGCGAGCGATCAAACAATAATCAACTAAAACTTATAAATTCGCACTAAACATGAACATTGACTCGTACAAAATAGCAATCGTCGGTAGTAAAGATCAAATTCTGGGGTTTAAAGCACTCGGAATAACGGCCACTATCGCGAACAACGGAGAGGAAGCTCGCTCCGCACTGTTCAAATTAAATAACGAGATAATTAAACTTGGCGAAGGAGAAACACGAAAAAAATACGCAATTATTTTTATACTGGAAGATCTCGCGACTCAAATTACAAAGGAAGATTACAAAAAACTCACCAAAGAAGCGCTTCCGGCAATCATTCCGATTCCGGGAATACAAGGAACCAAAGGATACGGACTTACGCGAATGAAAAAAATGGTTGAACAAGCGGTGGGATCGGATATCTTCGGCTAAAGCCTCAATGTCCTCAAATAACTAATAATCAATTTCTAATAACTAATTACCAATATGGAAAAACAAGGCACAATTATAAAAGTATCAGGACCTCTTGTCGTTGCAAAAGGAATGGAGGGAGCACGCATGTACGAAGTAGTACGTGTTTCCGAAAAAAAACTGATCGGGGAAATTATTGGAATTGAAGGCGGAGAAGCTTCAATTCAGGTATACGAAGAAACCGGAGGCATCGGCCCCGGAGAACCCGTTTATTCTACAGGTCAAACAATGCAAGTTGAGCTTGGCCCCGGACTTCTTCAATCTATCTATGACGGAATACAAAGACCTCTTCCGCTCCTTCAAAAAGAAGCCGGCGAATACATTACCAGGGGTATTGACGTACCGGGACTTGATAGAAAAAAGACATGGGATTTTAAATCGATAAAGAACAAAGGTGAAAACGTGACAGAGGGAGATATTCTCGTAGAGGTTCAGGAAACATCGCTTATTATGCACAAAGTAATGGTACCTCCGGGAATTAACGGAAGTATTAAAGAAATTAAGAGCGGATCACACACAATCAAAGACACAATCGCTGTAATTACGGACGCGGAAGGAAAGGATCATGAAATCTCAATGCTGCAAAAATGGCCTATTCGAAATCCAAGACCGGTAAAAGATAAATCTATACCAAGTAAACCGCTTGTTTCGGGAACTCGAATCCTGGACACTCTTTTCCCACTCGCGAAAGGTGGAGCGGGATGTATCCCGGGACCGTTCGGAGCCGGAAAAACCGTCACACAGCAGACACTTGCAAAATACTGTGATGCGGAAATTATCGTTTACATCGGATGCGGAGAGCGCGGAAACGAAATGACGGACGTGCTTATGGAATTTCCGGAACTGGAAGATCCGAATACCGGAGAAAAACTCATGAAACGTACCGTGATGGTAGCGAACACTTCAAACATGCCGGTGGCGGCTCGTGAAGCGTCCATTTATACGGGTGTTACCATAGCCGAATATTATCGTGACATGGGATACGACGTTGCGCTTATGGCGGATTCGACATCTCGTTGGGCGGAAGCGCTACGTGAAATGTCAGGTCGTCTTGAAGAAATGCCCGGTGAAGAAGGATACCCGGCTTATCTCGGTTCCAGAACCGCTCAATTCTATGAAAGATCCGGCACGGTTAAATGCCTTGGAGCAAACGATGATCGCGAAGGAAGCCTTACGCTTATCGGAGCTGTATCGCCTCCGGGTGGAGACCTTTCGGAACCTGTAACTCAAAATACTTTGCGTGTGACCAAAGTATTCTGGGGATTGGATGCGAAACTCGCTTACAGACGTCACTTCCCGGCTATTAACTGGCTAACTTCTTACACACTTTATAACGATAACATTAAAGACTTCTGGAAAAACGAAATCGCCGAAGATTTCGAAGAATACAGAACGCAGGCAATGGGTATTTTACAGGAAGAGGCAAAACTTGAAGAAATCGTACGTCTGGTTGGAATGGAAGCGCTTTCTCCAAAAGAACGTCTTACTTTGGAAACCGCGAAATCGCTCCGCGAAGACTTCCTTTTCCAAAACGCTTTCGATAAAATCGATGCCTATACCCCACTCAAAAAACAATACTGGATGCTTAAATCAATTTTGAATGTCGCTCATCACGCGCAAAAAGTTATTGAACATGAGGACTTTAATTTTGACGAATTGCTCGCGCTTCCGGTAATGGAACGAGTGGCAAAATGTAAAAACATCGATCCGGATAAAGAAGATGAATTCAAAAAGCTTTGGGAAGATACCGAAAGAGAAATCATGGGGCTTCAAAAAGCATAACAGGGAGCCGAAGGTGCCCGCTATATTAACAATTTCACTTAATTAACACATAGTATCAATGCAAAAAGAATATAAATCAATCAAGTCCATCGCCGGGCCGCTCGTAATGATCGAAGGCGTGGAGGACATTACCTATGAAGAGCTTGTTGAAATTACAACCGCAAGCGGCGATGTTCGTCTTGGGAAAGTACTTGAGGCTCGGCAGGGAATGGCTGTCGCTCAAATGTTCGAAAGTTCTCAAGGGCTTGGAGCCGAAGGATCCAAGGCAAGATTCCTCGGAAAAAGCCTTCAGCTCGGAGTATCAAAAGATATGCTCGGACGTATTTTTGACGGACGAGGTCGCCCGATTGACGGCGGAGCGGATATTATTCCGGAAAAGAAAATCGACATTAACGGAAACCCGCTAAATCCGAACGCGCGTGATTATCCAAGCGATTTCTATCAAACGGGGATATCGACAATTGATTGCATGAACACGCTTGTACGCGGTCAAAAACTTCCTATTTTCTCCGGAGCCGGTCTTCCGCACGCGAGGCTTGCCGCGCAAATCGCTCGTCAGGCCAAAGTGGTTAAAGTGGATGATGAAGGGAACATCAAAGAAGGTTCGGGAAATGAAGAAAATTTCGCTGTAGTATTCGCGGCAATGGGTGTAACATTTGAAGAAGCGGAATATTTTACAAACGAATTCAAAAAGACAGGTGCTATCGAACGCAGCGTTCTTTATATCAATACAGCCGACGATCCGGTTGTGGAACGTATTGCCACACCTCGTATGGCGCTAACCGCAGCCGAATATCTTGCGTTTGAAAAGGGAATGCACGTACTTGTTATCCTTACCGACCTTACAAACTATTGTGAAGCGCTACGTGAAGTATCCGCGGCTCGTAAAGAGGTTCCGGGCAGACGCGGTTATCCGGGATACTTATATACCGATCTGGCGACTCTATATGAACGAGCCGGACGTGTAAAAGGCAAAGAAGGATCGATCACGCAGATTCCTATTCTAACCATGCCGGAAGACGATATTACTCATCCGATCCCCGATCTTACCGGGTATATTACGGAAGGACAGATCGTACTGGCGCGCGACCTTCACGCTCAAGGTATTTATCCGAACATCAACGTACTTCCTTCACTTTCTCGTTTGAAAGATAAAGGTATCGGTCCCGGAAAAACACGTGAAGATCATTCGGGAGTAATGAACCAGCTTTTCGCGGCTTACGCGCGCGGAAAAGAAGTACGCGAACTTGCGGTAATTCTTGGTGAAGCGGCTCTTTCCGAAGCTGATCTCGCATTCCTGAAATTCGCGAATAAATTTGAAGATGTTTATGTTCGTCAAAGCGAAAACGAGGATCGCGATATCATTAAATCTTTAACAATGGGATGGGAGCTTCTAAAGATACTTCCAAAAAATGAATTAAAGCGTGTTAAAGAAGAACATATTGCGAAGTATATGGGAGAAGATGCAGAAGCAGATACGGCATCCGATGCCGCTCCCGCAAAAGAAGAAGTGCCGGAAGAAGAGCAAAGCGCAACCGAAGAAGAGGCGAAGGCCGAATTCTCATCATAATTAATCTAAACGACACCAAGATATGGCAAAACTAAATGTCAATCCAACCAGAATGGAGCTTCTGAACCTTAAGAAGCAAATTAAAACCGCTCAGAGGGGACATAAGCTGCTGCGCGACAAACAAGACGGATTGATGCAGAAATTTATGGAAATTATTCGTGAGGCGCGCGATCTTCGAAAAAAGGTGGAAGAAAAACTACAAGCGGCATTCAAGAACTTTATGCAGGCATCCGCAATGATGTATCCGGAAGTACTCGAAAACGCGCTTCTATACCCTTCCGCGGAAGTTTCACTCGAAGTTGAGACAAAAAACGTGATGAGTGTACACATTCCGCATTTCACACTTAAGCAAAAAGGGAACATTCTTAATTACGGATATTTACAAACAAGCGGTGAACTCGATATGGCCCTGGAAGCGTTCCAGGAAGTACTCCCGCTCTTGATTCAGCTCGCGGAAATCGAACGTCAAGCGGAAAGACTCGCCGAAGAAACCGAAAAAACCAGACGTCGCGTAAATGCTCTCGAACACATGCTGCTTCCAAATCTTGAAGAAACGGTTAAGTTTATTTCAATGAAACTTTCAGAAGCGGAACGAAGCGCAATAACCGGCGTGATGAGAATTAAAGCCGGCATGGAGGATTAAATGCAGGATTTACCGACGCACGGCGCGGGCGTGAGTGAGTGCCTGAGTGAGTGCCGACGCCAGTGCGCCAGTGCCGGTTCGGGCGCGAGCTTTGATGTTTGATGCGGGCCGCGAATGCACGCGCGGCGCTGATGCGACGTGACGCATGCGGCGTAACAATTACAACAGTTACAGCGGACTTTTCACAGCCCTGACGGCACATTTCCCAACATGTGTATATATTTGTGTTGTTCTTATGTTTGAATGTCCCAAAAGTTCCTGTACGTATCGTAAATTCGTTCCGTTATCAACCAAATGCGTGGCAAAACTATGCCGCAGCGAATGAAATGTTGCCTCCTTTTCAATACCGGCCTTTTTGAGCGCATTTTTGAAAATCTTCTGCGCTGTGCGCGAATGCAATTTCCCTCCTCTATTACTCTCAAAAACATAATTGTGCGCTTCCTTGTTCTTTACATAAAGCCTCAATTTCCACCACAATTTATCCGGAATAATTGTATATCGCCTTTTCGCCCCCTTCCCTCTTCTAACAATAATTGTTCTGTCACATAATTGAACATCACGAACTTGCAAATTTATGACCTCGCTAAGTCTTAAACCCGCTCCGTAAGCCAAAGCGATGAGCAGTTTATGTTTGTAATTATTGATGTGGGAGAGTATCTGCAGTATCTCTTCGCGCCTTAGCGTTATAGGCGTACTTTTTGGTCGTTTAGCATACGGTATTTGTATTGCTTTACGGCGATTCAGTGCAGTTCGATAGAAAAACTTAATGGCACAAAGATGCAAATTTCTCATTACGGGCCCCGCACCGTTTTCCTGTCTATACACGAGAAATTCACGAATTTTATCCAAACTACACCTGCGAACAGCTTCAGAATCAAACTCCAGATATTTTTCAATACAGTACATGTACGTCTTCTGCGTCCTCGAACTGTAATTCTTAATAATCATTTCCCGCTCCATCCTAAGCAGCAATTTTTGTTTAACAGTCATTTGTTTAACAAACATACGAAAAATGTTAAAATCATGCATAGAGCATATCTAAACATTGTAAAAAAACTCTAAAATTCTCCTAAACTATAGTAAACTTCGCTTAGTGCGGAGTTAGCCGAAATTGAAAGTAATTTTTTTATTCTTTTACCTCAAAATCAAAAACATGGAACAATACTTCATCTACATAATTACATTTGCATATAGTATTGGAGGTATTGTTACATTCGCCGGATTCTTCCCAACCATGAAAGATCTATGGAAAGGAAAACCAAGTGCCAATGTACATACATACGTCATATGGTCGCTAACAACATTTTTTACCTCTCTATACGCAATATTTGTTGTTAAAGACTTGGTTTTCAGCTTAGTAATCAATTTGCAATTAGTAGCATGTTTAATTGTTTTGATTTTGAGACTAAGACTAAAATTAAAGAATAAATAAAAAATTACTTTCAACTCTCGCCCGCCCTTCACTTCGCTACGGGACGTTGCACTCTGGCTCGGGCTTCGCCTCGGCTAACACAGAATATGCGGTTTCGCTCGGTTACACCTAGCTACACCCATATTTGCTGGTGGTAGCTCACTTCGTTCGCTATTATACCACCAGCAAACATCGCATATTCTGGAACGTT
>JAJRYP010000032.1 GCA_024275695.1 Patescibacteria group bacterium | reverse complement strand
TCGGAAGATACCAGGAAGCCGGAACCTCCTCCGATTTCTTTTTTTTCGGTTTCTCCGCTGTCGCGATATTTTGGAATTCTAAACGAAAAACCTCGCCCAAAAAAAGGATCGCCAAACGGATCGCCGTAATCTTCATAATATTGTTCAAGTACGGGAACGTCTTTGGATATAATTATTGAAACAACAGCCGGAGATGCTTTTTCAACCGCGCTTATGACTAAATCTTCTTGTGAAACATAATCTTTTTGTTCAAGGGCATTGGTTAGTTCGCTTGAGGGATTATTTGAATTATCATTTTGTGATTTATTTTCAGTCGATAAACTGCTCGTTACCAGCAAAGTTATGATTAATGCCGTTATTCCGGCGCTTACTATGGAGATTATGAGATTTTTTGCGATTTCTTTCTTGTCCATGATAGAAGGGGTTAAAAATATTTGTTTAAAACACCTTTGATTTATTGGCATCCCTCATTATAGAATTTTGAATTTGAGGGTCAACATATCCTCGTAAAAAATGTTTGACAAAGCTTATTTCTTTACACTTTTTTAAATTCAGGTTCCCATCTTTCCAGTAATTGAGAGAATAAAACCGGAATAATAAATTTTGAAAGTATCATTGCTCCGATAAGAACGGAATAAAGTTCGGATGAAATAATGTTGTTATCAACAAACATTGTTATTATAACTATACTTGTACTGAATTTTGCGGAAAGCCCGATTCCAAGCAAAATTGATTTTTTTGGACCTATTTCTTTTCTTGCCGTTAAATAACTTGTAATAATTTTTGTACTTTTTGTCATTGCCACTATAAGCAAAACCAGAAGCGGAGCTGATAATATAAATGCTATGTTTGTTTCCAGTCCGACGCTAATAAAGAAAATGGGCACAAAAAACCCATAAGCAACAATTCTGCTTGCTGATTCAATATGTTTTATTTGTTTTTCGTTAAGAATCTCTTTTAAAGAAATTCCCGCAATTAAAGCTCCGATTGCACCCGCGCCGACAAGTTCTCCAATTCCGACCAGTAAAAAAATAATAAAAAGACTGAAAAGAAAGAGGACGGGGATTTTTTTAAATTTAAAATGATTTAATTCTTTTCTGAAAAGAAGTAACAAGAACGGAATAAAGAAAAGTATTCCAAGAATCAGTAAATTATTTATCAAAGATGATCCGCTGTATCCGGCCGAATAACCTAAAAGAGCCGAAGCAATAATGACCGTAATTACTTCAACAATATCATCCAAAGTCCCAACCCCGAGCAGTGTTTGTCCGAATTTTGTTTTTGTAATTTTAAATTCATCTAAAATTGGAATTAAAACCGCTTCTCCCACAGTCGCGAAAGAGGAGGCGACAAGAATTGAAATTCCCCATGAGACATTAAAAATATAATGTACGATTAAACTCCCGAAAAAAGTTTCGGTTAGAATCAGCAGGAATGTTAATTTTGAAATAAATCTGCCCTGTTTGAATATTTTACTTATTTGAAGTTCGAGTCCTATGATAAATAAAAGGAAATACATTCCGAGTTCGGATAAAAATTTGAAATTTCCGGATGACGTGATTGCGCTGAACGGATTATTTGAAGAGAGGATTAATCCTAAAAAAAGAGCCGCGAAAATCCATGGGATTTTTATTTTTTCAATTAATCTTCCAAAGAGAAAAGTAAGAAAAAAAATCGCGGCTAATAATAAACTTAAATTCATGACATTTTGATTATTTTTTTTAAGTATATTCCTTTTTGCGCAAATTACGAAAAACTTTAATATATATTTAATGTGAGTTATATTTAACTTAATGAAAAAAGAATTTACAAAAGAAAGAAAACAGCCGTTGGGTATTTTTGAATTGATCGCAATTGCGCTTGGCGGAATGGTTGGCGGTGGTATTTTTGCAATTTTGGGTATATCTGTGGAAAAAGTGGGGAATGCGACTCCGATCGCGATTTTGATTGGGGGTATATTGGCGCTGCTTGCGGCCTATTCTTATGTGAAATTGGCAATTTATTATAAAGATGAAGGGGCCACATATTCATTTTATAAGAAAACTTTTATTAATTCCCATTTTTCCGCTTCCGTAATTGGATGGCTTATAACTTTTGGTTATATTAGCACTTTGGCCTTATACGCTTTTACATTCGCTTCTTATGTTTCAAGTATTTTGCCTTCGGCCAGTTATGAATTATATAAAAATATAATAGCCGGCCTTGTTTTGCTTTTCTTTACAGTTATTAATCTGTTGAGCGTAAAAGGTATGGGGAAAATCGAAGATATTCTGGTGTATCTCAAATTATCGATTTTATTCGGTATTTCCGTCTTGTTGGCTGATAAAGGCGATATACAAAATATTTTGCCGATTTTCAATAACGGATTTAACGTAATTGATATTATTATTGTCGCGTCAATAACTTTTGTTGCTTATGAAGGATTTCAGCTCGTAATACACGCGACAAACGAAATGAGAGATCCGGATAAAAATATACCAAGGGCTATTTACAGTTCGATCGGTTTGGCTACATTTATTTATGTTGTTTTGGCAATTGGCGCTTTAATGGCTATTTCCAAAACACAACTAATTACGGATAAAGAATACGCGCTTGCCGCGGGGTCTTTTGAAATTTTAGGGGACATAGGTCTTTTTATAGTGATTTTTGGCGCTGTTTTGGCTACGGCAAGCGCCATAAACGGAACCATATTCGGAGCTTCCCGTTTAATGGCCGTGGTTGCCGACGATGGATATTTCCCAAAAATATTGGCAACGCGAATCAAAACTTATATTCCAAAATATTCAATTATATTCATGTTCTTAACTTCTTATTTGTTTATTTTAACGGGAAGCCTTGAATTGATTATTAAATTTGGAAGTATAACATTTCTTCTTGTGTCACTTTTAATTGCCTATGCTAACTTCAAAATACGTAAAAAAACAAAAACAAAAGGTATTTTGGCTTTAATTGCGATATTGGGACTTGCGACAGCAACTATATTTATTATTTATTTTGAATTAATAACAAATATTAAAAGTTTAATGTATATATTTATTGTTTATATTTTAATAATAATCGGATCATGGATGTATTCTAAATTTCGTGAAAGGAAGAAGTTCTTATTTTTTATTCCTCCGAAATAGTATACAATTTTCAATTGATTCATAACTAACAACTTAAAAATGGAAATGCCCGATCAAAAACAGTCAAACAAAAATCCAAAAAAGAAAATTATTATAACGCTTTCCATTATTGGAGTTGTAGTAATTCTTCTTGTTATAGCTGCAACTTTGGTTGAGCCTCCGTTGTTTAAAGGGTATCTTAGTAAAGATACCACTACCGTTACCAAAGATCTTGAAACCGCCAAGACGCTTGATGCGCAAAAGGTTCTTGCACCGGAAATTGTAAACGAGCCGATTACGGTTCCTTCCGAGGAGAAATCTGAGGAATCGACACCGCCGGAACTTGTTACAGCCACAAAAGATCTCGTGGCGGTGACTCCTCCAAAATTGTCTTTTGCGTATCTTGACCGTTTAGACTCAAATTCACCGAGTATTTACGGAAATGTCAGTACGGATTCGGAGCAAGTTGTTATGATTTTTAAACTGACTAATTCGGGGACAGCGCCGGCTTATTTGAAAGAATTTGATACGATGCATACTTTTGACAGCATCGGATGTGCCGGAACCGGAGAATATTGTAATCATCTCGCGTCACAAAGCGGCGAGCTTATGCGGCTTAACTACGACGCTAACGGGAATTATGTCGATCGTGTGTTTATAGGCAGAGATACCGGTCCGGCCTCGACTTCCGGGAACGGTTTTTTTGAAGAACATGAGTTAACAAACCAAAGTGCGCTTTCAATTAAAGGAAATTCGGACGCGTATTTTGCTATAGTTAACGATACCTTAAAATATTTATATTTTGGAAATTACAATACCGTGCAGGCCCGGGCATTTATTGATTTTTCGACTTTTGTCGTTGTGGACGGTAATGATGCGGATATCGGACTGACGATTGATCCAAACACTATTACCCCGGGTACAATGATTTATAAATAAAATTACATTTTTTAAGCTAAGTTAAGATGGATATGATTACGTTTGAACTGATTGCTGTAATTGCTTTGGTACTGCTTGCATTCGGTGATCTTATTGTCGGTGTCGTAAATGATGCCGTGAATTTTTTGAACTCCGCTATCGGCGCGAAAGTGGCAAAGATGAGTACCATAATGATAATCGCGTCAATAGGAGTTATTATAGGTGCCACTTTTTCCGACGGGATTATCGAAGTTGCGAGAAAAGGAATATTTTTCCCGGAAATGTTTTCATTGGATGAAGCGATTATTATTTTTACCGCCGTTGCTATTACGGATATTGTTTTGCTGGATTTGTATTCGACATTCGGACTTCCGACGTCTACTACGGTATCAATTGTCTTTGAACTTTTGGGCGCGGCTTTTGTTTTGGCATGGTGGAAGATTGGTGATTTTAACGAAGCCTGGACGGTGATTAACAATGCATCGGCAATAAAAATAATAGTCGGAATTTTATTATCTGTTGCAGTTGCGTTTGTAATCGGCTTTATCGGGCAGGTTATCACAAGGATGATTTTTACTTTCGATTATAAGAAGCGTTTTAACAAATGGGGATTTTTATGGAGCGGCGTTGCTTTAACATGTCTTTTATTTTTTATTATTTTAAAAGGCGGGAAGCATGCCACGTTTATGACTCCGGATATAAAAAAATGGATAAGCTTAAATTATATGAATATTGTTTGGGGTGCATTTATCTTTTTTTCAACGTTGTCTTTTATATTAATTAAATTAAAGGTAAATATTCTTAAAGTAATTGTGCTTATAGGAACCGGTTCTCTCGCAATGGCGTTTGCGGGGAATGACCTTGCTAACTTTATCGGCGTTTCAATAGCCGGGGTGCACGCGTTTTTTGGTTCCGATCTATCCGGTACTTTACCCACGCCGAGCTGGATTTTAATTCTGGCGGGTTCGGTTATGGCCATAGCTATGTTTATGTCACGCAAGGCTCAAACGGTTGTATCCACGTCCGTTGATTTAACAAGTCACGATAAACAGGTTATGGAAAAGTGGAATCCAAGCATCTTTGTGAAAAAATTTACCGAACTTGTTATGTTTTTATATAAATTACTTATGTATATAACACCGAAGAGACTTAGAAAATGGTTCTTTAAAAGATGGGAAACTTCCAACGGGCACATGCACAACGGTTCGGCGTTTGATTTGCTTCGAGCGGCGGTCAATTTAATGATCGCGGCCGTACTGATTTCACTCGCGACATCAATGAAGTTGCCGTTATCAACAACTTACGTTACTTTTATGGTTGCAATGGGAACGGCCCTTGCGGACGGAGCATGGGACGGTGTTTGCGCGCCCTACAGACTCTCCGGAATTATTACCGTAGTCGGAGGTTGGTTTTTTACCGCGCTTCTTGCATTTATATTCACCGGACTAACGGTTAGCATTTTATATTTAACAAGAATATACGGATTAGTGTTATTAATCCTTATAGTCTTTGTGATGGTTTATAAACTTTTCTATGTCCATAAAAAAAGACACGCAAAAGCAAGTCGGCAACAGGAGTTATTTTAGTTGTTAAGCGACGAATTTAAGCCAGTCCTTTGTGTTTAGGCAACTTTCATAATCAAATCTGTCTGTAGATAGGATAGTGCCGTCAAAATCTATAAAGCCGTGCCATTGATGCTTTTGATTTAAATATTTTTCGACGAATTCAGGGTCGGGGATTACATGACACACTTCCGGATTCGAGATATTTAATTTCTTTGCTCTCCCTTTTGGTATCCAAACTCTTTCGTTAACATTTAAATCTGATTCATTTAATCCTGTTTCTAAAATTACTTTTTTAAATAATTGTCTGGCTTTTCCAATATAAACTGAACTTTCTTTATCATCGTTTCCTTGAATTGAAACAGTTATTCTTGCCTTATTTAATGCTCTTTTTAAAATTTCGATTGTTTGCAGATATGCTTCAAAATTTTTCTTATATTTTCCCGCACTTCTGGCTAAATCAAAAGATAAAACAAATAACGGGACTTTATTTTGTTCCATTAAATTTACAACTTTCTCTAATCTTTCAATCATCTCCAGATTCCCATATCTAACTCCATGACTAATAGCAACAACTCTTGATTGTTCATTGCTAAATTCAAATACGAGTTCGGCTAAATCAATAAAAGCATCGCTTCTTAAAGGTTCGGTATTAACTTGTGTTGTAATGTAGTTATTAAATAATTCAATTAAATAAATTCCTGTATATCCAATGACTTGAGTTATATTAGTTTCTATTTGTTTGCGATCTAGAGTTTCGATTGATCCACCATAACAATCGTAGTATCCACAGCCTATACAATTTTCAGTGCAGCCTCTGGCCGATTCAACCATATCTATTTTAAAATAATCTTCTATTTGTGAATAATCTATTTGTCGCATAAATAAGGTTGTTCCGGATTATATGAACAACCTTAAAATGCGAAATTTTCTGTGTCGAAAATTGCATTATAGCATTACTAAAACAGCTTTTTTAAAAGTAAAACACGTGTTATTTATTCCAAATATATTTGGAAAAATTTTCGAATTGTAGTCTTTGTATATCTGCTACCGCTTTTGATTTAATCAGTATGGAACAAGGAAATTCCGGATCTGACACATCGTTAAATAGAACATAATCACTATTGTCGGAAAAAATTATCCATTTATTTGTAAAATCAAACTGTTTATTAATATCAAAGCGATTTTTAAAGCTTTGCAAATCTTCTTTATTACAAAATTGTGCCAACTGAGGCCCAAAAGTTGTACAAAGCGCATGATGCGATGCATGTTTTGACCTTAATTCTCTAAATTTGAAAGCTAGATCAACGGGACCGATAGCATTAATAAAATTTTCAAAATCTCCAAAATCTAAATTTGTGTCATATGGAATTTCAGCCATAAAAAGATAGACTTCCGCAATCTGATTAGGCGTATAAAAAGTTTCAAATTCCTGTATAGATTCCCTTGGTTCATGTAAAAAAGGAGCTATTTGTTTGAGTTTGTAAGCTGTTTTAGATAATTTTCTTTTTTTTGTTGAAAGTTCGGAGACTAATGATTTTAAAGAAAGCGCTTTTAATCCATCTTTGTTTTTTTCAACGATCTTGAGATCTTTTAATTTTGCGGAAACATTATAGACGGTTGATTTTTTTAATCCAGTTCGATTAACAAGCTCAAAAATGGTTTGAGCAGGCTTTTTCAATAATTCAATATAGATTAAAACTTCCGCCTCACTTAAATCGGCATCAAATAATAACTTTTTTAACTTATTATAAATTGCCATACTGATATGATAACTGGCTTATATTAAAGCATTTATTGTGAAGTTTGTAAAATGATTGTTTTAGTTCACATACCCGCCGCTTTGTAAGTCCCAGAATTTTTTGTAAAGTCCGCTGCTGTTTGATATTAAATCAGCATGAGTTCCTTGTTCGGCGATTTCCCCATCCTGAAATACAATAATTCTATCCATTTTCATAATTGTCGATAAACGGTGAGCGATTACCAAAGTAGTTTTGTTTTTCATCAAATTAAGTAAAGCTTCCTGAATTAACATTTCAGATTCGGAGTCCAGACTGCTTGTTGCTTCATCCAAAATCAGGATCGGACTGTTTGCCAAAATTGCGCGCGCAATGGCAACTCTTTGACGTTCACCACCTGAGAGCTTGATACCTCTTTCTCCTACATAAGTATTATATTTTTTTGGAGTTTTCATAATAAAGTCATGACACTTCGCAAGTTTCGCGGCTGTGAATACTTCTTTATCCGTTGCGTCTCTTCTGCCGTATCTTATGTTTTCGAGTAGTGTTCTGTGAAACAGTATGGGATCTTGAGGAACCAGACTTATTTGAGATCTAAGACTATCTTGAGTAACACTTTTAATATTTTGACCATCGATTAAGATTTTACCTTTTTGAATATCAAAGAATCTTAATATCAATTTTGTTACTGTTGATTTTCCACCTCCCGACGGTCCAACCAAGGCCACTTTCTCTCCGGATTTAATTTTAAGAGATAAACTGTTTATAACTTTTGCATTTTTGTCGTAGGCAAATCTAACTTTTTCAAATTCAATTTTACCTCTAACTATACTAAGTTTTTTTGTGTCTTTTTTATCTTCGATTTCTAATTTTGTATTTAGGATCACTGTCATTTCTTCCGCGTCCGCAAGATCACGAAATACATTTCTCATAATTCTTCCAAAACCCCATATTTTTTCAAAAAGCGATATTAAATATGCCTGGATCCAAATGAAATCACCTGCGGTAAGTTCGCCTTTCGCCCAATAGTTGATTGCAATAAAAAATACAATAAATTCCAGAGCGATGATTGCGAAATGCTGAATTGCTCTGGCGAGTTCATCCAAATTCCATGATTTTCGGGTTTTTCTTACCCAGTTATCAATAATTTCTGCGAATTTGTCAATTTCATATTTGAGACCGGCAAAAAGTTTAATTGTAATCGAATTTGTTATTGTGTCTGCAAGTTGCGCCGTTACTTTGGTATCCGCTTTGGCTTTTGCAATATCATATTTCCATTTATATCGACTGAATAACAAGTTGAAAAACAGGAATAGGAATGTCCATACAATCATTACAATTCCCAAAGGAGGTTTAATTACGAATAAAACTGTAAAAATTACGATTACCTTAAGCGCAAGAGGAATAAGTTCATAATATATGTTATCGGCAATACTTTCAAAAGAACGCACCATTCTATTAACTCTTTTTACCAAAGATCCCGTAAAATTATTTGTAAAAAATTTATAGGAGCGGTTCTGTAATTGCTCGAAACATTCATTAGCTATGTTTCCCATCACTTTTGATTGGAGTTTAATACTGCCATATACGGCAATTCTCCAAAACAACCATTCCAAAAAGTGGAATCCGAAAATTACGGCAATTACACCAAGCAATGTATTTACAATTTCGTTTCTCGGCCCCTGATCTACTATTAAATCGAACAAAACTTTGTAAAAATAAGGAGCAATTAAACCGGCTGCAGTTGCGCCTAATAGTACAATTACCAAAAGAACCGTAAGAAATTTAAATTTTTTTACGTGTTTCCAGTAAAATCTAAATGTTCTGCGCGTATTTGGCTGCATAACGGTTTTTTATGGTATCGGTATAACAAACGACAAAAACATCATTGCTGTTTCTTAAAGCTAACGAGTGTTTATTATAAAATTAAAGCGCAATCAAGTCAAGTTTGAAACGCCTAAAAAGACCCCTGTTTTTCCGGGTGATGCCCTGAAAAGCGGCATAATTCGCTTTAGGGGAGGTTTTTATGTTCTTTTACACGCGAGATGTGTTATAGACGAACTTTTACTAAAACAGTCTCATCCCGGGATGACGAAAAAGAAAAATTTCCTT
>JAJRYP010000031.1 GCA_024275695.1 Patescibacteria group bacterium | reverse complement strand
TGAGCCGGATCCGAAGCAACAAGTTTTGCCTGTTGCGACCACGTAGCTCCGCTGTCCGCGGTTGTAAAAACATACGCGGAACCCGAATTACTGAAACTGTCATCATTCTGATCCGCGCCAATTATTACGGAATCGCCAGAAATCGAAATTGATCGCCCAAATCGATCTCCGGTAGCGATATCTGTACTTTTTAAACAATCGTTCGCACCCGTACAATTCGCGTTACCGCTCTGTTGATCCCATGCCGTACCGTTCCTTTTATAGGCAAATACGGCACCTTAGCTATCCTGATCTGTTGCCGATACCATGGCGTAATTTCCTTTAAGTTCAACACCCAGAGCGTATCCATTGTTTGCACTGCCCGGGTTTGTCAAATTCACCTGCTCCGTCCAGGTGGCAAAAACAGAGATCGGTCCATATAAAGCCGCCAAAACCAGCACCAATAGAACCGATACAAACATTTTCAATTTTTTCATAATTAAAAATTACTGATATAACTCCTTTGAATATTAGTAATAATTTGTAATATAGTCAAACATAGTCAAAATTTAAAAAAACCCGACCTTAAATTAAAGATCGGGCATAGGTGTGGATAAAAATAAGAAGCGTTCTATTGCAGCCGTTTCCGGCGCAATAAAACAGCTAACAGAATGAAGATCGGGAGCCAAATTGCCCCGTCGGGCATCCTCCCGGAGTTACACCCGCATCCACTCGCATCTTCCGGCGGAATATAAACGCACCGGCTGAGATCATACTCGCTGCAGTCGGTACTGCAGCGAACAACTCCTCCGGCGTTATACCCCCAACCGGAACAAACCTTTCCCGCGACGTCATCGCCGTCGCACTTTTCTCCCGGGTCGATTCGGCCGTTACCGCAAAGCGGCGGCTCTTCGCACTCGTAAGTACCAAACGTACAGTTCGGCTGGCACGAAAGTATTCCGCCAATATAGCCAAGGTTTTCACATGTCTGGCCGTCGACGTCATCGCCGTCGCACTCTTCGCCCGGATCGACTTGACCGTTACCGCAAAAACGCCAACATTGGTCAAAATCGAATCGACATGAACTGTCGCAGGCGAGCTCGCCGCCGTCGAAACCACTGCTTTCGCAAGTCTCGCCGCCAAGATCCGCCCCGTCACACTGCTCACCGGCGGCGACAATTCCGTCGCCGCACGAATAACAGCCCGAAGTGTCGAATCCGTCGCAGCTTAAGTTACAGACAAGCTCGCCGTCGTCGAAACCTTGTGATTGGCAAGTCTCGCCGCCAAGATCCACCCCGTCACACTGCTCATCGGCTGCAACAATCCCGTCGCCGCAGGAATAACAGCCCGAAGTGTCGAAGCCGTCGCAGCTTAAGTTGCAGACCAGCATGCCTCCGTCGAAGCCCCGGCTTTCGCAAGTTTCGCCGCCGAGGTTGGTCCCGTCGCACTGCTCCCCGGCCTCAATGTTGCCATCGCCACACGAGTAGCACCAGGACGTGTCGTACTCGTCACACGTCGTATCACAACCGAGCACGCCACCGTCGAAACCCTGTGATTGGCAAGTCTCAGCACCGACGTCACTGCTGTCGCACGTTTCGGCTTCTTCAGTCAGGCCGTCGCCGCAAACGGGAATGTACCCGCTTGAGGTAACGCTCCATGTATCAGAGATGGCAACAGGCGTTGCGTCCCTCGCAAACCCGTTAATCTCATTATACCTCCACAGTCCGATGTCCGGAGCGGCACCGCCCGCCGCCAGTATAACTCCTCCCCTTATCGCGACCGAACGAATATCCATGAGAATCCGTGTCTGGTACGTCGCGGGGTTACTTCGCGGCATTATGTAAAAGTGATTTTCCTGATATGCTTCACTAACAACATAGTTGCCGTCAAGCTCCATATCAGACAAGTAATACGGCACCTGTTGCCACAAAGTATAGCTGTTGGGGGGGACAAGTGTCTCGAAAACAGCCCCGTTAAGAACTCCTATTCTTCCGGCAATAAAAAAACCTGTCCCGTTGTATTTGATAGTAAACAACGGGGCGTTGGAGGATGACAAACCGCTCACGTAAGAAGTATAGCCATTGGTGAGCGGATCGATCCGGAGAATATTCCCATCCGAGGAATTGAGCAGCCAGATCGCGTTGGCCGTTTTTTCGATGCCGACGTAGCCACTCCTGTCAAGCGGCACGTCTGTTACGTCGCAGGTGGAAAGTTCCACCTTGGACGCAATGTTCGCCTGCTCGTGAGTTATCCAGGCGTTTCCGTCCAAAACAACGGCCTTGTTCGACTCCCAGCCGAGGTTCGGGAGATAACAGGTCAAAGACCCCTTTCTGAGATCGTAAACCCAGACCTCCCGGGTTGATTGCCGCACGATAACGGCATAAGCGGAAGACCCGAATACGTTCCCGGATCCGGCTCCAACCCCCGTAAGGGTGTGGAGTATCGAGCCTCCTTCATCAACAAACAGGACTCCGTCCGTGTCGGTGAGCGCGATGAAGCACCCGGGCTGGCAGTCGGTAATCGCCGCTTTCGCCTCCCCATGATAAAGGGTAAGTGAAAACAACATTACCATCACAAAAATGCGCGTCGCGTACATGTTCTTCACTCCTTTTCTTTCAATGAGCCCTCGATTATCCTGACCTTCTTTTAACATCAATAAAAATAATATTATTATTAAAAGAAGATCCGAATTTTGTTCATCCAGGATATGAATTTGCCATAAAAACAAGGATTTTGTCAATAACAATCTTTTAATTCTAAAAAGACCCCGATTTTCCCGGAATTTTTACGGGAAAACGATGAAAATCGTTTTAGAGGGAAGTTTTTATGTTTTTTCACACGCTAGACGTGTTATAGACGAACTTTGGCTAAAACGCTTTCGCCCCGGGGTGGCGAACATAAAAAAAATCTCTTTAATTTAAGCCGAAAATTCACATTTAAACCTTTTGATTTTTTGAATGTGTCAATGGCGCTTAAATACAAAACAAACGGTATCAATTTTTCGTCTTCGTCAAAAACTTAACTTCCCTTTTGACCTGTTTCAGTACCATTCCTCAAAAAACCTTCCCTAAAACCGGGGTCTTTTTAGTTTAATTAATGTACATCCATATGAAACTAGCTCCCGCTATTTTCAAAAATCTTTACCGGACACTAGTGTACTCAAAAACAAAAATTGCTCCAAATATTTCAAAGTGTTAGAATTTTTTGGAAATCACTCCAATTCCAATATGAAAATAATAAAGAAGCTTAAATTCGACTTGCAAGACAAAGGGCTACTGATGTTTTGGCTGCGCCTATTGCTATTTTTTGTACTTTTCATGATTATTTTCACAAAACTTCCGGACGTTACCAAAAGTCTTTACGGATACAGAGTGGACAATTATCAGCCGTATTTTTTTTATTTGATGTATCCGATCGTTATACTTTTCGTCATTTTGAGATGGAAAAAAATTAAAGCGATACCTTATTATGGAAATGATTTTTTTCAATCGATTTTATTTTTAACACTGGCTGTATTAACATTTTTATTGCCTTTAAAAGACCTTTTTTTAACATTCCCCGATTTTCCTCATCAATTTATCTATTATTTCCCTTTGATGATCGGATATAGCTTTTTGTTTATTGCTATTTTCGGATTTAATTTTGTTAAAAAGTTTTCATCCGAATTATTTCTAATTGTTTATCTTTTTGCGCTTTATCTGGTAAGTCAGGTGCTAATTGAAACTTATTGGATGTATTTTTCCAAGGTAATCTTATATGCGCTCGGACTTATCCTTCCTTTGATATCCAAATCCGTTTCAATTGTTCCGGCTGAATTATTGGTTAAAATGGAGAATTTTAGCGTTAATGTCGGGGCACCTTGTTCGGGTATTTATTCGCTTACAACATTTTTGTTCCTCTTCATTGCTTCAATTTTATTCCTGAAACAAAAGATGAAAATTTATATAATCAGAGCCGCAGTTGCTCTGATTGCGGGCCTTGTTTTGGTATTTATTTTAAACATAATAAGAATCGCGATTATCATTTCCGTTGGAGCCTTTTACTCTGCGGAACTTGCAATAAATCTCTTTCACGAATATTTAAGCGCGATCTTTCTTCTCGGATTATTTATTTTGTACCTTTATTTTATCTTTCCTTTAATTGTTAAAAAGAAGTAGAAAGCAAGTACGCATTATCGCGCAGCCACTTTCTGTTTTTTTTGTATTCGGGATGCATTTCTTCAACAAGTTTCCAAAATGACTTTTGATGATGTCTGTGCCTGGTATGAGCAAGTTCGTGAACTACCAAATAATCAATAACATCCGGAGGGGCAAACATAATTATCCAATTGAAGTTAAGATTGTTTGTAGGACCGCACGATCCCCATCTTGTTTTCGCACTTGAAAGTCGAATACCTTTATATGGAAGGTTGTATTTTTCCGAAAAATAATCGACACGTTCACTTAAAATTTGTCTGATACGCTTTTTATATTGAGGAATTTTTTGCAGGTCGATTTTTTGAGCAAAATCGCAGCTTTGCTTTTGACGCTTTTTAGTCTTTTCAACATGCTTAATAATCCACTTCTTTTTTTCTTTAATAAAATTGTCGATATGACGCTTGCCAAGACCTTTTGGTGCGCGAATCATAACGGTCCCGTCTTGCTCTATGGTAAGGGAGAGTGTTCTTCTGTTCGATCTTATAAGTTTGCAATAATACATAGTGCAAACATTATAATACTTTTTCTTTGAATGCAAAGGCCGCTCATACTATAATAAAATCACTTTAAAAACTTCTAACCATCCAAACATGAAAATTAAAGATCCTTTCTTCCAAATGGTTGTACAAGCCCTTTTCGGTGCACTCTCAGGGTTGTTGGCGGGCTTCATATTTGGATGGATCATGTATGGCATAATTGTTTTATTCTACGGTATGGAATTTAGAATGAACATGTATTATTCCGCGCCATTTATGGGAATGGCGTTTGGGACACTTATCGGTTCGATTATGGGCGCACTTGTCGGTTTAAAGAAAATTAAATAAAAAAAAGCGTATACTTTACTTTGCATACGCTTAATTTTTTTAGAGCGCCGGCACAATTCCCGAACAGTTTTCTTCCACCCATTTGCAATAAGCAGCCTTTTCTTCTCCGCCTTCACCTGTTAAAGGTTCGCAATCAACGGTTGTCCCTTCTTCCGGACATTTGAATTCGGCAACACCATCGAAAGTATCATTATCTTGCGCGTCTTCGCTTTCCAAATACTCCAGGATATCTTCACTGATTTCCACACACTTTTGGAAATCATCATATCCGGGCTGATCTTCAGTTGGCGCGACACCGGATGAACACATTGGAAATCCCCAAAGAAGATAATTATCGTAAGCTTTTAAAGGACCCTTCATTCCTGCTCCGTCAATACATTTATCAACGGTATCTTTAAAAGTTTTTGTATTAACGCCATCGGGATTTGAAGTTATATAAAGCGTCATGCCGTACTCTTCCGAATCAAGTAAAACAAGCTCCTTTACGCCATTTTCATGTGCTTTTTCAACGAAAGCGGCGGCCTGCGTATATTCTTCGGGACAAGTGAGTAAAATATCGACATCTGAATCTACATAAGAATCAAAATTTTCAATCGTTTCTGCCACGGTTATCTTTTTTTCCACTGCTTCGGGCTCATCTTCCATTACCGCAGATTTGTCGGTTACAATTGTTTCATCATCTTGAATAACTTCTTCCCGAGGTACTCCAAGACAACCGCTTAGCCCCGTTATCAGTATTCCGGACAGCGCCAATAAGAATAGGTATTTTTTCATTTCACAGTTGGTTAAAAATAAATTATCGACAAAATCATTACATAAAACAACGTGAGAAACAAATATTTGAATTCATTTGCGCTATGTGAACATTCCTTTCCTTAAATAGCACGCTCGCTTAATAATCTTCGATGCTCTATCTGTTGCAAAAATTATAAATCAAGATATATTGATAAAGACAAATTATTACTAACCAAATTAATTATGGGAACACGCGGAAGAGAACTTGTTGAAGTTGATGTTAATGAATTAATCGATTTACTCAACAAAGCCCTTGCCGATGAATGGCTCGCATATTATCAATACTGGATTGGAGCAAAAGTGGTAACAGGCCCTTTGCGTGAATCGGTAATCGTTGAACTTGAAGAACACGCGAATGACGAGCTCAGACATGCCGGCATGTTAGTCGATAGAATTCTTCAACTCGGCGGCACTCCGATTTTAAAACCCGAAGACTGGTATAAACTTACGAATTGCGGATATGACGCTCCCGAAGATCCATCCGTTAAGAAAATTTTGGCGCAGAATATTAAGGGTGAGCAGTGTGCTATTGCCGTGTATAAAAAAATTGCGGACATGGTGAAAGATAAAGATGTTATCACTTATAATATGGCTGTTTCAATTCTTGTGGATGAAGTTGAACACGAAGACGACCTTCAACAAATCGAAGAAGATTTAAAAGGTGTTTAGAGATTATTTAGACATATAAAATTTGCGTTTTTCCTTATCGAATTTTTCAATTGCGTATCTTAGCATGGTTCGAGGCATATTTTTATAGTGTTTTTTCAGAAATGCTTCTTCGGTATTTTGATCTCTGTTCCCGACTTCACGAAGCATCC
This sequence comes from Patescibacteria group bacterium, assembly GCA_024275695.1. Lineage (GTDB taxonomy): Bacteria > Patescibacteriota > Gracilibacteria > UBA1369 > PNNO01 > JAJRYP01. Next base: position 15,520 of record JAJRYP010000031.1, on the reverse strand, counting down.
ACCCAACTCCTTTGTGAATCAAATCATGTTTATCTCTTAATAAAATTTCCGAAATCGCCATCGTATCATCAAATTGGCCATCTCTTATAAATGCGTAAGTCGTTAGAATTGCAATTCTTCGCTCCCATAACGATTGAGATTTCGCAAATTTATAAAGTATTCTTCGCTTTTTAGGCTTATCAAGAAGATATTCTCCGAGAATTTTCGGAGCTGTTAAATCGATTAAATCCCAATTATTAATATAAAGTGTATTTGTAAGATAAAAATCCACTATTTCCTTTTGTTCTTCTTCGGATAATTTAGGGTATTTATATGTAAGCATTAAGAGCGCGGTAAGACGATGTTCGTGAATTTTACTTTTCAAAAGTTTTGCAATCTCTTGAAGAGGAATTTCCTTGTAATATTTTTTCGCGACTTTTCGTTGTTCCGGGACCTGTACGCCAATAAAAAGGTCACCTTCGCCATATTCACCTTTTCCGGTTTTGAAAAAACGCGATAAAATTTTAGCTTTTTCGGAATCAGCAAAAGTCTGTAAATCTTGTTTTACTTGTATTGCAATTTTTAACATTTGCGACATTTATTCAAATTACGGCTTCAAACATCTGCGGATATTATTAAATATTTTTGCCTTCTATGCAAAAAGACATTGACTTTCGCTTGCTTATCCGTCAAAGTCTGTATCGTAAGTTTTCTCAAGTAGGATTTTTTTAAATAAAACAATTGTGTGCGCGAATGATTATACCTTTATTTCAAGAAAATCATATGAGAGTAGATTTACGACTATTAGTATTTATTTGTAAAGTATGGCTAAAACATTGTACGTAGGAGGAATTCCTTACAGCACAACAGAAGATTCTCTTCGTGACGCATTCGCAAAAGCGGGGACTGTTGAATCTGTAAAAATTATTACTGACAAATTCTCCGGAAGATCAAGAGGATTTGGTTTCGTGGACATGGCAGATGATGAATCCGCCGCAAAAGCTATTGAAATGTGGCACGAACAAGAATTTGAAGGTAGAAAATTGATCGTAAACGAAGCTCGTCCTATGAAAGAACGACCTCCGCGTGACGACGAAGGAGCACCTGCTCCAACTGCTGAACCGGTTTCCGAAGAGGCTCCGGCTGAAGAAACATCGGAAGATAATTCTGCCGAAGAACCTGCCGAAGAGGCTCCGGCTGAAGAAGCATCGGAAGATGATTCTGCCGAAGAACCTGCCAAGGAGGCTCCGGCTGAAGAAGCATCGGAAGATGATTCTGAAGAAAAAGCAGCATAAAGAATATTTTTCTAAAAAAACAGGGTGCGCGCAGCCCTGTTTTTTTTATGCTTACTTTGGATTTTATTATATTTTCAATTCAGCCCCGGGCTTGACAGGTTTGCGGCTTTACGTTTTGAGGTTTCAGCTTTTCGGCAGCTTGTTTTCCTTATTAAATAACGGTAAATTGCTATTTTTGGTTGTCGACTTCCCGGGAAGCCGAAAGTTAGTATGTAAAATGTTCAAAAAACTTTAGATTCCGGGAGTGAGAATTCCGCCCCGGGTGAATTTGCCTTATCACTTTGTTGTGTCGCTATTTCTTTCCACTCAAAAATCCCCCTTTAAAACCTTCCCAAGGGGAGGCTTTAAAGAGCTCCGCTCGGCATTCGCCTCACTTCGCTAAAAATGGCGGAGAGACAGGGATTCGAACCCTGGAGACGCTTGCGCGCCTAACGGTTTTCAAGACCGCCGCATTCGACCGCTCTGCCATCTCTCCGCATTGATCACGAAGAATAATATATACAATTTTTTAAAAGAAATCCACAAAATGTGAAAACGGGATTGAATGAACACCTTGCGGCACGCTAAATGTGCGCGAAGCCGTTCATGAAAGCCTGTTCAAATCTTCTACATTCTTTCCGGCACTTCAACGCCTAAAATTCTCAAACCTTCTTTCATTACTCTCGAGACCGCTTTTGTAATATTCAAACGTGCCAGTCGTACATGTGTGCTATCCGCTTGTAAAACGGAAACAGCGTTATAGAAGCTATTGAACTCTTGTGCCAATTCATACAAATAATTCGTTAATAAGTTCGGTTTATACTCCTCGGCCGCCAAAACAAGATGCTCCTGAAATTTAACCAATAAACGTGCGACCGCCTGCTCTTTGGGGTGTTCAAAAGGTTTTAAATTATCTCCATATCCCGTAGCACGTTCCAATGCTTCAAAAAGATCCGTTTGGGGATTTTCTTCTTTTTTGTCATCGTTTTTCGTAGTTGTCTTCTTACTTTCATGAGTTATTTCGTTATATTTTCGCAAAATACTTTCCGCTCGCGCAACCGTGTATTGAAGATAAGGCGCGCTGTTTCCTTCAAGTGAAAGCATCTTATCCCAGTCAAAAGTGAGATCCGTAGTTCTGTTTTGAGATAAAATGTTATATTTAATAGCACCGACGGCAACTTTTCGCACAACTTCCTCGCATTCTTTCTTTTTTAATTCCTTACTTTTTTCTTTAACAATTTTGTCCGCCTTTTCAATACCCTGCTTAATTAAATCTTCCAATAAGATAACATTTCCTTTTCGCGTACTCATCGCTCGATCAGGAAGATGCATTCGTCCAAAGGAGACATGAACAAGCTTGCTCTTATCCATTCCAAGCATTTTTGCCGTTTCAAACAATTGTTTAAAATGAAGACTTTGAGCAGTATCAACAACATATAGAATCTGTTTTGGCTCCCAACGTTTAATTCTATAAGCCAGAGTCGCAAGATCACGAGTTGAATAGAGCGTGGTTCCATCCGATTTTTGTACCATGTACGGAGGTAAATTCGCATTATCGAATTCGACTATCAAAGCTCCGCCTTCACCTTGTTTAAAGACCCCTTTTTCCTTACCTTCTTCAATTATCGGAGCCATTTTATCATTATAGAAACTTTCACCGATATATTCATCAAAATGAATACCCAAATATTTATAAGTTTTTTCAAGATCGGCAATACTTAAATCCTTAAACCACTTCCAAAGATTAATATTTTCTTCGTTACCTTCTTCCATTTTTTTAAATTCTTCGCGCGCTTTATCCTCAATTGACCGATCTTGTTCAGCTTCTTCATGGAATTTTACATATAACTTTAAAAGCTCCGGTATAGGATTTTTCTCTATGCTTTTTTTATTCCCCCATTGTTTATAGGCGTAAATAAGCTTTCCAAACTGAGTTCCCCAATCACCGAGATGATTTACTCCGATAGTTTTAAAACCGAGTGTTTTATAAATATTATAGATTGATTGCCCGATAACAGTTGACAGAAGATGATGTACTCCAAGAGGTTTTGCGATATTCGGTGATGAATAATCAACAACAATCGCATCGCCTCCTCCAAGCGTATTGTCAAAAATGGCCGCATCTTCGGCAAAATCCTTAACTTTACTTTCAAGATAATGACGAGCGATTTTAATATTAATAAATCCGGGCATTACGGCATCAACCGATCCGACAAACTGTACCGGTTCAATGTGCCGAATGATTCTTTCCGCTATTTTAATAGGTTCTTTTACAAGTTGCTTAGCCAATTTCATTGCAATACTGCAGGCATAATCTCCATGTTCGGCATCACGCGGATATTCAACGACTAAAGACGAAACATCCGCTTCCGGATACGCTTTTTCACAAGCCTCAAGGAGCATTACTTTTAAACGCGCTTTCAAAGAATTTCTGTCGACTGTCTCTTCGGCTTCCGGATCCGGCCCGGATTCTTGCTCACCCTTCGTTTCCGAAATCTGTTCGGGTTCGGGTTTCGGCTCCGGTGTGGTGTGCGGTCTTAAAATTTGTTCAGCTTTCGGCTCTGAAACATGTTTCGGTTCCGAGTCCGGAGCACTGTCTTCCTCATCATTGACTTCCACACCTTCAAATTCAGTCAAACCAATAACGGACAGATCTTTTTCTTTTCTGGGATATTTAACAATATCTTCCTCAAATTCATCGCCTGAGCAGTATTTGTTAACAAGTGCGGCAAGTTCATGAATTTTTTCCTTTAAATCTTCTTCCGGTAAAATTCCGAGATTTTCAATAATAAATACTACATTTTGTGTTTCCTTATGAAGCGATCCGCGCTCAAGCTGCTCGCTATTCCATTTTTTCGTTAAAACACCTCCCTGATCACGATAAAAAATGTTCTTTTTGTCATATTCAAGATGAATATCGCCGTAAATGTCATCAAGGCTGAAACACATAATCGGCACTTGCCATTTGAGCATAAAATAATCTCGAATTCTGCTTAAATTATCAGGAAAAGGAGTTTCCTTTTTCTTCAAGGCTTTATCTAAAAGTGCTTCCATTGAAGTAGGAAACGTTTTTGCGCTAATTTTCTCGAAAACAGTGCGCCAATTAGTGATTTTCGGTTCAGATTTAATATCCGACTGCGCAAACTTTTTTTGAATTTGGACCGTAAGACCGTCATATATCTGCCGCAAAGCGGTATTTTTCCGTGTGTTATCCACATTTTTCCCTATAACGATGCCAAATGACAAAGATGGATATTCTTCAGAAAGTTGCTCGTTAATAATAAATCTCATAGGCTTTTTAATTTACGTCCTTGCAAAAGATAGCAAAGAAAGTAGAATAAAAAAAGATGAACATAAGCACTTAAAAAAACTTATGACAGGAACAATAATCGCACTTGTTATCTTAATTATCCTTTCCGGATTTTTCTCGGGAGGAGAAACAGCTGTTGTTTCGCTAAGTGATGCCAAAGTTCGCAGCATTACAAAAAGCAAAACACGCAAGGCGCTTCTTTTGAAAAAGATAAAAAGTGATCCACATCGTCTTCTTATTACCATCCTTATAGGAAACAATTTGGTAAATATCGGAGCTTCGGTTCTTGCAACAGCTTTGTTTGTAGACCTTTTCGGATCTGCCGGGCTTGGTATCGCAACCGGCGTTATGACCTTTTTCGTACTGGTTTTCGGAGAAATCACTCCAAAATCATTTGCCACAAAATATCCTGTTAAGATATCGCTTTTTTTTGCATATCCGATTTATATTTTACAAAAAATATTTAGTCCGGTGATTTGGCTTTTAGACAAGCTGGTTAAATTTTTGATAAAAAGTACGGGTGGACCCACGGAATCAAAAGTTTCGGAAGATGAAATCAAGGCTTTAATCGATATGGGAGCGGAAGGCGGATCTATCGAAAAACGTGAAAAAGAACTTTTACAAAACATTCTTCGTTTTAACGATATTGAAGTTGAAGAAGTTATGACACCTCGCGTTGCAATTGATGCGTTATCCGACGAATCAACACTTCAGGAAGCAATTGATTTTGTTATTAAAAAGCCACATACAAGAATTCCGGTATTTAAAGAAAATTTGGATAATATCGTAGGAATAGTCACCACAAAAGACATTCTTGCTCTTTCCGAGAAATTTAACACAAACAAAAAACTCGGAAATCTTAAATTAATGAAACCGATTTTGGTTCCCGTTTCCAAGAAAATAGATGTCTTATTCAAAGAATTCCAAAAAGCAAGACAACATCTGGCAATTGCCATTGATGAATATGGCGGAACAGCCGGAATCGTTACATTGGAAGATTTATTGGAAGAAATCGTTGGAGAGATTGCGGACGAAACAGATATTGAAGGCTTCCCGATAGAAAAAATCAGCGAAAGAGAACTTTTTGCTCAAGGAACAACAAGGCTTGAAGAAATAAACAATACTCTTGGCATTACCATAAAAGGAGATGAAAAAGATCCGATCAGCGCGCTTATTCTTGATAAGTTAAGACGATTTCCCAAAGAAGGGGAAGTTATCAATTTTTCAAACATTACGGTTACCGTTGAAAAAATGTTCAAGAATATGATTGTGAAGGTAAGGATACGGAGCAAACAGATGTGAACTTTGGAAATTCACCTCTTTGGTACTTGAATTCTTTGCGTATTTTTGCTATAATTACATGATTTGTCGATTAATTTTCGAAAAATCAAATATATAATTAACACAAATATAAAATGCAGAAAACTGCCGCAAAAAACAAAGTGTTTTTTTACCTTGTAAGCCTTGTTTTGGCGCTATTACTGTCTGTAAGTTTCGTGCCAAAAACTCATGCGCAAGGTTTGGAAGCTGACATTACTCCACCGGATGACGTGGAAAATGTCCAAATTGAAGTTTACGATGGAGCTGTCCTTTTAAGCTGGGACGTTGCAACCGACGATGTCGGAGTAGCGGGATATAAAATTTATTCCGGTCCCGAAACCGTAACGGCCGAAGGCGGAGAATACAGCAATGACGTTATCGATGCAGGTGATGTTATTGAATATCTCGTCGAAGGTCTTGAAAACGGAGAAGAAGTATTTTTTGCGGTAACTGCGTATGACGCAGCCGGAAATGAAAGTGAAAACTATAGTAATGAAGTTAACGGGACACCTGATCCGAGTTACGGAGAAGCTCCGGCTCCGCAGCATGCGGCTGCCGACGAAGAAGCTCCTACGGTAAGCGATGCATCGGCATTAGATAACGCGACTGTCCAGGTAGTGTTTTCAGAGGCGGTTGTACTTCCTTCCGAAGCACCGGAAACTGCATTTACTATTATTGATAACGCGACCTCAGAATCATTGGCCGTACTTTCCGTTGAAATGGATCCCGATGATGTACTTGGAGAAACGGTTTTACTAACTACGGATCCTCAAGAAGGAGGAGCTGAATATATCTTAACGGTAGGGATTCAACTTGAAGATACGGCGGGGAATCCAATCGTAAGCGGCACTTCCGATACGGCGGCATTTATCGGAAGCACCGTGGAACCCGGATCAGACCTAACCGGAGATCTTCCCGAAGACGATCTGCAGGCACCAACAGTTGTTTCCGCAGTTTCTCTTGGAACAGATTCACTGCAAGTTGTTTTCTCGGAACCGGTTATTTTAGATAGCGATCCTGAAACAAACTTCTTCATTGCCGAAGAAGCTGACGCATCAAACATGCTTGATATTTTAAGTGTTGAACGCGATGAAACAGGATCTGTTGTTACAATTGAAACAACACCTCAAGAAACGGTTATTTACACGGTAATCGTTACAGGTGTCCTTGATGAAGCCGGAAATGAAATTGACGAAACAGCCAATTCAGATTCATTTGAAGGAAACACAGGCTCCGACGAAGAAGTTTCTTCGGATGAAACAGAACCGATGGAAGATAGCGGGCCCGCGTTAACTCCTGAGAATGTTAAAAACTTTGTAGCATCTATTGTTAGCGAATTCGTTGTAAAACTTACATGGGAAATCTCTGAAGACGCGGCAATCATCGATCAAATCCTTTATAAAAGTACCGATGGAGGTGTAAGTTACGATGACGGAACTTCTTTAGGTCCGGATCGCGAAGAACTTGAACTTACAGGACTAACTCCCGGGACAAGTTATTATTTCAAACTTACCAGTAAAGATGCCGCCGGTAACGAAAGCGAAGGCTTAATCACAAGTATCACACTTCCAAAAACAGGAATGGGTGTCGGGCTTTTGGTTGGAGCTTCAATGGGACTGGCCGCTTTACGCCGAAGAAAAAAATAAAAAGAAAGATTCATGAAAGGAAAGCTGGCTCATATAACAGGGTCAGCTTTTTTTGCCATGGGGACTAATAAGCGACGTGCAAGGATCCGCCCAGGGGTGTAATTAGCTTCTAGTTTTTTGACAGATTTGCGGTTTTGCGCTTTGAGGTTCCGGCTTCCCAACAGCCTGTTTTCCTTATTCAGTAAGGTTAAATTACTATTTTTAGTTGTCGGCTTCCCGGGAAGCCGAAAGTCTCTCTGGCACGGAATTTATAATTTTTTTAGAGGATTTTTACAACCCGGGTTGATTATATTTACATGAAAAATTCTTTTAAATATATTGCCGGACTTGTTGTATGTTTGATTATCGGATTGTTTTTAATTTATCAACTCCCTCATCAAAAAATGCTTGTTTCCTTTTTGAATGTTGGACAAGGTGACTCAATTTTTATTCGGACACCCGACGATTACACAGTTTTAATTGATGGCGGCCCTTCGGCAAATGTTCTTGATGAACTTGGCGAGGTCGTCCCAATTTATAATCGTACAATCGATCTAATTATATTAAGTCACCCACATGCGGATCATGTGAACGGGCTGGTTGAAGTTGTTAAAAGATTCAAAGTAAAGCAGGTTCTGATTGTTGGCACACCGTATCACAATACTTTTTATAAAGAATTTTTGCGCGTGATTAATCAAAATGAAATATCGTTAAATATTGCTCGGGCGAATAACGATATTAAAGTCGGGGATTATGTTTATATTGATATTTTATGGCCGATAAAATCGATGGTTGGAAAGCACTTTGAAAACGTGAATAACGCATCCTTGTCGCTGCGAGTTTTGTTTGAAGGTCATTCCGTTCTTCTTACTGGTGACGCGGAGATTGAGGAGGAATCGGAGATTGTCGCGTCCGGTTTTGATCTGTCGGCGAATATATTAAAAGCCGGGCATCATGGAAGTCGGACTGCTTCCTCGGAAATTTTTTTGGATAAGGTTGATCCGGAAACTGTTGTTATTCAAACGGGAATACAAAACGAATTCGGCCATCCTCACAAAGAAACTTTACGAAAATTGTTTAAACGCGAAGTTAAAGTGAGAAGAAACGATTTGGAGGGAAGGGTGGATTTTATTTTCGATTAAGAAGGTCGGCGCATTTTTCTTTAACGATCAATTCACTTTAAAACTTTACCCGGTTGATTTTTAATAGGCTTTATTGTTAAGCTTTTTTGTAGTTTTGCCAAGTACAAGTGGTTAGTAAATACACCTGATAACCACACAGTAAGTCGAAGCGATTGGATAACTTTTTATAAAATTTTTAATCCCCGGGGATGGTAAACCTACTGCGCAACAATAATTTGTTTCGGCAACTACAACCTTAGCCAAACAATCCAAGCTACAGCATCATTGAGAAAATCGTATATAACAAATCTCCTTGCTTCAGCGGACCTGGAGATATTGACAAATACAGCTTAATTACCGCCTTTCTATAGATGCCCCCAAATCTTTCAGCTTTCTTTCCAAATTTTCGTACCCGCGATCTATAAATCCAATATTACTGATTTCCGAAGTGCCCTGCGCCGCCAGTGCGGCGATGACCATCGCGGCGCCGGCTCTAATATCCCAACTGGAAATCGGAACTCCCGTTAATTTTGTCGGACCAATTATTTGCGCCTGATGAGGATTTAAAATTTCAAACTTTGCGCCCATCTTCTCTAATTCAAAAAGATAATTTAGGCGGCCCTCAAAAAGGGTTTCATAAACATGACTTTCGCCTTGCGCCTGTGTGAGTAAAACCGTAAAAGGAGCCTGAAGATCTGTTGGAAAACTCGGATAAACCGCCGTGCGAATCTTTTCAACATGACCCAGTGATTCATATGGATGAACGGTAACGGAGTTCTCTCCAAACGTAAACGGAATACCAAGTTCCTTAAATTTATTCCAAAAAATATCAAGATGATGCGGATCAATACCCTGAATCTCAACCTCTCCTTTTGTTAGAGCTGTCGCAATTGCAAAAGTACCGGCTTCAAGATAATCGCCCGTAATCGAATACTCGCAACCGCCCAGTTCTTTAACACCTGTAATTTGCAGCTTATGTGTCCCGATTCCCGAAATTTTTGCGCCAAGTTTATTTAAAAAATTACATAAATCCTGAACGTGCGGCTCTGCCGCCGCCAAACGAATAGTTGATTCTCCTTCGGCCAAAACCGCGCCCATCACAACATTTTCGGTCGCTGTTACGCTCATTTCGGACAACGTAATATCGTCACCTTTTAATTTATCGGTCTTTAGAGAAAGAACATCGTTGACATCAAGAACTTCCGCGCCCAGTCCCTCCAGTGCCGTTAAGTGAGCATCAACCGGTCTTTTCCCCAAAATACATCCGCCGGGAAAGGACATTTTCGCTTTGCCAAAACGTGCGAGAAGGGGGCCGAGTAATAGAATGGAAGCACGCATATTGCAAATTCCTTCAGACATGATGTCTCTGTATTTCGCATTCCCGGCATCAACTGTAACGGTATTGTTTTCAAATATCACTTCGCATCCGAGAGACTGCAAAAGAGCGATCATCGAATGAATATCGGCAATGTCGGGAACATTTTTTAAAATAATTTTTTGATTCGTGAGAAGTGTCGCGCTTAATATCGGAAGCGCTGCGTTTTTTGACCCGCTGATTTTTACGATCCCATTGAGTTTTTTACCTCCTTGTACGATGTATTTTGCCATAGTGGATGCATTATATACTGATAATTTTGATTTGACTAGTAACAGTATAAATTGCAGAATCGGAAATGCGAAATTTAAGATTCAGAATACAATTAAGCGGTAATGCAAATCCGCCCCGGGGCGGATTTAAAAAAGTGCGTCTATGACACATCCGTCCCGGACCGATCCGAAATTCCATCTATGAGAATTTAGAGCCAATCTCACTTGCTCCATTCCCGACTCTCGCATAAAATAAACGCATGCTGACTAAAATTTTCCGTTCCCAAAAATCAGGACACGCCGCGTTTCTTTTAATGCTGGCTTCTATACTAAGTTATGCTGCGGGTCTTTTTCGTGACAGAACTTTGGGACATGCTTTTGGAGCAACCAAATTTACCGACGCATACAACGCTTCATTTCTAATTCCGGATTTCCTTTTTAATTTGTTTATTGCAGGAGCGCTTTCTGTCGCTTTCGTTCCGGTTTTCTCAAGTTATCTAAAAGTTGATCAAAAGGAGGCTGATAAAATTGCAAATACAATTATTACTTTTGGGGCCTTGCTGCTTGGCTCGCTTGGAATTGTTTTCTTTTTTCTTACTCCTTATATTGTCCCTTTGGTTTTCCGGCATATTTCACCGGAAAACCATACAATGATTATCACAATGACGAGGATACTTTTGCTTTCGCCAATTCTGTTTGCAATTAGTAACGCCTTTGGAAGTATTTTGATTACTCACAAAAATTTCCTTGCTTACGCGCTTTCGGGATTTCTTTATAATATGGGAATTATTGTCAGCATCATTTTGTTAAGCGAGCAACTTGGAATTTATTCGGCCGCTTTAGGCGCGATTCTGGGCGCGTTTTTCCATTTGGCAATTCGTTTCTTCAATATACTTACGATTAAATTTAAATTTAAACCGCAACTATCACTTCGGCACAAGGGATTCAAGAAAATTATAAAATTAATGATCCCAAAAACCGTGAGTCTTATCACATGGCAAATTGCATTATGGGTTTACACACTTGTTGCGTATTCACTTGCGGAAGGGAGTGTTGCCGCATTTAATTACGCGAGAAATCTGCAAAGTTTTCCCGTGAGTCTGTTTGGAATTGCGTTCGCAACCGCGATTTTCCCTTTCTTAAGTGATCACGCTCATCATAAAGATGCAAAAAGATTTTCGTATGATTTTCAAATGTCGCTCGAGAAAATTCTTTTCTTCGCGATTCCAGCAGCGCTTGGTATGCTTTTACTAAACAGGGAAATTATTGAAATTATTTTGAAAGGCGGAGCGTTTGATGCAAGTGCGGTCGCTTTAACGTCCGGCGTTTTATTCTTCTTCATCTTTTCGATTCCAATAGAAAGTGTAATTCATTTGTTCGCGCGTGGATTTTACGCACATAAAAATACACTCACTCCAATGATTTTTACTTTGATCAGTACCGGAATAAATATTGGATTCTGTATATACGCCGCTTCAAAAATCGGCGTTATCGCCCTTCCGATCGCCTTCACAATCGGCATGATTATTCAACTTACCTTGCTCGCAACTTTCTTTTCAAAAAAACTTACTTCATTTGAAATCAATAAGTTTTTAATAAAAATAATAAAGATATTGGTTGGTTCGGCAATAATGGCGCTGGCAGTAATATTTATACCGAAATTTTTCGAAACTTCTTTTTTGGCAATGCAACTTATTCGCGTTATAGTCGGAGCCTTGTTGTACTTTATAATAACGTATAGCCTAAAGTGCGAAGAACTCCGATTTTTTTCAAATATAATTAAAAAACTTAATAACAATGCGACACATTAATTACAATCCTCGCGGGAAACAATATGCAAAATATGCGGTTTTCGCCGCAATTGGAATTGCACTTGGCGCAGGATTTATTCTATATCCGAAAGTATTGAGCTATCTAAACAGAATGGCTCTTGATAGAGAAAATGAGGAAGTTATGATGACTATTATCGAAGAGAATGTTTTGCAAAACACAATGGAGAATCTTGAAGAAGTTATCGAAGAAGGGAAAGAACGTTTTGAAGAGAAAGTTGTAATTCTGGAAAATGCTTATTTAGATGTTCCTTTTATATGCCAGGCCCCCTTTCAGACCAAAGAAAACTGGGTTTACCATGAAGAAAGTTGCGAAGAAGCCGCCTTTCTTCAGGTTCATTATTATCTTGAGGGGATTACGGAAGTAGATCCTCAAAAAGCGCATGAAACCATTTTGGATATGATTGCGTGGCAAAAAGACAATTTTGGAGAGCATAAAGATTTATATGCAAATGACATGAAGCTTTTTATTCGCGATTATTACGGATACAAAGCCGAGGATATAGAAATTATTTATGATGCCGACATTATAGAGATAAAAAAGGCGATATCATCCGGATATCCGGTTATTGTTCCAATCATGGGAGATGTTCTACAAAATCCTTACTATCCATATCCCGGATATCATATGCTAACAGTGATCGGTTACACGCCCGAAAAAATTATTACAAACGATGTTGGAACCAAAAACGGAGCGGACTTTAGCTATTCGTACGAAAAATTTATGAAAGCAACCAAAGAAGCGGGCGGGGATGTCATCATTATAAAAAAACTTCCCAGAAACCAAAAATCGGAGCCTGTTGCCGAAGAAACCGCGGCTTGAGTAATAAGAAATTATAGTATAATTTGATATTGATATATCATTTAGACGCATGGGGAAATCAAAGAAAAAGATGAAGAAAATTGAAAAAGGGGAGATTGTTAAACAAACCCCAAATTTAAATATAAAAGAAATTTGGAAAGAACAAAAAAGGCATATATTCGCATTTGATCGTAAAGGGTGGAGCGTCGCGGTTATTCTCACGGCTGCTTTTGGGGCACTTGGAATTCAATCTATAATTGATTCAAAGATTAATCCGCAAACAGTTAAAGCAAGTATTTCAACTCTAAAATCCGCGGCAAGGGAGGCATACAAAATTTCGTCGGATTTCGATATTATTGAAATCGAAGCGGGTAAACGCGGTCATTATATTGCACCCGGAGAGATAGATGCGGGAGCATTTTCATTTGGCGTCCGGGCAGATAAAAAAACCGTTGTTTTAAAAGAAATCAGAATTACAAAAATTGGAAAAATTAATGATGAGGATTTCGCGAAAGTAAAACTTTACGAAGGAGACAATGTTATTGCCGAAGCAAAAATTCAAGGTGAAAAGTTTCACTTTAACAGATTTATCTCTGTGCTACAGCCCAATACATATAAAGAATATTTTGTAAAACTTGATCTAAAAAAAGAAACAAAACCCGGAGTGCGATTTAAACTGGAGATTTCAAATCCATATGACATCGGACTTTATGTTGACGATAAACCTGTTAATTCTTTGGACACATATCCTATAGAAGGCGCGTACGTAACCGTTGTGGGAAGTTAATAAATAAACCCTTTCTTATATTGAACCGCTTCCGCTATGTGCCGTTTTTTTACCCGGTCGGATTTTTCCATATCGGCAATTGTTCGGCTAACTTTCAAAACACTTAAATAACTGCGAGGAGAAAGATTCATTTTTACCATTATATTTTGAATGAATTTTTCAGCCTTGGCGTTTGGTTTGCAGATTGATTTAATTTCTTTAATAGCGATTTGATTATTTAACTTGCCACGCTCATATTGAATTTCGCGAGCTTTTTCCACTCGTTTTCTTACAGTTTCTGAATTTTCGACAAAAGTATTATCTTTTAAACTTTCGCTTTTGATTCGAGAAACATGAGTTATTAAATCTATACGATCCAAAATCGGGCCGGAAATTTTTTTATAATATCTTTTAATTTGATAAGGAGTACACTGACAATTTTTTTGAAAATCTCCAAGATAACCGCACGCGCACGGATTCATTGCCGCGATAAGCTGAAAAGAAGCGGGGAGCTTTCGGGTTCTTCCGTAACGACCAAGACGAATAACTCCCTCCTGAAGCGGCTCGCGAAGTTCTTCCAAAGTGGAACGAGAAAACTCGGCAAATTCATCCAGAAATAAAACTCCTTTATGCGCCAAAGTCGCCTCACCAATCCGAACGGGATTGCCTCCGCCAAACAATGTGACACTTGTAGTTGCATGATGCACGTGGCGAAACGGTCTTTTTTTAATGGGAAGTGAATATTTGTGAAAATTTTGGACAATCGAATAAATCATGCTAACTTCCATCGATTCCTCGTTTTCAAGTAAAGGCAAAATGCCGCTGTAAGCTTTTGAAAGCATTGTTTTGCCGGTTCCCGGCGGACCCGTAAGACACACGTGATGACCGCCCGAAGCAGCGATTTCCAAAACGCGTTTTGGGATTTCTTGTCCGTAAATGTCCGCGAAATCCACATCCGGCATTAGTTCTTGCATGTTTGTGTTAGCGGTAGATTTATATGGAGCGATTATTTTCTTCCCTTCCAAATGTAGCGCAATTTCTTTAATAGTTCCGGCCGGAAGAACTGCTATATCTTTAATTAGTGCGGCCTCGTTTTTGTTATGATAAGGTACGAAAATTTGCTTGAAACCTTTGCGTCTGGCGAAAAGAGTCGCCGGTAGAATGCCCGGAATTTTTCTTAATTTACCGCTGAGCATGAGTTCGCCGGCACAAAAAATCGGAGCGGAATTTCTGCAAACAATCTGACCGGAAAAAACAAGCATACTCAGAGCAATCGGCAAATCAAAGTGCGATCCCTGCTTTCTAATATCCGCCGGCGACAAATTAATCACTTTCTTTTGAAGCGGAAAAACAAAACCACTGTTTTTCAAAGCCGATCTTATTCGTTCACGTGCTTCTTTAATCGAGGTATCGCCAAGCCCGACAATTTTAAATGAGGGTAGTCCGCGGGATATGTCAGCTTCAACTTGAATAAGCGTAAGATGCAAGCCGTCCAATGCAGCGCTGTAAATTTTCATAAGTAAAAATTAGATACACTTTCATTAGTGCATACAAAAATAAAATCCAATTAAAAAAAATTTAAAATTGCATCACTCCCTGAGTCGAATATCAAAAATCCGTCCATCCGCAAGAAGTCTCAAAATCTTCCCCGTTTGCCCAATTTCAATTTTATCCGGGATAGCTGAAATAACCTCCGAAAGATCCTGCACAAGATAGAATTCGCCTGTGCGAATATCCCATCGTCCAAGTATTAGATCCGGAGATTGAGCCGTTTGTTCAAACAAAGTTGTGTAGTTAAAGGGCTCAAGAGTTTCAACAAAATCAATACGATAAGGGTAAGTATCGCCGCTTAAATTGTAATTCTGAGTGGTAACAAAATACGCACTTCCGTTATCGCTAAAATCCAG
>JAJRYP010000030.1 GCA_024275695.1 Patescibacteria group bacterium | reverse complement strand
ACAATTATTATTAGAGATATGGAAAAAGGGAGTCAGGAAATAGTAAAATTCGATCAAGTTATCGATGAATTGATAAATAAGATCGGAGAAGAGAATCTCGACAAATATAGTCCGGGAGAAATCATTTACTAAAAACTTTCCAGTTTGATCTTATAGATCTATTCCTATATTATTGTTGAAGAATAATCTTTACTCATTTTAATTATGTCACCAAAAAAGAAGAAGGAAAGTTTTAAGTTTAATCCGTGGATTTTGGTATCGGTGATTGCTGTTGTTCTTTTAGCCGGATTCATTTCTTACGATAAAAGTCCGACTTTTCATAATAATATTAATTTTGTATTGGGAATCGAGGATGACATTTTCCCCGAAGTTCATAAAGTTAAGCTTACGGTTCTTACGGATCCGTCACTTGAAAACCCCGCGTACGATCTTAATGAAAAAGTTGACAGTATAAAAGAAGAACTGGAACTTGAGGCCGAACTCGAAATTGAAACCCTGGATATAAACACCGATAAAGGAAAAGAAATCATAAATAAATTAAACCTCAAAACTTATCCTTTATTCCTCTTTGATAAAGAATTCGATGAAACGGAGCTTTATAAAGAACTCACAGGATTTTTCGCAGAAGAAGATGAATACTTTATATTAAGACTTCAGCCGTATGGATATTTACAATTGCCCGAGGTTGGCAACGGACATGTAAAAGGAGTATTAACGGATGACGCAGCAGTGACAATTATTGAATATAGCAGTTTTTCTTGCCCATATTGCGCAAAAATGAAAGATGTATTCGCTCAAGCGCTTGAAGATTATCCGGATCAAATTCGATTCGTTTACAAACATTTTGAAAGAGGAGGCGTTGATCAATTCCTTGCCCACATGTCCGAATGCGCGGATGAACAAGGAAAATTCTGGGAAATGCACGATTACATTTTCGATAATGTTTCCGAGATAAAAAATAGTGATTCGGAAAGCGTAATGAATATTTTCGCCACTCAGGTCGGACTCGATGTTCAACTATTTAAGAACTGTATGAGCGAAACCAGATACGCTCAAAAAATCGCCGATCATACTCAAGAAGGTTACAGTTTTGCAATTACCGGAACTCCCGGAATTTTTGTAAACGACAGGTTTATTGGCGGCGCTATTGATTATGAAAGCTTGAAATCAATTATCGATTCCTTTATCCCTTAATACAAACAAATATGACGTTCGAAAAATTCACCGTTATCCCTATAGGGCCACTCCAAATTCAGGTTTGGGGATTACTCGTTGCGCTTGGAATGCTTTTTGCTCTGCTTTTTACATTGCGTGAAGCGAAAAGAAAAAAGATGAAAACCGAACCTTTTATAGATATTTTTATAATTTCTTTTATTACTTCAATTATTGGTAGCAGACTACTTTACGTTGCTATTTTTTGGGATAATTATAAAGACGATCTCTGGAAAATTGTTCAAATCAATGAAGGAGGGCTTGTTTTTTTTGGTGGAGCAATTCTGGCTGTACTATCAATTATTCTTTATACAAAACTTAAAAAATTAAAATTCTGGAAAGTTGCCGACGCAATTTCACCCGGATTCGCCTTGGGTCTCGGTATCGGAAGAATAGGATGTTATTTAATCGGTGATCATATCGGTTCGCGTACAGATTTCTTTCTGGGTTCTTATTATAACGGCGATCTTAGACATGAACCCTCTTTATATCTTTCTATAAACGGTTTTGTATTATTCCTGCTTTTATTCTTATTAAGACCTTTTATTAGAACGGAAGGTGTAATGGCTTATATATTTATTGTTTGGTACTCGGCAAGCAGATTTCTGCTCGATTTTACAAGAACCGCCGATCTTGAAAACCTTTCAGATCCGAGATATTACAGTTTGACAATTTCTCAGTGGCTATCCTTAGCCTTGTTTGTTATTTTCCTTCCTCTTCTGATTCATAAACTGGCACGTGCCAAAGCAAAAAAGTAATTATGAGGAAACTTTTTCTTGCCTGTACAGTTTGCATATTTCTAATCCCGGTTAGCATACCGGCAGTATATGCTGCCGATTCATTTCCCGATGTAACAAGCGACTCTCCATACTACACCGCAATAGAATATTTCAAAAAAAACGGAATAATTGAAGGGTATACCGACGGGACTTTTAGGCCGGATCAAGAGGCAAATCGTGCCGAAGCATTAAAAATAATTCTTCTTGCTTCTTCAGTAAATATCGAAGACGTCTTTTTGGGACTTAATGTTTTCCCCGACGTTTCACCTGAAGACTGGCATTATCCTTATATAAAAACCGCGAAAGAGCTGGACTATGTGGAAGGTTATCCTGATGGAAATTTCAAACCGGAGAAAGTTCAAAATGTCGCGGAAACCTTAAAACTTATTCTGCTAACAAATAATATTGATGGCATAGAAACGGATGTTAACGAAACAATATTCCCTGATGTAACCGGTGCAGTGTGGTTCGCTCCTTACGCGGCATATTCAAAAGAAAAAAATATTATAGAGCCTACCGATGACGCGAAACTTCATGCGGAACGCGGCATAACAAGAGGCGAACTTGTCGAAATGATGTATAGAATGGAAATCGTTCTACAAAACGATGGTGAGCCGTTTGATATTTCAACAAATTGGCCGGCGGTTTCTTATCCGGAGCACGCCTTTAAATCAAAACTCCCTTTCACATGGGACGTTGTTGAAAATAAAGATGAAGTTGTTTTCTGGAGACGTGATGAAATAAATCATCAAAGTTCTTATGAAGTGTCTTTTCCATATTCGGCGAGCATGACGTTTCATTTGGATAACAATGAAGCCGGTTTAAGTCCGGCGACTTATGAAGAGAATTTGGAAATGGTGTATAAATCAAATTTTGGTTCATATCAGAAAAACACCTTAACTCTGGCGGGAAATCAAGCGATCGAATTCAACGTAAGTATTGATCATGACGATTATTTTGTATTCCTTCCCGAAAACAGGGTTCTCCATATTTATACTTCATATGGATGGTCTGATTTAACGGAGCAGCTCCAGACCGAAATAGATAAAATTTTAGAAAATCTTGAATATATTACTCCGGGCAGCGGGCGTTCATCTTCCGGAGATGTGCTTTCCGATGCGAGAAGCAGAATTCTTGTAGAAGGACTGGGGCAAGAAACTATGGATATGTTTAACGATCTTGTGAATATTGAAACAGACACAATAGGCATAGGAACCGGCCCCGTGGATTACTTTTACAGCGCTGAGTACGACGTAACAATAAAATATGAAAGAAATTCCGATACAATTTTAGACATTCAGGATGGAGAAACATCGGCATTTTAAATTACTAATTTCTAATTACTAAAATGAGAAAACTACTGCTTACTTTTCTATTAAGCCTTTTAATATTATTCCCGGGTTGTTCATGTAAACCCCGGCCCGCACAGGAAAAAGAAGAGCTCCCGGCTCCTTAAATCCAGGGGCCTACAACTCCTCCGTATTCGGTGGGGCCGAGTGGGCCGCCACCCGGGGAATAGGTAAATCGATTACTGCTTCCTATTGACTCATTATGAATTCTACGATAAACTTACAGTAGAATATAACATTATATTTATATGAATAAAACACTTATTTTAGCCAAGGAAAAAATTGTTTCACTCTCGGAATTACAAAAAAATCCTTCCAAAGCTCTAAATGCCAGCATCGTTCGAATTGTAAAGAACGGCAGAGAAATAGGGATTTTTATGAGCAAAGAAGAATTTGAAGATTTGGTCGAAGAACAACTGACTCTTAAGGAAGATTTTGAAAAAGAATTAAAAAAATCTATTAAAAAAAGTAAAAAAGAAAAAAATGAATCTTTAACCGCGATTCTATAAACTATGTTCGAATTTTTTGTAACATCAAATTTCAAAAAAGCTTTAAAGGCACTCGATCAAAAAACTCAAAACTCAATTAGAACAAAACTGGAACATCTGTCCAAACAGGAAAATCCACTTTTATTTTCAAAAAAACTGAAAGAATTCAAAGATATTTTTCGATTTCGTGTTGGGAATTATCGGATTGTATTTAGATTAGAAAAGAATAAAATTATTCTTTTGTTAGTAAAACATCGCAAGGATATTTATGAAGACTTGTAAAAATCATCACGAACGCATTATAATAACGCCGAAAATTAACTTATTTTAATATGTCCGGACATTCAAAATGGCATTCGATTAAACACAAAAAGGGTGCCGCAGATGCAAAACGTGGAAAAATTTTCACAATACATGCGAAACTTATAACTATTGCCGCGCGTGACGGTGGTGGGGATCCTGATATGAATCCGGCTTTAAGGACCGCTATTGATAATGCAAAAGCTGCAAACGTTCCAAATGCGAATATTGATCGCGCAATTAAACGCGGAACCGGTGAAGATAAAGAGGGAGCGGAAATCAGTGAAGTTATGTACGAAGGATACGGACCGGCCGGAACCGCTTTATATATTCAGGCGGTTACCGACAACAAAAACAGAACAGTAGCGAATGTTAAAAGCATTTTGAGTAAAAATGGCGGGAATATGGGCGGCGCAGGCAGTGTTGCTTACCTTTTCCATAAAAAAGGCTTAATTCTTATTAAGGCCGAAGCTGCGAAACATGAGGACCTTGAATTAACGGCGATTGATGCGGGTGCTGAAGATATTAAAATCGAAGGAGAGACCGTGGAAGTTTATACGGACCCAAAAGACCTTCATAACGTTAAGAAGAAAATGGAAGACGGCGGATTTGAAATCGAGTCTGCCGAAATAACTTTCATCCCTGAAAACGAAGTAAGAATCGAAGAAGAAGATAAGGCGAAAAAAGTCCTTAAATTAATGGAGGCTCTTGAAGACGACGAAGATGTTACCAATGTTTTCAGCAACTTTGATATCCCGGAAGAATTGATGGAAAAATTGGGGTAATCTTACTCTTCAAACTTGTAAGTAACTCCGGGTTCCATATCGATCTCATCCTGTTTCTCGGGAATATTCTCAACAACTTCTTCTTTCTTAACTTTTTTAACAGGAGCTTTTGAAGAATTCGCATCCGCCTTTTTCAATTTAGGATCAGGGCTGTAATCAACTTCGGTCTTTATTTTTTCCTTTTGCCAAACACTCTCTTTAAGAGCATGCGCATTTTTCACCTCCGGCCCGGAAATTACATCCGGATATTCGTCCGGATGAATATTTAATCGTTTTGCCTGATATTCGCGAACTTTTTGAATGACTCTTTGCTCCGTATCTTTAAGATCACCGTTTTTTATCTTAAATCCGGCCGCACGAATATGTCCCCCGCCGTCAAACATCTCTGCAATTGCACTTGCATCAACGGATTCGCTGGTTGTCCTTACACTACACGAAATTACACCATCTTCGCGTTCTTTAATAAGAAGAACAATGTCGGCTCCGGGCGCATTCGTCATTAATTCATCTATGATATCGCCTGTTTCCTCGGCATGACTATTTGTTTCAGCAAAATCCTGTTTACTGATAGTTGACCAAACAACTCTATAAAGTCTATCGTATTGAATTTTTGTAAGAACTCGCCCCCACAGTTTAAGCATTGTGAGATTTTTGGTTTTATAAATATGTTGAATGATTTCCTGTTGTCTTGCTCCGTATCCCAGGAGATGGGCCGCGTAAGCAAAAGCTTTCGGTGAAGTATTCGCATTTTGGAAACTTCCGGTATCGGTAATAATTCCGGCAAGCAACAAAGTCGCAACATCTTCATTAATAAGCTCTTTATCTTCAGCTCTTGCAAGGCCTTCAATAATTGGAATCAGAAGTTCGGTTGCCGAAGAAGCCATGATATCAATCAAATTTATTTTCCCAAAATGATTATTACTTATGTGATGGTCAATATTAATCACCGGAATTTGAGTAAATAATCCGGCATTATCTTCATAAAGTTTCCCGAGTTGAGAAAGATCTCCCGCGTCAACAACTATAATAAGGTCATATTTTGAAGGCCCGTAGTGATAGGAAACCTCTTTCTCACTTAAAGAACCTTGTTTTGGAGTAATAATAATATTTATCTTATTATCTTCAAGATTCGTTTTAATAGTGTCAATTTTGGCTTTTGTACAATCCAAAGTTACAATGAAATCATTTGATGTTACCAAATGGTCATCAATCACATTTGTAGTTGGAAGAAATTGATAAATATCCGGAATCGGATCAGCACAAACAACGGTAACCTCTTTTTTAAGTTTTTTAAGTACGAGAAAAAAAGCCAGGGCAGAGCCTATGGAATCGCCATCCGGTGGAGATGACGGCATTATCAGAATTTTTTCACTCTTCTGAAGTAACCGGATAATCTGACTTTGTATTTGTGCTTCAGCCACGTTTAAATTTATAAAGATTATAGTATTATAAGAGTTTTTCCACATGCTGTCAACTGCCGTAGGTTACTTGGCGGGAAGGCGTAAAAATATCAAAACCTTCGGTTAAAAGCAACTAAAAATAATCTACCCGGATTTCTTTACAATATATTTTATTTTGCTCCGCGCGTGTCTGAAAAATCCAGAATCTTCATTTGAAGAGACCTTTTGCCTTTCCACTCATTCCGTTCTAATTGAAACACAATGTCCAGTGATCTGTGAGTTCGGACAAAATCAATAAATTTCCCCATATTAAAGGCAATTCCACGAAGTCTTTTGCCTTCTTTTGAGATATCCACGCTTAAATGCTTATGATCCTTACCCACACTTCTTGCTTCATTGATTTCCGCGTTTTTTAAAACGAATTTAGGCCTTTCATTCGCTATCCCAAAAGGCTCAAGGGATTCTATTAATTCAACGGTTTCCCAATCAAGTTCATTCGGTTTTATTTCACAATCAATAGATAAGGACTGCTGAAGATCACATCCTTTTAGTTTATCTCTTGTATATTTTTTAATATCTTTCATGAACGGTTTTAGATTTTCTTTTTTTATACCGAATCCCGCCGCTTGCGCGTGACCTCCGAAATGATCCAGATAAGAAGAGAACTCTGTAATTGCTTCAATAATATTGAAAAATTGAGGACTTCTGGCCGAAGCAACAAGATAATTTCCAAAATCCTGAAGAATTATTGCAGGCCTCAAATATTTTTCCGATAATCTTCCGGCAACCAATCCGATTATTCCAACATGCCAGTCTTTACTATAATCAATGATTATTTTTTCATTTTCTTCAAAACGTCTTTCCGCTTCTTCAAATGCATCGGCTAACATGATTTGCCGCTTTCTATTAAGAGTTTCCAACTTATTTGCCAGTTTCCTGGCATTTTCCGTCTCACCTTTTTGGATAAGTAATTGTAGAGCATAATAAGGAGAATCAATTCTGCCCGCCGCATTGATTCGCGGAGCAATTTGATATCCGATATTATAAGTATTCAGTTTTTTGCCGCTATCAATTCCGGCGACTTCCTGCAAAAATTTAAGACCTTTCCATTTGGTTTGAGGAAGCATTTCCAATCCTTTTTTCACAATTAATCTGTTCTCTCCGACAATCGGGCCACAATCCGCTACCGTTCCAAGACTTGCCAAATCAAGAAGCGCAAAAATAAGGGAGTTGTCATCCTCCCCGTGACCATCATGTTGCAGAAGCGCGTGAGCAAGCTTAAATGCAA
This sequence comes from Patescibacteria group bacterium, assembly GCA_024275695.1. Taxonomy (GTDB): domain Bacteria; phylum Patescibacteriota; class Gracilibacteria; order UBA1369; family PNNO01; genus JAJRYP01. The sequence continues at coordinate 4,920 of JAJRYP010000030.1, read as the reverse complement.
CTCCGGCACCTGTTAAATCCTTAAATGGATATTTGCCGCCCGGACGTGCCGGATGAAGAACTTCATAAGCCGCTTCCGGATAATTCTGCGGAATTTGATGATGATCCGTAATTATCACATCTATTCCTTTTTCTTTTGCCAAAGCCACTTCTTTAGCATTTGAAATTCCGCAATCAACAGTTATAAGCAATTTTACTCCGGCCTGTTCAAATTCATCAATAAATTTTTCATTCAACCCATAACCGTCATTTAAACGATGTGGCAAGCGATATGAAACTTCCGCATTAAAATGCCGCAAAGTTAAAACAAGAATTGCACTACCGCTAATTCCGTCAACATCATAATCTCCATAAACAATAATCCGTTCTTTGTTTTTAATTGCCTTCTCGATTCTTTCAACCGCAACTTCCATTCCACTCATTAAATAAGGATCATGAAAATCTTTATTAAAATCGGGCTTTAAAAAAACAGCTAAATCATCGGGATCGCTTAGCCCGCGATTCGCAAGTATTTTATCAATAACACTTTTATTGTTATCGGAATTTTTAATTTCCCATTTTTTTCCCAGAACAGACATTATTTTAGATTACCCTGCATATTTTTCGCCCGGAAGCCAAATAACATCTGGTTCCTTTCTAAACCATGTTATCTGTCTTTTAGCATAATTTCTAGTATTTTTTTGAAGCCAGCCTAATGCTTCTTCAAGGGTTCTTTCTCCTTTTATATATGAAATTATTTCAGGATAGCCAAGAGATGACATTGAAGATAGCGAAAGATCATATCCTTTATCCAAAAGTCCGCGAGTTTCTTCAATAAGCCCGTTTTTCACCTGAATTTCAGCTCTTTTATTAATTCGTTCATAAAGTTTTTCACGTGGCCAATCAATTCCAAGTTTCAAAACATGATATTCCGGATCACTTTTCTTCCGCATTTTTTGTCCGGACTCCGCAACTTCAATAGCTCGAATTACATATCTGTGATTATTGGGATGTATCTTTTTTGCCACCTCCGGATCAAGCTTTTTGAGCTTTTCATAAATATATTCTCCGCCCTTTTTCTTAATTTCCTTTCTAAGTTTTTCACGAAGTTTCTCGTTTGGCGCAACTCGCGGAATATTATAATTTTCGCAAATTGCACGAATATATAAACCGGTTCCTCCTATAAGAATAGGAAGTTTCTCTCTTTTATGAATATCTTTAATATGTTCCTTTGCTTTATCGACAAAATCGGCAAGTGTGAATTCTTGATCAGGTTCAACAATATCTAACATATAATGTGGCACACCATCCATTTCTTCCGACATAATTTTCGCCGTACCAATATCCATATACTTATAAATCTGCCTGGAATCGCTTGAAATTACTTCTCCATCATACTTTTGAGCAATTTTAATACTTAAATCAGTCTTTCCGGAAGCTGTTGCGCCAAGAATCACTAAAAGGGGCGGAAGCCTTTTCTTATTTGACTCTTTTAAAAATTTTTCAATTTTCTTATAAACGTCTGATTCTTTTGAGCACATAATATTTTTTGGTTCGGGCTTATTTATACCAAACTTCTTGACGAAAAACAAGAAAAGGGTTTAGAATCATCTCCTTAAATTTTAAATATGCCATCTAAACCTGAACAAGAAGGTCAATTTAAAGATCAAATTGAAGCCTTTGAAATTATTGCACAAATGACTCCCGCGGACTATGCTTTACTTTGTGAATATGGAGCGCGAGAATATATAAAATACATGAGTAGCAAAATTGCAGAACTGGACAAAGAACTTGCGGATCCTGAAATTTCTCCTGATAACAAACAGGCCATATTGCAATTTCGAAATGTTTTTGAATATGATATGAAACAAATAGAACATCATCTGGAAAGTATTATATATAGAACTGATACCGACCGGAGAAGAAAGATACCTCTTTACTACGAAACCGGCGGAGAAAATTGACTTTTTATTTGACTTTCCTTCACAGATAAGTAAACTAATCATCGTCAGAGACAGCCGGTAGCAAGTAGAAATTGTTTTTTTACTCGCATAAATCCTGCCGAGACACATAAATCAAACAATTTTTGATGATGTGGCTCGTCTCAAGAGCCGCTTTTTTTTACTAATATTAGAAATATGGCTATTACAAAAGATAAAAAACAGGAAATTCTCAAAGAACTCACTGATTTGTTTGAAAACGCGAAATCAGTTGTATTTTCCGACTATAAAGGTGTAAGCGTTAAAGAATTCGGAAACCTTAGAAGTAAACTTCGTGAAAAAGATGTAGCATACAAGGTCGCTAAAAAAACTCTCATTAAGCTTGCTTCGGAGCAAGCGGGTTTTAAAGATCTGCCCGAAGAAGTCCTTGAAGGTCAAGTTGGCATAGCATTTGCTCAAAACGATGAAATTGCCGCCGCAAAAACTCTTTTTGAATTTTCAAAAAACAATAAAAACATAAAACTTCTTGGAGCTTTGATGGAAGGACGTACTTTAACAAAAGAGGAAACATTGGAATTGGCGCAAATTCCCGGCAAAGAAGAACTTCTTGCAAAGTTGGTTGGGTCAATAAAATCTCCAATCAACGGATTTCATGGCGTACTTTCTTCGCTTCTACGAAATTTTGTTGGTGTTGTTTCAGCTTATAAAGATAAACTTGAGGAGAGCGGGCCGGAAACAACTTCTACCAAAGAAACCGATGTTAAGCCTGCTGCCGAAGAGGCAGCTCCGGAGGCTACCCCCGCAACCGAAGAAGCAGCTTCGGAGGCCGATCAAACTGAAGACAAACCGGCAGATGACGCTAATCCGAAGACTGACGCTTCCGCCGATGAAGACAAACAGTAATTTAAACTTAATTATATTTTTTATTAACCTTTAACTCACTTACACAATGGCTGAAGAAACCAAAGAAGAAGTTAAACTCAGTAAAGACGCGGAAAAAATTCTCGACGCAGTTGAGAAACTTTCCGTACTTGACCTTGCAAACCTTGTAAAAGCAATGGAAGACAAATTCGGCGTTAGTGCCGCTGCTCCGGTAATGATGGCCGGCGGAGCTCCCGCTGCCGGTGGCGGAGATGCCGGAGGCGCCGATGATGCCGGTAGCGGAAATGTAAATGTCGTACTTGCCGCCGCAGGTGGACAAAAAGTTGCCGTTATTAAAGCTGTCCGTGAAATTACAGGCCTTGGCCTTAAAGAATCGAAAGATCTTGTAGACGGCGCACCAAAACCGGTTAAGGAAAACGTGCCTAAGGAAGAAGCTGAAGAACTTAAGAAAAAACTGGAAGAAGCCGGCGCTACTGTAGAATTCAAATAAAACTATTGAACAAATCAAAAGGGTCGCCAGGTTGAATTACCGGCGGCCTTTTTATTCAACAATGTCATCAAGACTTTTTACTAAAAAAACATTTTTGCAATCGACCACATTGTTTAATGATGAAGTAACAGTACGTTGGATCACAACAACTGTACACCCTGCATTTATGGCTGACTGAATACCTACACAAGAATCCTCGATTGCTAAACATTCTGCCGGATTAAGACCCAGTTTTGCTGCTGCAAGAACATATGGTTTTGGATGTGGTTTCACAAAAGGAAAAACGTCGTCTTTGGTGATTTGGTGTTTAAAAAATCTACTAAGTTTTAAATGTTTATCGTAGAGTTTAAACCACGAACTGTAAGATGTTGTAACAATGCAGTTCGCCATTTCTCGAATCGATTCTAAAAATATTAAAGCATCGTCAAAAAAATGGATATTTTCAATATTATCTTGCAAAAAATCCGAAATAAATTGTAAGTATTCTTCCATAAGCTTTGAAGCATTTGCTTCATCTCCAGTTTCTTCACCATATTTACGAAAAATTGTCTCCAAAGCAACCCCTGGAATATGTTGTGGAAAAGGAATTATTCCTTTCTCTTCAAAAAAGGTATTATGACCTTTTTCATGAACACATTCGCTATCGATAAGCGTTCCATCTAAGTCGCATAAAACACCTTTAAGTCCATCTAGTATCATTTGGAAAGTGCCATTAACCAATTATCAACTTTTCTAAAACCCATCTTCGAATATATCTTTTTTGCTTGTATATTTTCGGAAGACACAAAAAGGCAAATATTCTTCGAACTTCTTTGCAGGTATTTAATATACCATTTACTCAGTAGTTCTCCATATCCCTTTTTTCTAAATTCCTTTTTTATATATAGCATATTTAGCATTGCTGATTTAGAATAATGAAAATTTGAACTTATCATACCTATCGTTTTATTATCATACTTTAAAAGAACGGGTTTTAAAGAACGATAATAGGATTTTATATCATTGACAATTGTCTCAACATCAATCTCAATATTTGACTCTTCAAACAAAAATTGTGATTTTAAAAGGCTGAACTCATTTAAATCTTTCTTAGAATTTACTATTTTTATAGATAGTGGTGAAAAAACATCAATTTTATCTTTTAACTTCTTTGTTAAAATACAAAAATCTTTTTGTATAACAAAAAAATTATTTTGATTATATAGCTTCAAAATATCTTCGACATATTTTTTAATTCCAATAATTCCGTCAAATTGTTTCACTTGCTTTTTCAGTTTTGTACTATTGTGAATAAAAATCGGATATAAAAAATGTCCATCATATAATAAAAAATTTTGTTCTTTGGATAATCGATTTATTTGTAATTTTGAATAATGCGTTTTACTAAACACACCATTTTTTTGTTTAGCTGATTCTACAATTATTTTGTTCGAAATGTGAAATTGCATGTATGTAGATTTTAATTCAAGATGATTGATTATTCAAATTATGTTTTGTTGCAGAGTTCCGGTTACCTTTTTGTTTTCGTAAATTAATGTGTTCGAAAGTGTGTATAGATACGTAATTGTTATTTTCTGCACAGGTGTCGTTTTGTTCATTTTTAAGCCGGTATGCTTGCGTTCATAATTGT